>JAWUYH010000023.1:0-30256 GCA_034110895.1 Gammaproteobacteria bacterium | reverse complement strand
CGCCCGCTGCATCTGTGGTTGCCAACGTATTTAAATTACCGGTAGAGGTTGACTCGGCCGTCTGACCAATACTGCTTAGACGCATACTGCTGGTCAAATCAATAGAGATAGTTTCACCGACATTAGAACCGACTTGGAAGGCAGCATCACCAAAAGTACCATCAATTATTTTCTGGCCGTTAAACGAGGTTTGACTTGAAATACGATCAATTTCATTTAAACGTTGCTGTACTTCTAAATCGAGTGCCTCTCTATCAGAAGACGAGTTGGTGGCATTGGCAGATTGCACCGCAAGCTCACGAATTCGTTGTAAGTTTCCTGTCACTTCGCCTAAGGCGCCCTCAGCAGTTTGTGATAATGAAATAGCATCATTTGCATTACGTGAGGCTTGGTTTAAACCACGAATTTGAGTGGTGAAACGTTCTGAAATAGCTAAGCCAGCCGCGTCATCTTTAGCACTATTAATACGTAGGCCTGATGATAAACGTTCTAGCGATGTAGTTAGTGAGTCTTGTGACATCGTTAAATTTCTTTGTGCGTTTAATGATGCAACGTTAGTATTGATTACTGAAGCCATAACATTTTCTCCATAGTGAGTGGGTGTCAACCCTTTCGTAAATAGCAGATATACATCTTAAAACGAGATGTATTTACTGCTTCCGGTAAGGTTAGCGACACCGAGTCATCGAACTTTAGTCATTTTTTATTTATTTTAGCTTGAATTATTTAAGGCAGGAAGCCGGACAAAATATGACGGCTTGTTTGCGGGTAGTTAACCATGACAGTACAATCCAATAGACCATCATGTTTGAGTTGGTACAATGGCGATATTCTAGCCCTAGCTTCTCCTTAATATATGCAGGTAGAAGCTAGAGGGAATATTGCCTGTCTTATCCTTGTAACAAGGTTAAGACATTCTGCGGGATAGCATTCGCTTGCGATAACATCGCTGTACCCGCTTGTTGCAAGATTTGAGCTCGCGTTAAGGCAGCGGTTTCTGCCGCAAAATCTGCATCCATAATACGGCTACGTGATGCGCTTAAATTTTCAACTGCTGTGTTCAAGTTACTAATTGTTGATTCAAACCGGTTTTGCACCGCACCAAAAGTACTACGCAAATCACTAATCGACGTTAAAGCAGAATCTATTCGTCGAATCGCATCATTAGAGTTAGTCGCATCGGTCACACCAATGCCTGACAAGTTACCTGCTAAGGCGTTAACACCGCCTGTTCCAGAAGTAATCGCTGCCAAGCCTTGCGTACCTGTGATGGTAATAGCATCCTTAGAGTTAATTGTCATTACATTTTGGTCATCTAACGAGGCGCTCGCATTACCGGCTAACGCGGTGTTCACTGCATCCACTAAATCTTGCGCTGAGGTATACGTTGCATCTGCGACGTTGACCGCAGTTGAATCACCCAATTGAATACTAAAGTCACCTGATACGGTAAATGATGCGGCGGCAGCGATATCAGCGCCAGCAACCACCGTACCACCATCATCGCCAGTAATGCTATTAACCGTAAAACTGGCAGCTGTGGCAGGATTGGTTACGCCGGCTACTGCAGTTGTAATACTAAAGCCTGCCGCACCATCGGCTGTAACCACATACTGGCCAGGATTACTCGCATCTAAATCAGCTTGTATTTCTGTAATCAAGCCTGCTTGGTTGCCGGTGTAATCAGTACTGACAGCGACTGTATCACCATCAATAGTAAAACCTAAGTTACTGGTTACTACAGCAGGTGACCCTGCTGTTCCTGCACCATCAGTAAAGCCAAGCGTTTGTGCATTGGCACTACTTAATGTAGTGGCTACTGCAGTAAGTGCATCTGGACTATCCGCTCCTACTGTACGACTTATTGTTACATCAAAGTCGCCACCGCCAACAGTACCTGTAAATGTTGTCGTAAACTCACCATTATCCGCAGCATCAAGTTGTGTCTGGATATTAGCAACTAATGCTGTTTCACTACCGTATGTAGCAGCATCTACTGTTATCGCATTTCCTCCAACAGTGACATCAGTTGACGCGCCAACAGTTAAACTACTCAAAGTAAAGACAGCAGAACTGGCTTCAGCCTGAGCAGAAGCTGCCTCTGAAAAATCAAGACTTGATAATTGACCAGAAGTGTATGAACCAGCTACTGCAGGGCTTACATCTGAAATAAGCGTATCTAAATCAACAGAACTCGCCGTTGCAATCTGACCAATACTGGTGGGCCGCATGCTAGTGGTTAAATCGATAGAGATAGTTTCACCAACATTAGCGCCGACTTGGAAGGCAGCATTACCAAAGGTGCCATCGAGGATTTTTTGGCCGTTGAACGCCGTTTGACTTGAAATACGGTCAATTTCAGATAAACGTTGCTGTACTTCTAAATCGAGTGCTGCTCTATCAGATGATGAGTTAGTGGCATTGGCAGATTGCACCGCAAGTTCACGAATTCGTTGTAAGTTATTGGTCACTTCGCCTAACGCGCCCTCTGCGGTTTGTGATAATGAGATAGCATCATTAGCATTACGTGAAGCTTGGTTTAAACCACGGATTTGGGTGGTGAAACGGTCTGAAATAGCCAAGCCTGCCGCATCATCTTTAGCACTATTAATACGTAGGCCAGATGATAGACGCTGCAGCGAGGTTGCCAGCTCGTTTTGTGACGAAGTTAAATTTCTTTGTGCATTTAAAGATGCAACATTGGTATTAATTACTGAAGCCATTGTATGTTTCCTTATATCTATTTAATAATAAACTCAATGGTGGCTGTGTTGTTTTTTTGACAGACAACCATCGTGTGAAAGTTGTTTTGCAATGGTCATGCCAAATTTAATTTATTTTTAAATCAACGGCTTAAAACTAACTCTTCTCACTAAAGTGATGTAGTCGAAACCGGTGCTGTCACACTAGATATTCACGCTTTGATACAAAGCTTGTAATCTGTTCTAATGGGCCGCCTGTGATTTGAGCTTTGGTAATAGTTAACGGCGAATGTGACAAGCCAAACTACAGATAATTAAACAAGGTTAAGCCCTGCACTTTGGCAAATGATTGTTGGGCGGCTTGTAAACCTGTTATCTGCAAACTTAAGCGTGAAACAGCTTCGGCATAATCTAAATCTTTAATTTGTGACAAGGCTTTTTGCATATTAATGGACACACCTTCATTGATTTGATTTTGTTGCTCTATAGAGTTCAGTCGTGCCCCTACCTTGGCACGTGCGTTAATAACACTGCTTAATGAGGCGCTGATATTGGTTAAAAAATCGCCATTATTAGGCGAGTTATTAGGGCCGATATTGTTGGCAATCAAAGCATTGGCAAAGTTATTAATCGTTTTGAACATTGATTGACTGGCGTCTGTTTGGGCTCTTTCTATAACGATTTGGTCACCTTCTTCAGGGCTACCCGTTAAGTTAAGCGTCAGTGATGTAAAGTTAGGATCAAGCTCACTTAAATCAATAGACATGCCAGCAACATAATCTACCGTCACGCTGTTCGTCCCATCTGATATTTGATATTGCGCCGGTACTCCCACAATCGGTGTCGGCGTGGCCACAGGATTGGCTATTATTTCAGCTTGATAAGTCAGGCTTATCGGTGAAAATGTTTCGCCGCTGCCTGAGTCAATGATAATTTCAGCTTGACCTGTGCCAAGACCACTGCTGACAGTCAATGCATCTCCACTTATTGGCGTATCACTAAAGGTAACGGTCATCGGTGGTGTGGTTAAATTGAAACTGCTTGGTCCGGGTGCGGTATAAGGGTAAATCGTTCCGCCTCCATCGACAAAATTAGTGCCATCAAAGGTAAAAGTTTCTGAGAAAACAGCACTCCCCCCGCTGAAATTACTGATCCCAACCGTGCCGTCTCCACTATTAGTAATATTGGCTGTTATAACGGGGCTCAGGCTGCGGCTAGTGGTGGTCGCAATGATCGGGGCTTCGAACACACTATTGCCAGGATCATTGGTCGCTATTAATACCCCTTCACCAACTTTTATATTACGCTGGCCTTCATCACCTTGATAATCACCATTAACATTGGCATAAGGTTGGGTAGCAGATTTAAAACCAGAAAACAGGTAGTCGCCATTTGAATCACGTGTATTAGCAGATGCCAAAAGCTGCTGATTCAACTGGTTTATTTCTAAGGCTATTCCCTGCTTATCTGCTTGGGTATTAGTCGCATTTAAACCTTGTACAGCAAGTTCTCGAACCCTTTGCAATATACTGGTGGTACTGTCTAGCACACCTTCTTGGATCATCTGTTTATTTTCAGCTTTATCAGCATTGGCCATATTTTGTTCGGACAAACTCACTTCACGTTGTAAATTCAATAGTTGCACCGAGCCTGCCGGATCATCTGAGGGGCTTAAAATCCTATCACCAGTTGATACTTGAAGCTGTGTTTTACCAAGTTTTGTTTGCTGGGCAAGCATGGCTGATAGGTTTTGATCAAAGAGATGGGCTGTAGAAATCCGCATAATAATTACCTCGCTTTACATTGCACGGATCAAAGCTTCAAATACGGTATTAGATACCGTAATGATCTGCGATGCGGCTTGAAAAGCTTGCTGAAATTTAATCAAATTGGCCGCTTCCTCGTCTAAATTTACGCCTGAAATAGATTCATAACGCAGAGTAGTTTGGTCGAGTAACGCTTTTTGGGTTTGTTGCCCTACATCAGATTGGTTTGTTCTAGTGGCTACATTGGCCACTAAAATACCATAAGCATCCCCAAAAGATTGGGTCCCATTACCATTGACTTGATTGAGTGTTTTAGACAGTTGTAGTTCGCCTAGCGCCAGTGCATTACGGTTGTCACCGACAGAATCAAAACCACCATTGGTACTATTGCCTACCGTAAAATTATCGGTATTGGTAGGCACACCCGCCAATGTGATGGTTAAGGCTGGCGGGGTCGGGGGAGGCGTACCTGTAAAAACGAGTAGAGATAGATCAAATGATTTACCGTTCTCTGATGCTGAATTATAGTCAATACTGGCCGTTTCACCTGCATACGATACTGTATATCCAGGGGGAATCAAGCTGCTATCAAAACTGAAACTCAAATCACTAATTAATGGATTGAGCGGATCAAATAATGGATCTGAACCATCCACCTTTTTAATATTCAGTGTCGCCGTGCCCGTGTTGTTGGTATTTGTGGCCGTTAATACTGGCAGCGCAATAGCTATATCACGAGGGCTTATTATTGCTACAGTGATACTACCTGCATCTTGTAATAAGGCATCATTAGGCCCAAAGAAGTTACCGCCGGCATTACCATCGATGGTCAGTCCGACACTATGCTGTTCATTTACAGCCTGTATCATACCGGCTGCTAAGGCATCAATTTCAGCTTGTGCCGGTGCAATGATATCTTGGCGAACGGACAATAAACCACCGATTGAACCACCACTTAACTGTGCTGATACATTAATAGCACTCGGACCATAACCAACTTCACTTCGACTGGCATCGAGGGGATCCACCACCACGCTTAGTGCGATTTCAGACTGCCCTACTACTAAGCCTTGGCCATTACCGATAAATACATTAATCGCCCCATTATTTTGTTCATTGGTCGACACAGAAATATAGCTGGATAATAGATTGATCAATTGATCGCGCTGATCTAATAAATCATTAGGTGGTGTTCTAGACCCCCCTGTTGATTCCATAATCACTTGATTCAGTTCGGCGATGCCTTTAGCAAGCACATTGACATTATTAACCTCGGTTTCAAGGTTAGCATTCACTTGTGCATTAAATGAATTTAGCTGTGTATCTAAGGTATTAAAACGATTTGCTAAGGTATCAGCTTGAGTTATCATAACTTGTCGAGCAGGAATAGACGTTGGATCATCAGCAACATCTTGTATTGAATCAAAAAAGCCCTGCAATCCAGAATTTAATGATAATTCAGGCGAACCCAGCAAATCATCCACTTGCTGAGCAAAGGTGCTAAAGGTATCAAATTGTCTTTCTTGTGAGGTAAATACACGTACTTGATCAGATAAAAATTGGTCAAATATACGTTCAACCGAGTCAACCTGAGCACCCGAACCTATATAGTAGCCACCTGAAAAACTGGAAATTTGGGTGCCTTGCACTACCCGCTGGCGATTAAAGCCCTCGGTATTGGCGTTACTGATGTTGTGACTGGTGGTTGATAACGAGGCCTGCGTCGTCACAAGTGCTGATGTACCAATATTTAACATGCTCATTTTAAAGCCCTCTATCCGTCAATTTATCGACGAAAATCATGAATGTTCTAACTTTTGCGAGATTTGTGCCAATGTTGAACTATTCATAATTTTTTTAACTTTATCGGCATAATCAGGATCGGTCGCATAACCTGCTTTATGAAGATCCTCAATGAATTGTTCTGAATCATGTGTCTGTTTTAATGCATTTTGATAACGAGGCTGAGTTTGTAGAAAATCAATATAATCGTTAAAGCTGTCTTGATAAGAGTTATACGATCTAAACTGCGCCTGCTCTTTTACTGCAACACCATCACTATATTCCACTGTGCCGATGGCAGCACGATCACCCTGCCAGCGACTGTCTGCTTTAATATTAAATAAGTTATAACTTGAACTTCCATCCGCCTTATTAATCACATGTTGTCCCCAGCCTGTTTCTAATGCGGCTTGCGATAATATAACTTCAGGTGTGACACCAATTCTTTGGGCTGCTTGTTTGGCCATAGGTAATAGCTGCTGCACAAAACTGGCTGGCGAATCAAATTTAATGGTTGATTGTTTTGTTAAGGTTTGAATTTTTGCTTCAGGTGTTGCTAGCAAGATTTTTTGCATCAAAGCCGGATTTTCAACTGATTGTAATACTGGTCTCTGTTTTACTGTCTCCATGCCATAAGCCTCTGCCTGACCATCGGTATTTATTTTAGATTCAATTTGGCCTCCTAATTGACGCATAATGACTTCCCTCAAACCAAGACCACCTTTAGCAGACAAATCCATTGCCAATTGTTGATCAGACATATCACGGTACATATCACTTTGTGATGAATCCAAAATACCCTTGCCTAGGCTGGCTTGGCGCATGCTTTTTAACATCATGCCAACAAATAAAGATTCAAACTGGCCTGCGACTTGTTCTAGGGTTTCTTGATCGGTTTTATCCGCCGTTGCAGAACGGCGAAGTTCACTCAAGCCTTTAAAATCGACCGCAGTTTGTGAAATATGTGTATTAAGGGCCATGACTTAGCCTAAGCAGACTAGATAAGTCTGATTATTATTGTCATCCACCACTAAATAAGCATATTGATTGACAATAAACATTAGATAATAACCAGCTCAGCACGTAATGCCCCAGCCTGTTTTAAGGCTTCTAAGATAGCCACTAAATCACCCGGTGCAGCCCCCACTTGATTGACCGCTTTAACAATGTCATCCAAAGACACACCAGAGTCAAATAGAAACATACGGCTATCTTCCTCGCTAATTTCTATATCAAAGTTAGGTGCAATAACGGTTTCACCATTAGAGAAGGCATTAGGCTGACTCACCTCAGTATTGGCTGAAATAGTGACCGATAAATTACCGTGAGTGACCGCCGCAGGGCTGACACGCACATGCTGACCAATAACAATGGTACCCGTCCGAGAATTCACCACTATTTTTGCTGCGGCCTCACCCGGCTTAAGTTGTAGGTTTTCGACCAAGGATAAAAATGGCACCCGTTGGCTAGGATCGCGCGGGGCATTAACTTTAATTGATGATGCATCCATTGAGCGTGCAGTGCCTTTACCCAAGGTGTAATTGATAGAGTCAGTCAAACGACTTGCAGTGGTAAAATCAGGTTGATGTAAGTTTAAAATAATATGGTCGCCCACATTAAATGCGTTACCAACGCTACGCTCTACCGTTGCACCATTGGGAATTCTGCCGGCACTGGGAATGTTGACCGTTACCCGTGAACCATCACCTGCTTCCGCGCCAAAACCACCCACCACTAAATTACCCTGTGCCATCGCATAAATTTTACCGTCGGCCCCTTTTAGCGGGGTCATAATCAAACTTCCCCCACGCAAACTTTTAGCATCTCCTAAAGAAGAGACGGTGACATCAATGGTTTGGCCTGGTTTTACAAAAGCGGGTAAATCAGTATGAATGGTCACTGCGGCGACATTTTTGCTTCTTGGATCCGTACCCGGCGGTAAGGTCACCCCTAATTCACGTAACATGCTGCGTAAACTTTGACCGGTGAAAGGGGTTTTATCACCCGTACCATTTAAACCCACGACCAAACCATAACCGACAAGTTGGTTATTCCGCACGCCGGCAATCGAAGCCAAATCTTTAATACGCTCTGCTGATGTTGTTGATGAAGCAACTAGCATGGCGAGTGAGATTAATATTGTTTTAATCTTCATATTATTTCCCTTTAAAACGGCATCAAGGCACTAAGAAAGAATCTACCCAACCAGCCCATAACATTGGCATCATTGGTTTGACCATCACCGACATAAGACATTTGAACATCAGCAATTCGCTTTGATGAAATCGAATTATTGCTATCAATATCACGCGGACTAATCATTCCAGAAATTCGCAAATATTCATTACCTTGGTTAATTGTCATCACTTTCTCACCACGGATAACCATATTGCCATTGGGTAATACTTCTATTACTGACACGGTGATATCACCGCTTAACCTATTGGTTAAATCACTGTCACCCAAGGCATTAAGATCATGTTGAGATTCCAAATTCATCCCCCCATTATTATTATCATTACTGGCTAAGGGGAAAATTCCAGGCGTACTGAACTCTAAGGCAGAACCCAGAAGCGTAGGCGAGGTCACGCTGTTTGTACTTAATTTACGAATGATGGTGGCGGATGTTTTTTCGCCTCGAGTGGCTTCATCTAAGTTCACCGTCAAGATATCGCCAACACGACGGGCACGATAATCTTCATACAAAGAAATGTTAGTACCTAGATCAAAAATAGCGCCATCTGTTTTGGGTGGATCAGGTACTGCTACTGGCCTAGCAGCAGCATATTCAGGATCACGTTTGACGGTAGTAGTGGTACAGGACGTCAATAATATTAGGCCGATTACTGCTGAAAATCGTATCAAATATTTCATATTTACTCTCCAAGTAGCTAGGTTGCTTAGGCTAATGCAGAGTTTGTGCCAAGCTGTTTTTTTGGCTTGTTTTATTGTGCTTTCATCTAAAACCGGATAATAAGAAAGGTTAAATACCTAATCCATTTCCAAGCTTATTGCTGTATCTTACTTAAATATAACAAAAAATTGTTTACATAGACCCTGTGTAAGCGTACTTTATAACTCAGAGATAGGAATAACACCTTACATCGTAATATTTTAGAGAGAGTTATAATGGAATATACATCATCATTTCCGCCTAGGTATCAAGATCCGATGCAAAAGGCATCAGAAAATCTTAGGCAAGCATTGCCACTGATTAACAAATATAAAATTCCTGTTAACCCTTCTAATTATGCAGTTTGGTATGAATATGTATCAGGTGAAAACTTTCTTTTAGTCGAAGAAATTAACACCCGACTCCATAATAAGTTACCTATCTCAACTGAGTTTACTCAACAATTGTTCGAAAAACACGTATTGATGGGTATGCCTGAACGTCTTGAATCAACCCATAATGGCTTGAAACTGGTCGTAGACAATACTCTAGGTAATATTAATAAGACTGAAGCAGATACTGCGCACTCTATTAGCGAACTAAACAATAGCAAAGTCTTACTGAATAGGTGTCGTGATATTAACGAGCTTAATAATGTAGTCAGCGATATTCTTGCTTCTACACAGATGTTGACAAAAGCAAGTCAAGATCTTAAAAAAGACCTTGCAGCCTCATCTCAAGAAATTGCCAAACTCAAAGCTGAATTGGAAACCGTCAAAGAAGCGTCACGAACAGATGGTTTGACCGGTTTATTAAATCGAGGGGCGTTTAACCACGAATTAAATGAACTCTGTGAGCGGCCTCAACCCAACATTGCTTTAGCACTTTTTGATCTGGATCATTTTAAGAATATTAATGATACTTATGGCCATGTTTTAGGCGATAAAATTTTACAGTACTTTTCAGGTTTACTTCAAAATCATGCCGGTGCGAATCATCTTGTTGCCCGTTTTGGTGGTGAAGAAATGGCCATGCTTTTGATGAATATCTCGCTTGACGAAGCACAAAAAATCACTGATAAGATTCGGCTGACGCTTGCTGATAGTCGTTTAAAAAAGAAAGGTCAAGAAGAGTACATCGAACGGGTTACCGTTTCAGTCGGTCTGAGCATGTTGCGAAAAGATGATTCACCATCCACTATTATAGATCGTACTGATAAGGCCTTATACCAGTCAAAAAATCAGGGACGTAATCTAGTCACTATTAGCTAAGTAGCATAAAGTTAACTGTAGAAATCATAAGCTAACCCTTAAATATAAAACGTTTTTCTGAGCAAGGCCTGAATCGCAAAAGATGGAAAATTAGCCAGAGAACCACTAGCGATTAAAATCCCTGAACAAAGTTAACCCTAAAACGTGCCCGTCAAGCGAGATAGATTATTGAGTGCGATAGATTTAGCCAAGCTTGCTGAATTAACTCAAAAGTGATAAAAAGCTGCACTTAAAAAGTTGACAACCAATGTGCGTTCACTATCTGACCAATTAGCATCAGCAGCGATAGCACAGCCTTTAACACGCTGCTGCAAGCTGGCCAAGCTTTTTACCTTTCGATCTGCACGCGTATAAAGCGTTGTTGGTTTACCGCCTGTTAACGAAGCATGGCATTGTAAACAGCTAGCATCGTGTAAGCCTTTAGCTTGCGCCATCACCAAAGGTGATAACACAAGCAGTACCGCCACCAGCAGTGTCGATCTAATCACGCCTTGCTTGCTTGCAAATTAGCAATACGTAAACTCGCCGGCGGATGTGAATCATAAATAGCAGATACTAAGGGATCCGGGGTTAGGGTGCTGGCATTTTCTTGGTACAGGGCAACTAAAGCGGTGATCAGATCATCAGCATTTGCCACCGAGGCCGCATAAGCATCCGCTTCATATTCATATTTACGTGATAATCCGGTCATCATTGGATGCAAAAAGAAACTAAAGACCGGAATAACCATCATAAATAACATCAAGGCCATCGCATCAGATTGAGTATTAACACCTAAACCGCTGTAAAACCACGTTTCTGCAGATGCCCAACCCAAAATAGCTAAACCTATTAAACTTAATAAAGCCATTACAGCCATATTTTTAATAACATGCTTACGACGAAAATGACCCAGCTCATGTGCTAATACTGCTTCAATTTGATCTTCGTTTAATGTTTTTAATAAAGTATCAAAAAACACAATACGTTTGTTATTGCCTAAACCGGTGAAATACGCGTTGCCATGGCCACTACGGCGCGAGCCATCCATTACATAAATGCCTTGGCTTTTAAAACCACAGCGAGCTAATAATGCCTCAACACGTGCTTGTAAGCTTTCATCTTGTAAGGGGGTGAACTTGTTAAATAAAGGCGCAATAAAAGCCGGATAGGCCCACATCATTATAATGGCAAAACCTATCCAGGCGGCCCACAAATATAACCACCAGTATTTGCCCGTATTATCCATTAATGTTAATGCGCCCCAAATTAAAGGTGCGCCAATAAGTAATATTAATAAGGTTTGTTTAAATAAGTCCGCTAAATATAAAGCAGGTGTATTATTATTAAAACCGAAGCGTTGCTCCAAAACAAAGGTGCGATACCATGATAGAGGTAAGTCTAACAATGAACCTATCACAAAAAAGCTCAGTAGAAATACCACCCCGGTTAAGGTTGGAGACCACTCAAAACTCTGCCAAGCATCAGATAACAGCGCTAATCCGCCACCTAATGTCCAAAGGAGTAATAAAATAGCACCAAATACATTTTCTATTCTATTGAGTTTGCCTTTCGCCACCGTATAATCGGCTGCTTTTTGATGGGCGGCCAACTTAACTTGCTCTTTAAATGCGCTAGGTACCTCCCCTCTATTAGCTTGTACATAGTTGCCTTGTCTTAATGATAACCATAGCTCAATGCTAATCATCAATGCCAGTGCGGCGAGAAAAACCCAAGTAAATTCGTTCATTTATTTATTCCAAAAATTTCAAACATGTCATGCAGGTTAGCCTTTGATACAATCTGTGGCAAGTAAGTTCATTCTCTCATTTACAAAAAGACAGATATTATGGCTAAAAATAAAAAAAATCTCATTTGGATTGATCTAGAAATGACCGGTCTTGATACCAATAATGACCAGATTATTGAGATCGCTACTATCATGACAGATGCCGATCTGAATATTTTGGCAGAGGGGCCTACTATAGCCATCCACCAGCCTGATGATATTTTAGCCGGTATGGATGAGTGGAATACCAAACAACATGGTGGTTCTGGATTAGTTGAGCGGATCCGCAATAGCATCGTAACTGTAGCTGAAGCTGAACAACAAACACTTGAGTTCCTAAAACAATATATTTCTGCTGGAACATCACCTATGTGTGGCAATAGTATTTGCCAAGATCGACGGTTTATGGCGCGATTGATGCCTGAACTCGAAGCCTTTTTTCATTATCGCAACCTTGATGTCAGCTCACTAAAAGAATTGACTCGCCGTTGGGCACCTAAAGTAGAAAAAAGCTTTAAGAAAAATGGGTCTCACTTGGCGATGGATGATGTAAAAGATTCGATCCGTGAATTACAGCATTATCGCGAACATTTTATTAAACTACCTGAATAAACAATAGTTGTAATAGCTACAATAGTAAGATCAGTACAACTGTTCATGGATGGAATAGGATGATGTAAATAATGAAGATACAGTCGCTCATTATATTAGGGTCAACACCTATTTTATTGATATTGTTTGGCCTCATCTCTATTGTCCACGCTGAAACGATTCTTCTAAGCGCTAGCAAACCAACATCTATATTATTAGCGCCAAACTATCCGTTAGCGGGTCCTTTTCAACAAACACTTGTGATCAATGATCTATTGTCTGCCTGTAATCAGGTCAAATTTGGCCCATTAACAATCAGCGACTCTCACTATAAACTGGGTCAAGTCAAAGCATTATTGGCACAACAAGACCGGCTCAGCTATTTTTTGAGGTGTCTCTAATTAGGGCTTCTAATCACTGTCAGTGTCCTCTGCTTGCATGAATTAACACAGGCAGATAGTCAGGCTCACGTTCTGGTTAAGAAATTAAAAAAATCGCTAGCTGAAACACTACTTATTGATGGCTACGCTATTCAAATAAGTGTCAGCATTAGCATGGCTATTTATCCAGATAATGGCAATGACATTCAGGCTTTGTTAGCGAAAGCAACCCAGGCGCTGTATGTTGATAAGGGTTACTTAAACCCCGTTGAAGGCATTATTGATACTGAATAACACCCCTAGTTTGTCGGCTCTCAATACCTCGTAGAGGCCCTCTCAACCTTATTTTTGGTGTTGTTCCAATGCCCACAAAACATGTTCTTTCACTAATGGCGAAGGATAATCCAGTCGACGAGTTAGACCCGCTACAATATCGGCGCTGGTCTTGGCATTACCTAATGCCACCGCGATATTACGCAGCCAACTTTCAAAACCAATCCGTCTAATAGGACTGCCTTCAAGTTTGCTTAAAAACTCTTGTTCCGTCCATGCAAACAAATCGACTAATTGTGGCGCATCTAGTCCGTGCCGAGGTGAATAGTCTGGTTCGACTGTAGCTTGGGCAAATTTATTCCATGGGCAGACTAACTGACAATCATCACAGCCATAAATTCTATTGCCCATCATAGAACGAAACTCAACTGGAATAGCATCTCGTGATTCAATCGTAAAATAAGAAATACACCGTCGAGCATCAACTTGGTATGGTGCTACAATCGCTTGGGTGGGACAAACATCAATACATGAAGTGCAGGATCCACAATGTTCGGTGGTTGCTGCGGTCAGTGGTAAGGGTAAATCTGTATATATTTCGCCTAAAAAGAAATAGGAGCCATGTTCACGATTCAAAATATTACTGTGCTTGCCTACCCAGCCTATACCGGATTTTTCTGCCAAGGCTTTTTCCATCACTGGCGCACTATCAGAAAATACTCGATAATTCATATCACCTAGCTCTTGCTCTATCTTGTTTGATAGTTGCTGTAAACGTTTGCGCATCAACTTATGATAATCACGGCCTAGTGCATATCGCGAAATAAATCCAAGCTTATCGTCAGCTAACACCGACCATGGCTCCACTGCGGCTTCAGGCCAATAATCCATACGTAATGTGATTACTCTAACAGTACCAGGCACTAACTCATCAGGACGGGTACGTTTAGTGCCATGGCGAGACATATAAGCCATTGAGCCATTAAAACCAGCTTCTAACCATTTGAGTAATTTTTCTTCGCTATCGGCCAAGTTAATATCACTCACGCCAAGCTGCTGAAAACCAAACGATTTTGCCCAAGCTTGCATTTTTTCATGTAGTTCGCTCATCGCTACTACTGTATTTAATTCTTCCATGCAGGCTATTATAGTAGAACACTCATGTTTATACATCGGAATAAAAGCCTATGCTTAACTTGCCCCATGATTTATATACTGCTGACCAGTCTCGTGAATTAGAACAGATTGTTATAGAACAACATCACATTTCTGCAGCCAAATTAATGGCGCGAGCTGGCGCAGCGGCCTTGTCATCAATTAAAAATCATTGGGGCCAAGCTGAGCGATTATTAGTTATCTGCGGCACAGGCAATAATGGTGGTGATGGTTTTGAGCTGGCAACACAAGCACTGGCAAGTGATTATCGTGTCTCAGTGATTCAGGTCGGCGATCAAACAAAAATGAGCACTGAAAGCATTGCAGCACGTGATGCACTGCTTATCACAGGTGCAGAAATTCACCCTTTTGACCAAAACCTGCCATCTACCGATGTGATTGTTGATGCCCTTATTGGCCATGGCTTAGATAGAGAATGTAGTGGTGATTATCAAAGAATAATTATCGCCATTAATCAAGCAGCAAAACGGGTCCCTGTTTTATCTTTGGATATTCCTTCTGGCTTACATGCTGATCATGGCAATGCTCTAGGTGTTGCTGTTAAAGCAACACTTACCTTAAGCTTCATTGGCCTTCATAAAGGTTTATTTACTGGCGAAGGCCCTAACTATTGCGGTAATGTCTGTTTTGATTCTTTACAAATTCCGTCAGCTATATACAAGGAAGTCACTCCTATTGCCCGCCGAGTCAGTCTTGAGAATGATGGTGCCTGTTTAGCGCCTCGTGAGCGTACAGGCCATAAAGGTCTTTATGGTCACCTATTAATTATTGGTGGCGATCATGGTATGTCTGGGGCGGCACGAATAGCGGCAGAAGCTGGAGCTAGAATTGGTGCAGGTTTAACCAGTATTGCTACCCGCGCTGCTCACAGCCCAATACTCAATCAATCGCGTCCAGAATTAATGTGTTACGGAGTTGAGGATGTAAATGATCTTGATGCGATGATTGAACGTGCTAATGCTTTAACGGTGGGGCCAGGTCTAGGTCAAAGCGAATGGGCTCAAGCATTATTCAAAAAAGCGATTACCAGCAATTTACCGATGGTGGTTGATGCCGACGCACTCAATATATTGAGTAAAAACCCGCAACACTATGATCATTGGATTTTGACACCTCATCCCGGTGAAGCCGCACGTTTATTAGAGTGTACATCAGCAGAGATCCAGGCTAATCGTTTTCATGCCGTCAGAGAATTACAAAAATGTTATGGCGGCATTGTTGTGCTCAAAGGTTCAGGTACCTTGATATCCAATGGCCAAACACCTATACGTCTCTCAACATGGGGTAACCCAGGTATGGGCAGTGGTGGTATGGGCGATGTGTTGGCAGGTGTAATTGGTGGTTTGTTGGCACAGAATTTCACTCTTATGGAAGCGGCCTGTATTGGTGTCACCTTACATGGTATGGCTGGTGATAAAGCGGCGGAACAAGATGGTGAACGTGGCATGTTAGCCATGGACTTGATGCCTCATCTTCGTCATCTTGCTAATCTTATTTTTTAACATATTGTTTTAAGGTTTAATTATTCTATGCAGATTTACTTAGCAGATGAAGTCGCCACTCTTAACCTAGGTAAGTGTATTGCAAACATCTGCCCTGAAAAATTATTTGTTATTCATTTAGAAGGTGAATTAGGTGCAGGTAAAACGACCTTTAGCCGAGGATTTTTACGAGCTTTGGGACATCAAGGCAATGTAAAAAGCCCTACCTACACCCTTGTTGAACGTTATGATGTAGCAAATCGACTGATATTTCATTTTGACCTCTATCGTCTAGCAGATCCTGAAGAATTAGAATATTTGGGTCTCGACGATTATTTTAGCCCGTATGCAATTTGTTTAATCGAATGGGCTAAACAGGGTGAGCCTTTATTACCTCAAGCTGATCTTGTTATTACTTTTAGCTATCAAGATAATGCACGTATTGCAGACTTAGTGCCATTGTCTTCTAGCGCTATTAAACTGACTAATAATCTTAATATTTAATTCAGCTTTAACCGCTATCCCCTTATTAATATAAAAGAAACTTGATTTTTATATTAAAAAAATACACACTAGCATTATTAGAATAGTGCAGGAATATAATAATGCTCCGTCTCTGCTTGGGCCTCATCTTACTCATTACCAGCATCAACGCCTGGTCGACAAGTATCCAAAACATACGCTTATCACAAGCGGATAGTGATACTCGCCTTGTTATCGATCTTAATAGCGCGTTCCAATTCAAAATATTCTCTTTGGAAAACCCTGATCGTATTGTTATTGATTTAAAAAATACTCTACAAAATGGGCCCCTTCCATTACCTAAATTAGTCAACAGCCCTATCCATAGTATCCGTCACGCCAAGTGGAATAAAAGCAGCTTGCGCTTAGTACTCGATCTTGATCATAAAGTCGTTTTTTCAACCCAGACTTTAAAACCGAATGAGAACTTTCCTCATCGCCTTGTGCTAGATTTACGCGATTTGAAAAAGCGAAACACAAAAGCAGCTGTCACCATAAAGCCAGCTGAAAAACCTCTCAAAAAGGCAGTGACAGCTTCTACACAAGCCCGTAAAACAACAGCTGCTACAGTCAATCCTGCTAAAGTTAATCCTCAAAAACCTACCGTAGCAACCATTAGTAAATCTAAAAAATCGATGGTCAGACGCGATATTATTATTGCTATTGATGCTGGCCATGGTGGCCAAGACTCAGGTGCAGTAGGAAAACATGGCACTAAAGAAAAAGATATTGTTCTGTCTGTGGCTAAACGCTTAGCTAAAATAGTCAATAAAGAACCGGGTATGCGTGCTTATTTAACCCGCGATAAAGATATTTTTCTGCCACTTCGTCAACGCATAAAAAGAGCACGCATTAATAAAGCGGATATGTTTATCTCCATTCATGCCGATGCCTTTAGAGATTCGAAGGCAAAAGGCGCTTCAGTATTTGTTTTATCTGAACGTGGCGCCAGTAGTGAAGCGGCACAAATGATGGCTGACAAAGAAAATGCTGCTGATTTAGTCGGTGGTATTAGTTTAGAAGATAAAGATGACATGCTGGCATCGGTGTTACTTGATTTATCTCAAACAGCTAGCTTAGAAGCCAGCCTTGAGGTTGCCAATACAGTGTTAGCTGGCCTGAAACGTGTTGGCAATGTCCATAAAAAACGGGTTGAATCGGCCGCTTTTGTTGTCTTGAAATCACCAGATATCCCTTCAATACTAGTTGAAACTGCCTTTATTTCTAATCCTAATGAAGAACGAAAATTAAACACACCGAGTCATCAAAATAAGATAGCTCGGGCAATATTGTCAGGGATCATTAATTATTTTAGGCGTAATCCTTTACCGGGTTCCAATTTGCAGCAGCAGCATATTGTCAGTCGTGGTGATACCTTAAGCACCATAGCACAACGTTATCAGATTAGCATGGTAGCGCTAAAAACGAACAACAACTTGAGTCGTTCGAATATTAATGTTGGCGACATACTGCTGATCCCTTGAAACGACAACAAGCAACAGGTTGGGGGTGTCGTTTAGCTAATGCATAACTTCAGTTTATTTGAGTGTATTCCATTATGCTGATGCTGTTAAAATGAGTGATATGTCAGATATACAACGCATTTACGCTTTGCCCTTACACCTTGCCAACCAAATTGCAGCGGGTGAAGTTATCGAACGACCAGCTTCTGTCGTCAAAGAACTGGTTGAAAATAGTCTCGATGCAGGCGCAGATCAAATTTATATTGATATTGAAGGTGCCGGAAATAAGCTCATCCGTGTACGTGATAATGGTCAAGGCATTCACCCAGAAGATCTCGCACTAGCGCTTAGTCGCCATGCCACCAGCAAACTCCATTCGAGTGAACAGTTAAGCCATATTTCTAGTTTAGGTTTTCGTGGTGAAGCCTTGCCTAGTATTAGCTCGGTATCACGTTTAACCCTGATCTCGCGTCAGGCTGATAGTGAATGTGCTTGGCAGCTTACTGGCGATGAAACTAGCACTATGAGCCCAGCGGCACATCCACAAGGCACTTCAGTTGAAATTCGCGATTTATTCTTTAATTTACCGGCCAGACGACATTTTCTTCGCAGCAATAAAACAGAATCAAATCATATTCTAACCACCCTACATCGTTTAGGACTAAGTCAATTTACGGTTGGTTTTCATTGTGTTTTATCGGCTAATTCTAGCTTAAAGTTACCAGCAGCGATTAGCCTTGAGCAACAGCAACAACGTATTGCTAAAATATGTGGCAAAAATTTTATACATAATAGTCTGTTTATTCAGCAAGACTTTGATAACATTCATCTTAAAGGCTGGCTAGGAAAGGCAGAGGCTCATCGCCCACAAACTGATGTCCAATATTTTTTCATCAATGGTCGAGTTATACGAGATCGGGTGATTACTCATGCTATCCGCCAAGCTTATATGGATAAGATCCCTGCAGGCCGTCAGCCCGCTTATGTGTTATATCTCACCATTCCCCTAGATCGTGTTGATATTAATGTCCACCCGACCAAACATGAAGTTCGTTTTCGTGATGCACGCTTAATTCATGGTTTATTGACCCGTGCAGTCGAAGAAACTCTCAGCCATGAGATGGCAGGAGCAGAAATGGCCTTAGTTAGCCATAAGCCCTCCCCCCCTGTTCATACTAATACCGCAGCTTTAACATCAGCTTATATCCCTGCGCAAGCAAGACAAAACCCACTACCTGCTATAAAGCCTGCCCAGTCTAAACAGTTGTCGCAGGATAAGTTTGGACATGCCCTTGTTTTGCTCGAGCAGCGCTATGTCATTACCCAGTCTTCGCAGGGATCAATGATCATTGATCTTCAACAAGCCGAACAACAACTTCGCCGACAGCAACTACAACATGCCATTGACACTAATACATTGAGTTCTCGCCCCATTTTGGTTCCTCTTACTGTACCCATCGATAATGATTTAATTGAACTTGCTACTCAGCATAAGGCATTACTAGCAGACATAGGCCTACAATTAGACCCACAACCTAAGGCTTTGCTTATTAAAAGTATTCCTAGTTTACTGGCCCAAACCGATCTTAAAGTACTGGTCAAGTCGCTATTAACTAGTCTAAAGAATAATCAAACAGACAAAAATCTGCTTGTCGTTATTTTGCAACAACAACTTCCAATCATCGCCATTAGCCAGCTAGAGCAGGCTTCACAACTTCTGCGCCAACTGAATCATTTTGCTGATGATGTCCCTTGGTGTCGTCGACTTGATCATCAAACACTGAATGGCTTATTCTGAAGTCTTTGCACTATCAGTATTTCTCGTCACAAATAAGGCTACCACTATGGCAACATCGTCTCCTAAACCTTCTTTGACTCCAGCCTTCCTTGCGCTACTTGTGTTAGCTGTTATCGCCTACTTATTGTTTACGGATCTCAAATCCAGTCGAATAGAACATAATGTTAGCCCTGCTATTGAAATTATCGAAACACCATTAACCATCATTACCCCCACAGCTGACGCACCCAACAGTGAACAAATCACCGAGCAAGAGGCCGACATTTTTGTCAAAAACCTGGCAACCACCGATGAATTTATCACTATCAATGAAAATGAAGATAAATTTGTTCGCCATGACAGCGTTATCGTTTTGCCTGATCTCGAATATGTCGCGACAACTAAAAAAACACTCATTGATGATCAACGTCTAAACCCCGAAACACCACTGACGCTAAAATATGTGACTCATGAAAAAGTAGAAACAACGCTGGCGAAGCTCAGTGACTCATTAGAAGATAAAACAGCCACCATCACCATCATCAACGCTGATGGCATACAAATAAGTGCTGCTCTTGCTGACTTATTGTCTCAAAAAGATCTAGTACTGGATTCAGCAATAATTCAGCTGGTGTCACAACAACACCGCATAGAAACGACTGTCGGTGATCTGAAAAATATATCACTGGCAGACGATCAGCCATTAATAGCCACCATTTCACATGGTTCGAAAGCAGTGACCTTAAAAGAGATCACCCAATCCGACGCGCTAACAGACGATGCCTTATTTTATTTGCATCGGGTGACAGAACATGATGTTCAGGGTTTATGGGGTATTGTTCAAACAGGTTTGATTGATAAATTTAGACACGGCTTACAAATAGAGGGTATCGCACTTAATAAAGAGATGATCCAAGCCATTATCCCTGCTGATGCTGATGAAAAGCTGCCTTCAGGTTTCAGTTCTTTTCTGGGGAAAATACTCAATAACAAGGTTGATAATAGCTTTGTTTACAACTTGAAAACTCGCAGCATGGGACGAGATGCCAACCTCATTCATCCTGGCCAGCAACTCATTTTAATTCACTTTTCGCCGGTTGAACTTAAACAGATTTATCAGTTTTTCTCTGCTCGTAGAAATCAAGGCATCGAAACGTTTGCTATTACTAATTAGCGCTTAAATCATCTCTACTAGCTTATCTCAGCGTGCTTGATTTATTGTTTTTACTTGTTGTTGGACTCATTATCGCTGCCGCATTCATTGTGGCTAAACGAGATGATTAACCCGTCATTGCACAAGTTAATCACTTCTCAAATCTACCATAGCGCAGCATAATGCTTGGCAATACCAGTAAATTAAGTAGCGTTGATGAAATCAAACCACCAATAATAATACTCGCCATTGGCCCCATTACTTCTCGGCCAGGACTATCGGAGTTCATTGCAATCGGCAACATCGCTAATGCCGTGACTAAAGCTGTAATTAAAATAGAAGGTAGACGTTCTTTTGCTCCGCGAATTGCCGTGTCAGCATTCCACTGTGCGCCTTCCTCTACGACTAAATATTGGTAATGCGATACCAACATAATCGAGTTACGTAATGTAATTCCAAATAAGGTGACAAAACCGACCATTGATCCTATCGATAACACACCATTGGTCAACAAGACGGCAATCACACCACCCACTAGCGAAAAGGGTAGATTGATTAAAACTAAACCCATATTACGTAAGCTTTGCAAGGCTATATAAAGCAATAATAATACGGCGACACCGGCCAATGCAGAGTGCACTAACAGGTCTTCTCGTGACTGGGCTTGAGCCACCGCTGCACCGGTAAATTCAGGATAAATATCGGCTGAAAATATCACTTCATTGTGTACTCGTTGTTTCAACTCCGCAAAAAACGACGTCAAATCTCGTCCAGTCACATTACATGTCACCGTTTGTAATCGCTGAGCGCCAGCATGTAAAATCATATAACGCCCCGCAATTTGCTTGATCGTCGCCACATCTTGCAAGCGCAATATAACACCTGCCGAGGTTTGAATGGGTAAATTAGCCACATCATCCGGTTGTTTACGTTGAGCTGCGGGCAATACAACCACCACATCGAATACCCGATTAGCTTCCCTTACCTGACCAACAACCGCACCTTCAAAGCCAGTTTGAACGGTGCGCATTACATCAGCAGGCTTTAAACCCCAATAGGCTAATTCATCCAGTTTTAATCGTACTTCTAATTGTGGTTCGCCTGCTGGTGCTCTTAATTGCACATCGGCTGCACCATCTATATCTCGCATCACAGCGGCAATTTGTTGAGCCTTATGATCAAGTTCAGTCAGGTTTTTACCATAAACATTAACTACCACCGGCGAGGTATAACCTGAAATAGTTTCATCAATGCGCTCGGTTAAAAAAGTATTCACCTCAGAATTTATACCAGGAAAGGCTTCTAATAGATCACGGATCTGGTCTAATATCGCTTGTTGCTCGGTCCCATCCATTGGCTCTAAGTCAATTTCATACTCACTGTAATGTGTGCCAAATGTATCAGCGCCACGTTCAGCCCGACCTGCCCATTGAGAGGTTGAGCGTACCCCTTCTATTTCAGCCACTCGTTTTTCTATCTGGCCGCCAATTCGTAATGACTCGGCGATTGATGTACCCGGTATGCTCGCCGTATGAATAATGTAATGACCCTCGCGTAGTTCAGGTAGAAAGCGACCACCTAATAAAGGTAAAATAGCTAATCCCACACAACAAAAAAGCATCACACTAGCAAACGTGATTTTTGGAAAACGGCTCACAAGGCCCAATACCCAGCCATAGATCGGATTAAGTAAGCGTACCAGTGGCGGCTCTTTATCACTTAAACTTCCCCAGCGTGTTAACAATATATGGCATAAGGCAGGTGTGACGGTTAAGGCTACTGCTAATGAAGCAAATATTGCCAAAATATAGGCTTCACCTAATGGCTGAAACATCCGCCCTGCCACCCCGCTTAAGGTTAATAAAGGAATAAAGACCAACATCACAATAAAACTGGCATACACCACAGAACTACGTACTTCCATCGAGGCATTAAAAACGACCTCTGTCGTTGACTTTGGTTTTGTTAACACCGCATTTTCACGCAAACGTCTAAATATATTTTCGGTATCAATAATAGCATCGTCAATCACTTCGCCCAGGGCGATGGCCAATCCACCGAGCACCATAATATTGATATTAACGCCCATTTCTAGCAAGATAATTAAGGCTGTAAATAGTGATAAAGGAATGGCGGTGATTGAAATTAAGGCTGTGCGTAAATTAAACAAAAATAACATCAGCACCAACATCACTAAACCACCGCCCACTAATAAATGTTCACGAATATTAGTTAATGAAGATTCAATATAATTAGCTGGACGAAATAAATCGTCATGTAAGGTAATGCCATCAGCAGAAAAACCACTTTTAAACTCTGCTAAAGCAGCTTCAACACCACGAGTAACCGCCAATGTATTTGCTTTATATTGACCGATCACCATCAACACCACACCAGGTTTACCGCCAATAGCTGCCCCACCAATCGCAGCCGCCGGTGCTGCAACAATCGTTGCCACATCTCCTAACAAAACGGAGCCACTCTCGCTATAACGTAATACGACTTTTGCCAAATCCTCAGCCGTCATTGGTTGGCCTCTGATACTCAACATCATCCGTTGGTTACTGTTTTCAATATGACCGCTTGCCATTATGCCGGTAGCCAGTTTTGCCGCTTGGGTCACCTCATCAATAGCGATGCCTAAACGTGTTAATTTATCGGTATCAAGCTGAATTTGTAACTGCTTTTTATCTCCACCAAATACATTAATATCAGCCACGCCCTCGACATTTAATAGTCTGGGCGATAAGGTCCAATCAACCAAGGCTCTTAAGTCCATTAAATCATGGCTGTCCGAACTTAAACCTATTGTCATAATCGTGCCTGATGATGACTCCAGTGGCACCATTAGCGGTGGACCAATACCCTCTGGTAATGCCTTATTTAATGCCAACAAACGTTCAGAGACCAACTGACGATCCAGATAAATATCGGTGCTGTCATAAAATGTCAGAATGACCACAGACAATCCAGGAATAGATTGTGAACGAATGGATTGTGTTCCTGCCAGACCCCCTAAGCCATTTTCAAGTGCTTGTGTAACCAACACTTCTACTTGCTCGGCAGTCAGCCCTTGCGCCTCGGTCTGAATAATCACTTGTTTGGGGGCAAACTCTGGGAAAATATCTAAACTGGAATTGGATAATTTATAAATACCGTAGGCTAATAGTAATACAGCTAAAGCAACAACAACCCCACGAAACCGAACAGAAAAGGCAACAATATGCGACAGCATGGCTAATCGTCACCCTCAATCTGCCATCTGAATTCTTCTGATAGCAACATCTGGGCGCCACTCATCACCAAACTATCGCCCGCATAAATCTCATCCGTCATAAAAACACCGCCTGCTGTAGCCAAACCTGATTGCAAAGATCTGCGCTGATATAGATTATCTTCTAGTTTCACATAAACCCATGCTTGACCATCATGCCAAGTTATCGCTTGTTGAGGGATATGCACACCGTTTAATGGTTTAAAACCCTGTGCTAACCACGCATCTAATCTCATTCCAGTACGTAAGCGACCCGTGGTGGTTTTAAAGAAATAGGTTTCACCCTGAGTCAACGATTCTGTCGCCAACGCGGGAGAGACAAAATAAGCCTTGCGGGCTTGCTGACGTGAACCATCTCGCGCAATGCGAATGACACTGACTTCTGCCGACAAGGACAAATTAAGCGGCAGAGTCACTAATAACAAACTATCTTGTCGTAATAATAGTCGCTGCCATTGTTTTGAATCTGCCGATAAAATCCACGTCGCAATGACATTACCCCACGATTGAATCACCTGCTCTTTAATAGTCTGTCGCTGAAAATTTAAGCCTTGTAAGTTAGCCATAGCTGCACGCCAATCTGCTTGTGCATAATGGATATTTTTGGTCGCAACACTACCTGTACTTTTTGCTAGCAGTTTTAATCTAGCCAATTCAGCTGCCAAAGCGCGCTCAGCGACATTGGCCACATTCAATGCTGCTACTGATTGATTATGTTTTGCCCGTAAAACTAACATTGGTCTTAAATCAACGACCTTAGCGAGTGCTTTTGATTCTGGGGAAAAACCAGTCGCCACTAAAGATAAAGTCTCAACTCCAGCATAATCGCCAATGTTATCATCAACTCGGACCAGCATCGTAGCAGCAGAAGTCGCTTCAGCTTCATCTGTAGATCCATCATCGGCCTGAGCCTCATCGACAGCCTCAGAATAGTGATCAAACCAAGCCTCGACAGTATCGCGTAGCGTAGCGTTTGAGGCGGCTGTTATCAACCATAAAAAAGCCGCCAGCACCAATAACACTAACAACCACACACTAATCTTTCCGCGTAATCTCATTACACATCCACATATCTATATTAAGCAGGCCATTACACCATGCTAACAAAGCTTGAACAAGACTAGCGTAAAATTATTCTAGTTTTAACTTGACACAAAGCCCTATAGAAGGTCTAATGCTCGACCTTAAGTGGCTCGATAGCTCAGTTGGTAGAGCAAGGGATTGAAAATCCCTGTGTCCCTGGTTCGATTCCAGGTCGAGCCACCACTAAATATCTAAGCCTCAGCACTTTACAGTGTTGGGGCTTTTTTATTGGTCATCGCATCGCTGAGGTGCTTTTCAAAATACTACCCCTTATATTTGCTTTTATAAATGAGTCAATAAGACTAGAAAAATGCCGCACGGCGCTTTGCTTAAGAAATCAAGTCAAAAGGTGAAAAACGCTATTCTTACTTTGGAATCTTTTTACGGTTAATCGTAGTATTTTTATCATTGATTACTTGAGATGATCGTTAACAGCCTTGAATCGACTTAAATGATAAAGCTATCCACACCCGACAATAACACGGCAAGTGTTGCTCTTGATTCAAATATTGTCTTAAACTTTAATGAAGATGTCGTGGAAGGTACAGGCGACATCACTATCCATAAAGCCCGTGATGATAACGTCGTTGAAACTATTACTGTCACTAGCGTCAGGATTACTGGCACCGGTACTTCAGCCATAACCATTAATCCTGAGGCTGATTGATCCACTGGCACCGAATATTATGTGCTGATTGCTGCCACTGCCTTTGATGATATATCTGCTAACTCGTATGCAGGTATTTCTAATACAACGGTATTGAGCTTTACAACTTCATTGCCCAATCCCTTTGATGACAGTGAGGTAGTCAACCTTATTCAGGCACAAACTAACTCGGTTATTAATATAGCCAATCAAGCTATTAAGCCGGTCAATAACCGTTTAGGCCATTTATTATCTGCCCCGCGCGGTAGCCTTGCCAATAATTCACATCAAGGTATTCGATTAACTCAGACTCAAATATCAATGATGCTATTTCGAATACTGGCATATTATCTGGCCTGAATGCCTTAGGTGATATGTTTGATAATGGCTGGGCCGTATGGAAGGAAGGTAGTGTTGTTCTCGGTGAAAGAGAGGGTGGCTCAGATTTCCAAGTAAGCGGTATTACGGTTGGTGTCGATAAACGCATCACTCCTTATGTAACCACCGGTTTAGCGCTGCGTATAGCCCAAGAAGATGATGATATTGGGCCAACTACAACAACGAATACCGATTCATACAGTGCAACGGCATATGGTAGTTATGCAATAGCCAGTAATTTATATTCAAGCTGCTTTAGGCTACTCTGATATTGATATTAGCAGTAAACGTCAGAACAATAATGTGGAACTTTATGGCGATAGACAAGCTGATCAGGTTTATATGTCATTGTCATTAACCCATCGATACGATTACTTAGGTTTTATATTTTTACCTTACGCATCCTTTGATGGCAGCTACTCTACTCTTGCCGACTATTCGGGGTCAGGCTCAAATTTAGCCCTTAGATATCATCAACAAACGGTGAAATTATTATCATCCACCTTGGGTTTGAGAGCTAACTATTTTATCGAACAATCCTATGGCTTATTTATACCTAGATTTCATATTAACTACAAGGCGATATAGAATTGGATAGTGATGCCACCGTTAATTACCTTAATATTCCATCGACAAACTTCACTCGAACCTTTGATGGTAATGCGAGCTCTTCATGGTTGTTTGGATTAGGCTTAGATTACCATTACCAAAATTTAGTTTTCCGTGCTGATTATGAGCGTACACAACAAATTAATTGGGAATATAGTGATTCCTTCAGGTTGATGGTTAATACAACATTCTAAATGGTATTGTCATTTTTGGGCCTGCGTTGTCTTCAAACAAGGGCTTTCAATGCCATACTTACCTAGAGCCTTCATCTGGCCTGTTGTATTTTTTTTAACAGCTTGTACTACTCTGTGCCACCAGTCATTGAACGTCAACAACAGGCGGCATCACTGCTGAGCGATAACCATTGGCAAAGCACTATACTGGCAACAAAATACTTCGAGCTTTTTAGTGCCTACCCGTCAGATCTTGAGCAGGCTCCGAGCCTCACTGTATATATTGAAGGTGATGGACTTGCATGGCTTACACGAACAAGAATATCTGTTAATCCAACACCGATTAATCCGGTCGGACTCAAACTGGCACTTCAAGAACCATCGAAAGCCGTCGCCTACCTTGCAAGGCCTTGCCAATATATTGAGACGTCAGATCAGACATCATGCAGCCAAGTTTATTCGACACAACAACGCTTTGCACCTGAAGTAATTGCTGCTTCTAGTGAGGCCATCGATAAATTAAAAAAACAATTTAATACCCAAGAGCTTGTGTTAGTTGGCTATTCGGGAGGGGGCGCGGTAGCCGCCTTATTAGCGGCACAACGCAATGATGTTACTAAGTTGATAACCGTAGCAGCTAATCTTAATCATAAGGCATGGACGGATTTTCATCATATTAGCCCTCTCATAGGATCGCTTAATCCTATTGATTATCTTGAAAAGTTAGCCACCATTGAGCAAGTCCACTTTGTCGGTGGCAATGATGAGATTATTCCGCCATTTTTAATGGAAAGCTTTGTGGCTGCATTACCATCTGCCACCAAGACAGAGCTTAGTGTTATGAACAATCAAGGCCATAGTTGTTGTTGGCAAGTAATATGGAAGCAGTTAAAACAGGGTCTATAATAATTGAGTGTGTAAGCTCAGTGCATTATGCCTAAACCCAATACCTGTTAGAGCAAACATTTTAAAACCGAACTGAGGCCTTTTTATATTTGCTATGTCAGCGTTTAGACGAGTAATCATTGTAAGGATCGTTCGCAAACATATACACAAGGCACGCTCATGGGCAGTTTCAATATAAATTATCATTAATACAACATAAACAAATAGACTCAAGGTAAAGATGGTCTTGTACTTATATGGTTTTAATGATAAATTTCGATTCGCACAGCTTAAAAAAGGTTTTATTTTTAATCATAAAAGCAGATTCCGATAGCTCTAGTTCAAATGTACAGAGCTATTTTGTGGCAAAAAAAACACAGATTGAATCTTTTTTGCCAAAAAAAAACTTTTTTGTTGCAAAAGTGTTGCAAAAGTTCCCCAGATCGGGAGAATAGCTTTTAACCGAGTTCTACTCCGGTTACGAGAGAATATTAAGTAATCTAACAAGGTACATAAAAATGACATTAAACAAAACATTAATAGCAGGCCTAGTTGCTCTAGCAGCAGCAAGCTCAGCTCAAGCAGTAACCGTTGCAGCAAACGACGGTTGGGAATTAGGCGTCAGTGGTTCAATTAACCAATTCATGACTTACGAATCTAATGATGTAAGCGGTAACGATGAAGCTTCAATGCAAAATGGTCTATTGCCTGCGTTTTTAAACTTTGACTTCAAAGCGCCAACAATGAATGGTCTAGATATTGCTGCTCACATCTCATTCAGCCCATCTACAAACCTATCAAGCTACGATGCATTTGAACAACGTGAAGTTTATTTCACTGTTTCTGGTGGTTTCGGTCAAATCCTAGCAGGTAAGGCATTAGGTCTTTACGGTTCACACAACATCTTAACGGATCAAACTCTATTTGGTGTCGGTTACGGTGCTGGAACTGGTGCAGGTTCAACTACACTAGGTGGTATTGGTCTTGGTTATGACTATGCAGCATGGCGTTCACAAGTAAAATGGACATCTAACGATATGAACGGCTTCAAAGTTGCATTCGCAGTTATGGATCCTACAGTAGGTGCTCTAGCACTAGCTGGTAACAAACCTACTGGTTCACTTCAAAATGATAACACTTCATCTGATAACTTACGTTATGAAATGGATTTATCATATGCTGGTGCATTTGACGGTGGTTCATACACTGCATGGTTGTCTGGTATGACTCAATCAGAAGATAACGCTGGTAACAATGATACAGATGCCTACACTGTTGGTAGTACATTGAAATTTGGTGGCTTTGAAGCAATGGCCCAATATTCTGATGCTAGCAGTGAAGATGCTGGTCAAGTAGAAACTGAATGGAACCAATATTTAGTTCAAGCGGGTTACCGTTTTGCTGGTACAACATTAGTATCTGCACAATATGCAGAACTTACTGATGATTCAGCTAACATAACTGCTAATGATTCAATTGATAAAATGACGATTGGTGTTTATCACGATGTAAATGCTAACCTTAAATTGGTTGCAGAATACACTAAAGTAGAAGATGATGATTCATCAGTAGTTGATACAGATATCATCTCATTAGGTGGTTTCGTATTCTTCTAAAGACTACTTAACAGCTTAAAAGTATCAAGTCATATGATTTGACACTTGAAGAAATTAAAACAGCCTCAATCTTCTGATTGGGGCTTTTTTTTGTCTGTTGTATACTAAATTATTTAGAAAAAGCTTATAGAAGTAATTTTATTACACATTGATAGTGCCAACACCAAAACAGGCTGGCATTGATCCTAGTCAAACATTGTTATCCCGCACCCGCTCTTTTGATTATTAAGGCTTTTTTATGTCATTACTTGCCAAACAAACCCCGCTCTTCATCTCTGCCATTATAAAAACTATTAATGATAATGCCGATGAAGTAACTGAACTTGACCGTGCCATTGGTGATGGTGACCATCTGATTAATTTGCAACGTGGGTTAACCGCCTTAACCAGTATCAGTGATGAATTAGCTGAACTTGAATGGTCGCCTGCTTTAATGAAAATAGGCATGAGTTGGATGTCTACTATGGGTGGAGCTTCAGGCTCATTATTTGGTACCTTATTTATCAATATGGCAAAAGCCTCTAACAATAAATCATTAGAACTTGGTGTCTTTTCACAGGTATTTATGCAAGGTGTCGCCGCCGTCAAACAACG
>JAWUYH010000022.1:0-30604 GCA_034110895.1 Gammaproteobacteria bacterium | reverse complement strand
TTGATGATCTTAAGACTAGTTTAGCTGATAGGAAAATTATTGATCGTGCTAAAGGCCTTGTTATGCAACAAAGACAATGTACAGAAGATGAAGCATATAAATTATTACGCACATCAGCGATGAAGCAAAACTTAAGGCTGGTAGTACTCTCACAGAATATTTTCGAAGCTGCTGCACTACTTAATCAATAAATGCACAATAAGAGTGCGAAATAACTGTTCCGAATAAAAATAATGACTTTCGCTAGGAGATCATTTATTTCAAGTTATTGAAAAATAGATAATATGTTTCTTATTAATAACATTGGCACAGTAACTGCAGATCATAAGTTATGAATTAATAATCCAACGAGGGATTGTTGGTTACTATCCCGATTAGGGAAATATAGATAAAGGCGTCTTTCAAGAATATATCTTGAGGTACGCCTTTTTTTTTGCAAAAATTTATTTTTGGAGTAACAAATGTACACCATGACACATTTATTTTCACGTAGAAAAATTGTAAAAACTGTAGCCTTTGTAAGTTTTGTTATAAGTGCTAGTTTCTTACCTTTAAGTTCTGTCATGGCCGCGCCTGGTGAGCTTGAAAAAGAAGATCTTACTTTTGGCTTTATCAAGCTAACAGATATGGCCCCCCTAGCTATTGCTTATGAAAAAGGCTTTTTTGAAGATGAAGGGCTGTATGTCACTTTACAAGCACAAGCTAACTGGAAAGTATTACTTGATGGTGTAATTGATGGACAGCTAGATGGCGCACATATGCTGGCAGGCCAGCCTTTAGGTGCAACCATCGGTTTCGGCACGAAAGCAGATATCATCACAGTATTTAGTATGGACTTAAATGGTAATGCGATTACCGTTTCCAATGATATCTGGCGTCAAATGAAACCTAATGTCCCAATGGCAGATGGTAAACCTGTACATCCCATCAGTGCATCTGCATTAAAACCAGTGGTTGAGAAGTATAAAGACGAAGGTAAGCCTTTCAATATGGGCATGGTTTTTCCGGTATCAACGCATAACTATGAATTGCGTTATTGGTTAGCTGCTGGGGGTATTCATCCTGGCTACTATGCACCTCATAAGGGGGATACTAGTGGCACAATTGATGCTGAGGCAACATTATCTGTTACACCTCCGCCACAAATGCCTTCAACAATGGAGGCCGGCACGATTTATGGTTATTGTGTAGGTGAACCCTGGAATCAACAAGCAGTATTTAAAGGCATTGGTGTTCCGGTTATTACCGATTATGAAATTTGGAAAAATAATCCTGAAAAAGTATTTGGTGTAAGTCAATCTTGGGCTGATGAAAATCCAAATACGCATATTGCGGTTGTGAAAGCATTAATTCGAGCAGCAGAATGGTTAGATGCAAATGATAATGGTAATCGTCCTGAAGCTGTGAAAATTTTATCTCAAAGTAATTACGTCGGTGCGGATTACGATGTTATTGCCAATAGTATGACGGGCACATTTGAATATGAAAAAGGTGACAAACGTGAAGTGCCTGATTTCAATACATTCTATCGACATAATGCAACCTATCCTTATTATAGTGATGCTGTCTGGTATTTAAGCCAAATGCGACGTTGGGGCCAAATTGCTGAGCCAAAATCAGATGATTGGTTTATGGCAATGGCTAAAAAAGTGTATCGCCCAGATATTTATACTATCGCAGCTAAAGAATTAATTGAAGAAGGCAAAGTTGATGTAAAAGATTTTCCTGAGTTTGCAACAGAAACGGGCTTTAAAGCACCACAAACTGAGTTTATTGACAGCATCGTCTACGATGGAACACAACCCAATGCCTATTTAGAGCAATTTCCAATTGGCTTAAAAGGTGAAGAGGTTATTAAGTAGGTCATTCTAAATGTCTCACTTTGACTTGCCTAATGAATAATTAGGCAAGTCAAATATTTATAGGCGATTAAAAAAATATTATGAAAGATAAAATAATTAATGGATTAAAGCTATCTGGTTTAGATTGGTTCATACCGCTAGTGAAGTTAGCCGCAGGTGAATCACCACGTCAGCAGCTACAAAATTTGATAAAAATGGTCGGTATTCCAATGCTTGCCATTATCCTGTTTTTAGCCTTTTGGCATGTTGGTGCAGGCAAAGTTGTAACAAGTCTTGGGCAAGTACCGGGCCCTGTTGAAGTATGGGAACAAGCTTCTAACTTGATTGACGAACATTATGTTGAACGAGAAAAGGAAGTGAAGTTTTATCAAAGACAGGATGTGCGTAACGCTAAAAAATTAGCTAAAAATCCAGATGCAGTAATAAAAGTAAGACCTTATACAGGAAAGGAGACTTATTTTGACCAAATATTAACTAGTTTATGGACCGTTTTTGTTGGCTTTTTAATTGCCAGTATTATTGCGATCCCCATTGGTATCATCAGTGGATTGAGTAATACACTTTATTCAGCACTGAACCCACTTATTCAAATATTTAAACCGATCTCACCCTTAGCATGGTTGCCCATTGTAACGATGGTGGTGAGTGCGGTGTATGTGTCGAAAGATCCGATGTTTGCCAAAGCATTTGTAACTTCTGCCATTACCGTAACCTTATGTTCTTTATGGCCAACCCTGATTAATACTGCAGTGGGTGTGTCTTCCATTGATCGTGATCTTATCAACGTTGGACGCGTATTGAGACTTAGCTATGCGACCACAGTAATGAAAATCGTAATTCCATCCTCTATTCCAATGATCTTTACCGGTTTAAGAATTTCATTAGGCATCGGCTGGATGGTACTAATTGCAGCAGAAATGCTGGCTCAAAATCCTGGTCTAGGCAAGTTTATATGGGATGAGTTTCAAAATGGTAGTTCAGCATCGCTAGGTAGAATAATGGTGGCAGTTATCACCATTGGTATTTTGGGTTTTATGCTAGATCGAGTCATGTTGACCATGCAAAAATTCTTCTCTTATGACAAAAATGCAGTAATTCGCTAGGACATAATTATGGAAAGTTATTTAAATATTGATCATGTAAGTATTGAGTTTCCAACGGCTAATGGGCCATTTAAGGCATTAGATAATATAAATCTTAAAATAGATAAGGGAGAATTTGTCAGCATTATCGGCCATTCGGGCTGTGGTAAATCTACTGTTATGAATATTGTCGGCGGGCTTTACCAAGCAACAGAAGGTGGAGTTATGTTGCTTGGTAAAGAAGTGAGTGAGCCTGGGCCCGATCGGGCGATTGTTTTTCAAAATCATTCATTATTTCCTTGGTTAACTGCCTACGAAAATGTAGAAATAGCGGTGAAGTCTGTGTTTAAAGGTAAAAAATCTAAACAGGAAATGAAAGACTGGATCAATCACAATATTGAGTTGGTTCATATGAGTCATGCTAAAGATAAATTGCCAGCAGAATTATCGGGGGGTATGAAACAACGTATTGGTATAGCTCGTGCCTTGGCTAAGGAACCAAAATTGCTATTAATGGATGAGCCTTTTGGTGCTTTAGATGCATTAACACGTGCCCACCTTCAAGATTCCCTAATGGAAATTCAAGCTGATCTTAACAATACCGTCATCATGATTACTCATGATGTAGATGAAGCCGTTCTGCTATCAGACAAAATTGTTATGATGACTAATGGGCCTTCAGCAAGTATTGGCGAAATATTAGACATAAAACTAGAGCGACCAAGACAACGGTTAGAACTGGCTAATGATGCTGAATATAATCATTATCGTTCAGAAGTTATTCACTTTTTACATGAAAGACATTCACGAAAAGTGGCTTAATAATTACACTAAAGAAGATCTGTTACTGATGAGTTATGAATTTAAAGTACATATAGATAAAGCCGTCATTGAAGCTGAATATAGTGGCATAGTCAATTTTGAAGAACGGATTCAGGCGATTAAAGAAGGCATCGCTATTTTACAAGATAGAAGCTACTCAAATATTTTGGTTAATCTAGTCGCGGCAAAGATGCAATTATCGACAGATGAAAAAATAGCCTTGGCGAATTATGTATCCGAACAGCATGCCTTAATTAATGCTAAAACAGCGTTTCTGATCCGTTGTGAGCAAACTGAAAAAAAAGAAATGGATGATGCGGTAATGCGAAGTGACGAGTTTGTATCACAGGTATTTTATAATAGAAATACAGCACTGAAATGGCTAGTGGAGTAACATCAGCTTGCACCTTTTTAATGCGGGCTTCTATTATAAATAAATCAAAGGAATGACTAAAGTATATATAAAACCATAGTTATCAATGGACTAGTTATTTAGTTATATTGTGGCGTGATTAGTGCCTATAGATTCTATCTTTTTATTTAACTACAAGGCTGCACTTCTTGGATATATTATGGATGTTATTTGCAACCATGTTAGTTTTTGTCATGCAAGCCGGTTTTTTATGTCTAGAAAGTGGCTTAGTACGTAGCAAAAATAGCATTAATGTAGCTGCAAAAAATATGACTGACTTTGCAGTATCCAGCTTGATTTTCTGGGCTGTTGGTTTTGCTATGATGTTTGGAGAGAGTGCTTCCGGAATCATCGGAACAAGTTATTTTTTCTTTGGTGATGATGCTAGCCCCTTACTCATTACTACCTTTCTTTTTCAAATGATGTTCTGTGGAACAGCCGCTACGCTGGTATCAGGTGCCGTTGCTGAACGTATGAGTTATTTAGGTTACGTGATTGTGACCATCACAATTACATTGTTCATTTACCCGATTATAGGTCATTGGGCTTGGGCGGGTATTATCGTTGGTTCACCAATAGGTTGGTTGGAACTGATTGGCTTTGTAGATTTTGCGGGGGCAACGGTTGTGCATTCAGTGGGTGGCTGGGTTGCCTTAGCCGCTGTGCTCGTTATAGGACCTCGTATTGGTCGTTATGATGCTGATGGTAAAAAGATCCCGGGCAGTAATGTGCCAATGGCTGTTCTTGGGACCATGTTAATTTGGTTTGGTTGGTTTGGGTTTAATGGCGGAAGTACCCTGGGTTGGTCTGAGACTATTCCTGCTATCTTATTAAATACCTGTATCGCTGCATTTTTTGGTGCTATTACCACAACCATCATAAAGTACTTCGTTGATGGTTACATAGACGTCATTCAATTGATTAATGGAGCAATAGGTGGCTTGGTGGCTATTACGGCAAACTGCCACGCTGTCAGTGTCACTGATTCTGCCCTAATAGGCTTGGTAGCTGGAGTGATAATTGTTAATGGTGTTCGATGGCTAGATCATTACAAAATAGATGATGCCGTTGGCGTTATTCCTGTTCATCTTTTTGCTGGAATTTGGGGCACGCTTGCAGTTGCACTGTTTGCTGATCCTGTTGCTTTAGGCACTGGATTATCAACCATTGAACAGTTGAAGTCGCAGTTTATTGGTATTGCTGTTATCGGCTTTTACAGCTTTGTAACATCCTATATTATCTTGCGACTAGTCAACCACTTTTATTCATTACGTGTGACTGAAAAAGCCGAGCTTATGGGATTAAATTTTGCCGAGCATCAGGTGAGTACGGAATTATTTGATCTGTTATCGGCAATGAGTAATCAACAACAAGCATCTGATTATACAGTGCGAGTACCGGTCGAACCCTTCACAGAAGTAGGCCAAATTGCCCAGGAATATAATCGAGTAATAGACAAAGTTCATCAAGAAATTGAGCAGCGTGATCAAGCTTTCACTGCTTTTAAGAAAAGCGAATATCGTAAAGGAGCTATTCTTGATGCAGCAATGGATTGCATTATAACTACTAACTGTCGCGGTGAGATTATCTCGTTTAACCCTGCAGCTGAGCTGTGTTTTGGTATAGGTCATCATCTGGTTAAAGCACAAAATTTCTTCCGTCTTTTCATGTCAGATGATATGAGAAAAATGGCAATGCAAAGTTTATCTCAAGGCTTTACTGTTGCTGATGGTTTGGTTTTGAAACGGCAAAATATTTCAGAACTGAGACGATATGATAAAGATATTTTTTCAGCAGAACTTATTGTAACAAATACCGCCGATCCTCAAGTCAATCGTGAAGAATACACCCTACATATTCGTGACATAACCAAACAAGTTAAAATGCAAAACCGGCTTAAATTACTTGCTTACAATGATCCTTTGACCGGTTTATACAATCGTACTTATTTTATGCAGAATATGGAACAGCGCATCGCTTATCATTCAACAAAGCAAGGTTTAGTAGCACTAATGTTTCTTGATCTGGACCAGTTTAAAAAAATCAATGATACTTTAGGCCATAAAATGGGTGATGATTTACTGTGTGAGGTAGCAAAAATACTGTCCTCAGTAACACGAGAGCTAGACATTGTAGGCCGGTGGGGGGGAGATGAATTTGTGTTTGTCATGTCAGGTGACCTGACTGAGGAAGATGTCATCCAAACAGCACAGCGAGTGCTTGATCTTATGCGGGAACCTATTTACATAGATGAAACAAAATTGGCAGGGCTATTTAGTATTGGCATAGCCATTTCGACTAATGGTGACATCAATGCTGATCAATTACTGCAACATGCCGATCTAGCGATGTATCAGGCAAAACAAAATGGACGAAACCGTTATCAACTGTTCAGCCATGAGATGAGTGAGCAAGCACAACAGAAATTTCAAATTGAAGCATCTATTCCAGATGCGATGGGTCTTAAACAGTTCTATCTCGAATACCAACCTAAGGTTTCTTGTGATGATAATGAAGTTGTCGGTTTTGAAGCCTTATTACGTTGGCATCATCCTGAACATGGATTAATTTCTCCGGCTATTTTTATACCGATTATAGAAGGGACTAAGTTAATTATTGATCTCGGCGAGTGGGTGATGACAGAAGTTATGCAGCAATTGGCTCTATGGAGAGAACAAGGTCTGGCTTTATTGCCTATTGCCATTAATATTTCTGGTCATCATTTACATGCTCAATCCCTAGTACCCTATGTTCAAAAACTGCTTAATGAATATGATATAAGCCCAGAGCTGATTGAGGTGGAAATTACGGAAAGTTGTTTAACAGGCAATACAGAGCAAAGTATTGCTGCCTTAGCAGCACTGAAAGCCACGGATATTAAATTAGCTATTGATGATTTTGGCACAGGATATTCCTCGCTAAGCTACTTGAAAAAGTTTCCCATCGATATCCTTAAGATAGATCGTGCCTTTGTTATTGAATGTAATTCTAATAAAGAAGATGCTGCAATCTGTATTGCTATCATTACCTTAGCCAAAAGCCTAGGCTTGAAAATAGTGGCTGAAGGCGTTGAAACATCTGAACAGTTAAATTTTCTTAAGCAATATAATTGTGATGTTTATCAGGGATATTATTTTAGTAGACCTATTAGCATTGATGCTACTTCGTTACTATTACAACAAAAAGTATAACGGGTGTTACCGCTAGCTTAGGGTTTGTACGGCGTGTCATTATCTAAAACGTGTTGGCATGCACCAATAGGGTGCCCAAGTAGGTTATTTGGTGCATTTTCTTAAGAGTTCTTTATCCAGTAGTAGTTAAGATATTGTTCAATAATATATTTTTAGATTGGCGTGATTCGTGCTTTAAGCTTGCAACCAATACCGGTCTTCGTTACAGAGAACTTTTATGTCGACACAAAAACTTAAGCTATTATCCTTTAGTGGTAATGCTAAGATCCTTCACCTTAGCTGGATGGCTTTTTTTATTAGTTTTATGGTGTGGTTCAATCATGCGCCTCTACTTATTTCAATTCAAGACTCTTTGGGACTGACCAATCAGCAAATTAAGACGATATTAATCCTTAATGTGGCCTTAACGATCCCCGCTCGAATTATCGTAGGTATGTTGGTTGATAAATATGGTCCTAAAATCATGTATTCCCTATTATTAGGGATCTCCAGTTTTATTTGTTTCTTTTTTGCCCTAGCTGACTCTTTTGAACAATTAGCTGCTGCTCGCTTCATGTTAGGTTTTGTCGGTGCTGGTTTTGTTATTGGTATTAGGATGATTTCTGAATGGTATCCTGCAAAACAAGTAGGTCTTGCTGAAGGTATTTATGGCGGGTGGGGTAACTTTGGTTCAGCGGCTGCAGCAATGAGCTTACCTACTATTGCATTGATGTTTGGTGGCGAAGATGGCTGGCGTTATGCTGTTGCACTGACAGGTGCCATTGCTTTTATTTATGCCTTTATTTATTACAATAACGTAACCGATACACCGAAGGGATCAACTTACTTCAAGCCTAAAAAATCAGGCGGTATGGAAGTGACTAGTGTAGGTGATTTCTATTTATACCTCGTTATGAATATTCCCTTATATGCGGCATTAGGACTATTAGCTTGGAAATTATCTCCGAGTGGAGTCAGTTTATTATCTGCGGGAGTAGCCCAAACTATTTATATTGGTTTAGGTTTGTTGTATCTTTATCAGACTTACTATATTTACCAAGTGAACAAAGCCATATTCACCACCCCTGTTGCTGAAATTCATCGTTATAAATTTAAGCAGGTAGCAGTATTAGATTTAGCGTATTTGGCGACTTTTGGGTCAGAATTAGCGGTTGTTTCAATGTTACCTTTGTTCTTCCATGATACGTTTGATATTAGTGCTGTTCAGGCGGGATTATTAGCTTCAGGCTTTGCTTTTATGAATCTAGTATCACGTCCAATCGGTGGTTTGTTTAGTGATCGCTGGGGTCGTAAACGTACATTAACTATCTGTATCACTGGTTTGGCTATTGGTTATTTTATAATGAGTTTCATCACTGCAGAATGGGCGATTGTATTTGCAGTATTAGCCACGATGGGGTGCTCTTTCTTTGTTCAAGCTGGTGAGGGTGCTGTGTTTGCGGTAGTACCACTAGTGCAACGTCGTTTGACTGGACAAGTTGCTGGTATGGCCGGTGCCTACGGTAATGTAGGTGCGGTAACCTTCTTAACTGTTTTATCATTAGTATCAGCACAAACATTCTTTCTTGTTATTGCTGCTACTGCCGTTGTAACTTTAATCGCAGTGCAGTTTATGGACGAACCTAAGGGACAAATGGCAGAAATTCTCCCTGACGGCACTGTTCAAATGATTGATATTCATTAATTTATCTGGCAGTATTTAAGTTAGACTAGGACAGCTCACTCTACACTACAGAGTGGGCTGTTTTTGCTTTAAGGGGATAATTAATGACAGCAAAACTAAGAGTGGGTGTTGGTTCATGCTCAGATAAGGGATTGAAACAAGAGAATCAAGATTCTGTAGGTCATTTTATTCCTGAAAATTTAAACCTGCTGTCAGCAAAAGGTGCTGCCTTTACACTTGCGGATGGCGTAAGTAGTAGTGCTGAAGCTAAACAAGCAAGTCAGGCATGTGTTACAGGCTTTTTGGCAGACTATTTTAGTACTCCTGACTCATGGTCGGTAAAAAAATCTGGAGGGAAAGTACTCACTTCAATTAATACCTGGCTTTATGGACAAAGTAACCAGTTTCAAGATGTATCTCGTGGTTTAGCCAGTACATTTTGTGGCCTAGTGATTAAATCAACCACTGCCCATCTTTTTCATGTTGGTGACTCACGTATTTATTTGATTCGTGATAACAAAATCGAACAACTTACCATCGATCATCGTATTCAAATGCCCGGCCAAAAAGAATATCTAGGACGTGCGATGGGGGTTGATTACCGCTTAGATATTGACTACAAAACAGTTGCTGTTGAATGTGGCGATCTATTTTTCATATCAACAGATGGTGTGCATGATTTTTTATCAGATAAAATCCTACAAACAAAACTGCTATCAGCTGAAAAAGACCTAGATAAAATCTGCCAACAGATTGTTGCTGAATCAATTGAAATAGGCAGTGATGATAATGTGTCTTGTCAGCTAATGCGAATTGATGAGCTACCGCTATTAGATGCTGAAGAGGTATTTGCCAAACTCACAGAATTGCCGTTCCCACCTGAATTGTATGAAGGTGTTGTTATAGATGGTTACCGCATTACCAGAGAATTACATGCCAGTTCGACCAGCCAGCTTTATATGGCCGTTGATACTGAAACTAATGAAAAAGTAGTGCTTAAAACACCGTCAGTAAATTTTGAAGATGATCCGGCTTATTTGGAACGCTTTCAGCTTGAAGAGTGGGCGGGTCGACGTATTGATAGCCCTCATGTGATTAGAACGATAGATCAAGTTCGACCACGGCGATTTCTTTATTATGTAATGGAGTATATTGAAGGAAAAACACTAGAACAATGGATAGAAGATCAAACAGAACCAGATCTTACAGTGATTAGAAATATTGTTTCACAGGCCATTTCTGGACTACGCGCCTTTCATCGTCTAGATATGTTGCATCAGGATGTTAAACCCGGAAACATTATGATTACACCAGAGGGTCTGATTAAAATTGTGGATTTTGGTTCAACAAGAATTGCTGGTATAGCTGATATATCGACCCCAATTGAGCGTAATGAATTGTTAGGTACTAAAAACTACACCGCACCTGAATACTTGCTGGAAAACCCAGGCAGCTCACAATCAGACTTGTTTTCTTTAGGCTGTATTATTTATGAGATGATAACGGGCAAGCTGCCCTATGGTGACAAGCTGTCACGCGCATCGACTGTTGCATCTTTACATCGCTTGAAATATATCCCTATTAGTACCCATGTCAGTAATATTCCCCACTGGGTTGATAAAGCAATAAAGAAGGCTGTGCAAACCGATCCTATCAATCGATATGAGAAACTATCTGAACTTGAAAGTGATCTTAGAAAGCCGAATCCTTCATTCTTAACCGAACAACAATTGCCATTGATGGAGCGACATCCCTTAGGATTTTGGAAAGTCTTATCTGGTCTATTTTTTATAAGCAATCTCGTTTTACTTTATCTAATCTTTGGCTAGTGTCTGCTATTTAGGAGAGGGGGTATTGTTTAGGTTAGCAATAAGATGAGTGTATTAAATTTGTAGGCGCGATGATCAACATCGTCGCTGAAAATTGACAAACTTAAATACTATTTAGCAGCCAATGATTTAAGACACTAGCAAACACTACAATTGCTTGTGGATAAGTCACTTGGATCTAAGCAAGAATAGCTACGTTTTGATATGAAATAGAACTGCACCAAAGATGCATTTACCGCACCATAATAGCGCAATTTAATCGCCTTAACTCCGCTATACTGAGCCACTATTTAGATAATAATCATTCATTATCATAGCGTTAAGGTCATCGGCATGATGTGTGCTAAGTAGAGAAGATAAAACATTAAAATAGCTGAGGATGGCATGAGTAACAAACAAACATTAGTTGTGATTGGTAACGGCATGGTTGGGCAAAACTTCTTAGTTAACCTGATGGCGAATGACATTAAACAACACTATAATGTTATCACTTTTTGTGAAGAGCCGATTCCAGCCTATGACCGTGTTCATTTAAGTGAATACTTCTCAGGTAAAACAGCAGCTGAATTATCGTTAGTCGAACACGGATTTTTTGAAAACAATAACATCACTATCCATTTAGGTGATAAAGCGACGAGCATTGATCGTAGCAACAAAACCGTTAGCTCTGAACAAGGTAAGGTCATAGCTTATGATAAATTAGTGTTAGCCACAGGATCTAACGCCTTTATACCGCCTATCCCAGGTAATGATCGTGAAAACTGCATAGCATATCGTACCATTGATGATTTAGAAGATATGAAAGAAGGCGCTAAAACATCAAAAGTAGGGGCGATTGTTGGTGGTGGTTTATTAGGTTTAGAAGCAGCGAAGGCGCTACAAGATTTAGATTTAGTGACACATGTGGTGCAATTTGGTCCAAGACTGATGTCGGCTCAATTAGATGATGGAGGGGCAGGGCTATTAAAGCAGAAAATTGAAGAATTGGGTGTGACGGTTCATACCAATAAAAACACCACAAAAATCATTGATGGTGATCACTGCAAACACAAAATGGTATTTTCTGATGGTACCGAATTAGAAACAGATTTAATTTTATACTCAGCAGGTATTCGTCCACGTGATGATATTGCTCATCAATGTGGTTTAAAAATAGCCAATCGTGGTGGTATCGTTATTGATGATCAATGCCTTACCTCTGATGAAGATATTTATGCCATTGGTGAATGTGCCTCATGGAACGAACAAACGTTTGGTTTAGTAGCACCAGGTTATGCGATGGCACGTACTGTGGTTGCTCAACTTGCTGGTGGAGAAACGAAGTTTACAGGTGCTGATATGAGCACTAAGCTGAAACTTAATGGTGTTGATGTGGCTAGTATTGGCGATCCACACGCAGCTGCGCCCGGCTCACTTATCTATACTTATCAAAATGGTGTGGAGGGTATTTATAAACGGCTTGTTGTCAGTAAAGATAATAAAACATTGCTTGGCGCTGTATTAGTGGGGGATGCATCAGGTTATCCGATACTGTCACAGTATTTTCTTAATGCAATAGATTTACCTGCTAATCCTGACTCATTGATATTACCAGCACGTTCAGATGCCTCCGTTGGATTAGGCCCTGATGCCTTACCTGCAGCTGCTCAGATCTGTTCATGTTTTGATGTCAGTAAAGGTCAGATCTGTAGTTCAATTGAAGGTGGCTGTACTACACTCGGTGCTTTGAAAAGTGACACTCTAGCAGGAACAGGCTGTGGTGGTTGTCTGCCCTTATTAAAATCTGTATTGGATTGTGAATTAGAAAAAGCAGGGTTTGAAGTTAATACCGATATTTGTGAACATTTTGCTTACACTCGTCAAGATCTATACAACATAGTAAAGGTTGAAGAGATCAAAACCTTTGGCGAATTACTGACACAGCATGGTTCTGGTAGTGGTTGTGAAATATGTAAACAGACGATTGGTAATATCATGGCATCGTACTGGAATGAATACGTGTTAAAAGACGACCATCTTGGATTACAAGATACCAACGACACTTTCTTAGCCAATATGCAAAAAGATGGCACCTATTCTGTTGTACCAAGAATGACGGGGGGTGAGGTTACACCAGAAGGTTTAATCGCCATTGGTCAAATTGCAAAAAAATACAGCCTTTACACTAAGGTAACGGGTGGCCAGCGAGTTGATATGTTTGGCGCTAGGGTTGATCAGCTACCTTTGATTTGGAAAGAGTTAATTGATGCTGGCTTTGAAAGTGGTCATGCTTACGGTAAGTCATTACGTACTGTAAAATCATGTGTAGGTAGCACCTGGTGTCGCTTTGGTGTTGATGATGCTGTTGGTTTAGCGGTAGAACTAGAAAACCGTTATAAAGGTTTACGTTCACCCCATAAAATTAAATTTGCGGTATCAGGCTGTACTCGTGAATGTGCAGAAGCACAAAGTAAAGATATTGGTATCATCGCCGTAGAAGGTGGCTGGAACTTATATGTCTGTGGTAATGGCGGTATGAAACCACGGCATGGTGCTCTATTTGCCACTAACTTAGACAAAGAAATGCTGATTAAATACATCGATCGAGTCCTTACCTTCTATGTGCAAACAGCCGATAGAATGCAAAGAACATCAGTATGGATGGAGAATATGGAAGGGGGACTGGATTACTTGAGAGCAGTAGTGATAGACGACAAACTAGAAGTCTGTCAACAACTCGAATTACAAATGCAACGAGTAGTTGATACCTACCAATGTGAATGGAAAACAACTATTGAAGATGAAAGCAAAGTTAAACGTTTCCGTCACTTTGTGAACAGTGATAAACATGATGAAAATATTATTTTTGTCGAAGAACGAGGACAAGTTCGTCCCGCCAATATAGAAGAGCGTGAATTATTAAAAGCGGAGATAGCATAATGAGCAAGTGGCAAGATATATGTAGTGTTGATGACTTGCAAATAAACTCAGGGATCTGTGCACTGGTAGAAACTGAGCAAGTAGCTATCTTCTATATGGACGATCATTCGATTTATGCCATTAATAATTACGATCCCTTTGGTAAAGTACATGTACTCTCACGAGGCATGATTGGGGATATTAAGGGAGAACCGATGGTTGCATCGCCGTTATATAAACAACACTTTAATCTTAAAACGGGTGTATGTTTTGAGGATGAAAGTGTTAGTGTGGCCTGTTATGGTATTCGCATTGTAGACGACCGCGTCGAAGTGAATCTTAATGGAGCAGCTCAATGACTCTTGATTATTATATCGCTGATGTATTTACCAAGCAGATCTTTGCTGGAGCTCAAATAGCGGTATTTCCACATGCTGATAAATTAAGTAAACAACAAATGGCATCGATTGCCAGTGAAATGAATTTGTCAGAAACGGTGTTTGTTTCAAACCCAAATAACGAGACAACAACCCGAAGAATGCGGATTTTCTCACCCTTAGCCGAAATTGACTTTGCCGGACATCCGATTATTGCGACGGCATTTATTTTAGGTGTAAGTGGTGATATTAAACTAAAAGAAGGAATTACAGCACTCACCTTTATTCAGAATGTGGGTGAAATCGACGTTAATTTGTCAACAAAGGATGATCAGGTTACTTTTGTACAGTTTTCACAAAAAGTCTCGTCAATTATTGATCGTTATGCACCTTCAGATAATGAATTGGCTGATTTCTTATCGATAAAACCAGAAGACATTGATCAGAAGAAATATTCAACCCGTTTAGTATCCTGTGGTTTCCCGTATTTAATCGTACCTGTCTGGAATTATGAAACAGTCAGAAATGCACGTTTTAACTATTCAGCATGGAATAAATCAGATGCACCTCAAACTGCGGCCTTGGAAGTGTTGTTATTTTCACCCAAAACACCTTATCGGGATGCTAATTTTAACGCACGACTATTAGGTCCGAATATTGGTATTCATGAAGATCCACCCGTGGGAAGTGCAATGGCTGCCTTTGTTTCATATTTATGTTCATACGATTTTACCCAACAAGGTACACATACCTTTGCAGTTGATCGAGGCGATGATAAAAATAGACGCAGTGTGCTTAATATTGAAATGTACCACAAAGCAGAAGCCGACTTGACCTTAAGAATTGGTGGCGAAGCGGTATTAGTGGCTGAAGGTAAAATGTATATTCCTGATCTGATTGACTAAACGTTCTCTAAAACCATGAAAGAAAAATTAATCCTGATAGGTAATGGTATGGCTGGCATGCGTACCATTGATGAGCTACTTAAGTTAGCGCCAGATCAATATGACATTACCGTGTTTGGTGCCGAGCCACATGGAAATTATAACCGTATCATGCTGTCTCCCGTATTAGCAGGTGATAAAACCATTGATGAAATCATAATTCATGATGTTCAGTGGTATCAGGATCAAGGCATCACATTACATACCGGAAAATCAATTACTGATATTGATCGAAACAAACAAACGGTCAGTTCAGCTGACGGCATCAAAGCAGAATACGATAAGCTAATAATAGCTACAGGTTCTAACCCCGTTATCTTGCCAATAGAAGGCGGGCAGCTTAAAGGTGTGATCACTTTTCGTGATATACATGATGTCAACATTATGATTGAAACAGCCAAAACTCACAAAAAGGCAGTCGTGATCGGGGGGGGGATATTAGGCTTAGAAGCCGCCAACGGCTTGATGATTCAAGGCATGGATGTATCAGTAGTGCAACGCGGCAGTATTTTAATGAATCAGCAGCTTGATCAAACGGCATCCGATCTAATGCAAGCTGAACTTGAAGCAAAGGGAATGCAGTTTTTAATTGGTTACAATACGGCTGAATTTATTGGATCAGAACGGGTTGAAAAAGTACGCTTTTCCAATGGTATTGAAGTTGAAGCTGATTTAGTCGTGATGGCTGTGGGAGTACGGCCCAATATAGCGTTAGCTAAAAAAGCAGGTATTATGTGTGAGCGAGGTGTGCTGGTGGATGACACACTTAAAACCTATGCTAAAAATACTTATGCCGTGGGTGAATGTGTGCAATACCGGAATCAAACGTTTGGTCTGGTCGCACCGCTTTATGAACAAGCCAAAGTTTGCGCTGCACAATTAGCGAGAATAGGCGGGGAGAAATATAAAAGCTCGGTGACAGCAACACAATTAAAAGTGACCGGTATAAACTTGTTTTCAGCTGGTGATTTTAATGGTGACGAACAATCTGAAATAGTTTTTTATCACGATCGAGCACGACATATATATAAAAAACTGGTGTTAAGAAATAATAAGATTATTGGCAGCTTACTTTATGGTGATATTACCGATGGAAATTGGTATTTCTCTCTATTAAATGAACAAAAAGATATTTCCGCTTTTCGACAAGATATTTTATTTGGCCAACATCAGGTTGATGAGGAAATGTTATGACTAAGGCAATAACAACAGCCACTACCTGTCCTTATTGTGGCGTCGGTTGTGGAGTTATAACGACCCCGTTAGCTGATGGCACTGTCTCGGTTAAAGGTGATGAAACACATCCAGCAAATTTTGGACGTTTATGTTCAAAAGGGTCCGCTTTAGCCGATACGATCGATTTAGAGGGGCGCTTACTTCATCCTCATGTCAAAGGTGAACAAACATCGTGGGATTTCGCTTTAAATGCAGTGGCAGATGGCTTTAAAAAAGTTATTGATCAACACGGATCTGATGCAGTCGCATTTTATGTGTCAGGTCAATTATTAACGGAAGATTATTATGTCGCTAATAAGTTAATGAAGGGCTTTATTGGCAGTGCCAATATTGATACTAATTCAAGGTTATGCATGTCATCGGCGGTAGCAGGATATAAACGTGCCTTTGGTAGTGATTCCGTACCATGTAGTTATGAAGATTTAGACAATGCCAACCTGATCGTGATTGTAGGTTCAAATACGGCATGGTGTCATCCCGTTATATTTCAGCGAATAACGCAGGCTAAAAATGATAATCCCAATTTAAAAATAGTGGTAATTGATCCACGTAAAACCGCAAGCTGTGAGATTGCCGATTTACACTTACCGCTAAAATCTGGTTCAGATGCAACACTATTCAATGGTTTATTAAGCCACCTAAATATAACGAATAAGATAGATTGGGAATTTGTCGATAAACATACTGATGGATTTTCTGATGCCTTGATGTCAGCTGAAGAATCTTCTGTCAGCATTGCTCAAGTGGCAGAAAGTTGTCAGTTAAATAAGCAGGATGTGGAACAATTTTTCACACTATTTGCTGACACAGAAAAGGTAGTCACCTTATATTCACAAGGAGTGAACCAATCTTCTTCAGGTACAGATAAATCTAACAGTATTATCAACTGTCATTTAGCAACGGCGCGAATAGGTAAACCCGCAATGGGACCTTTTTCAATTACGGGTCAACCCAATGCGATGGGCGGTCGTGAAGTAGGTGGCTTATCCAATCAACTCGCTGCCCATATGGATATTGAAAACTCAGCACATCGAGACGTAGTATCACGTTTTTGGGAAACGGATAATTTAGCAACAATGGCAGGTGCAAAAGCTATTGATATGTTTAATGATGTGGCCAGTGGTAAAATTAAAGCGATTTGGATCATGGCGACGAACCCTGCAGTCACTATGCCTGATGCAGACAAAGTACGCGATGCACTAAAAGCGTGTGAATTAGTCATTGTTTCAGATTGTGAACAATTTACCGATACAACGGCCTGTGCCGATATTATATTACCGGCCTTAGCTTGGGGTGAAAAATGTGGCACAGTCACTAACTCAGAACGTTGTATCTCTCGTCAACGCAACCTATTGCCACATCCAGGTAAGGCAAAAGAAGACTGGTGGATAATTAGCCAAGTAGCTAAAAAGCTAGGTTTTGAAGATCACTTTAATTACCAATCTAGTGCCGATATCTTTCGTGAACATGCGGCTTTATCTGGCTTTGAAAATAAGGGTATCCGTGATTTTGATATAAGTGGTTTAGCCACATTGACTGATCAAGAATACGACCAACTAAAGCCTGTTCAATGGCCGGTTACAGTTGATAAACCAGCAGGCACTGCACGCTTATTTACAGATAATAAATTCTTTACAGTTAATGGCAAAGCTAAATTCATTGCCATTACACCAATGGCACCAGTAAATGAAGTCAGTGATGACTATCCACTGGTATTAAATACCGGCCGAATACGTGATCAATGGCACACCATGACACGCACGGCGAGAAGCTCCAAATTGAATGGTCACATTGCAGAACCCTTTGTTGATATTCATCCGGAGGATGCTGCAAAATGGTCTGTCGAAAATAATGCTCTAGCCAAAATTGAAAGCCAATGGGGCACTGTATTAGCTCGAGTGCAACTTACTACTTCGCAAACGGTAGGTAATATTTTTGTACCTATGCACTGGACTCAGCAAAATGCATCACTCTCTAGAGTTGATGCTGTTGTAAATCCTGTCGTTGATCCTATATCCGGTCAGCCAGAATTAAAACATACTCCGGTTAAAATCAGTCCCTATCAAGCTGTTTGGCATGGCTTTATATTATCTAGAACACCTTTAAAACTTAGCAATAATGATTATTGTGTGGCTATTAAAGGCGAACAATTCTGGCGTTATGAATTAGCCAGTGAATCTAACATTGAAGATTATTCCGCGTGGGCTAAACAACAATTAGGTGAAGAGGGTGACTACCTAGAATATGCTGATTTAACAGCACAACGTTACCGCGCTGCTATTATTAAAAACAATCAATTAGATGCTGTCGTATTTATAGCTGCAAATCATGAACTACCCACCCGAACATGGTTGAGTAACTTATTCACAGAATCAGTATTAAGTGATGAAGCAAGGTTAAATCTTTTGGCGGGCAAGCCAGGTGCTGATCAGCCAGATGTTGGGCCTTTAGTCTGCGCCTGTTTCGGTATTGGTGAAAATACAATTAAAGAGGCCATTGACTGTGGCGCAGCTAAATCAGCGGCAGAGATAGGCAAACAACTTAAAGCAGGTACTAATTGTGGATCGTGTATTCCTGAAATTAAGAGCTTGTTTGGGTAAGATTGTGTGTTTCGGCTAGACATATTTTAGACTTTAAATTAACCTACTAGAAGCAAACGCTATAAACCTATAAGATAGTGTCATCATAATATTGCTCAGTTACGATAGTATAAACGGACGAGCTTAGCTACTAATTTCCTGTTGTAACCTGGTCGCTTAAGCTTTCAAAAAGCTGTTTGTTAAACCACTAAAAATGCCATTATCAGTAATCTATGCATCATTTAAAAAATCTTTTTCTTGTAATAGTCTGTACCAGTCAGCTGATGGCTTGCAGTGAAAATGAAATTACAGCGAATGAAAAAAAACGAGCCTCTTTGACAATACCTTGGTGGGGTTTTGTAAAACCCATTGTTATCAATGGCAACGAATTTTATGGAAAAACCTGCTCCGTCACTCGAGTTATTAATGACGCTGGCATCAAATCGGCCACTATTATTTTCACTGTTCCCGATCGCTTATTTACCTATTGTTCTCAAAATGATCCTAATAAAAATTATCTCGACTACGATGGAGAGTATATTATTCTACATGTTCATCGACAGACTGTGGGAGCAGGTTCAAAGACAGCAGAGCGCTATCGCAGTGCAGATTTCAAGTCTTGGCAAGAGTATATCGGCGTAACATGGGTAAATGGCGATGAGTATGAAGCTTGGAGAACATTAGGTTCTAAATCTTCAAAAGCAGACTCTAGAAAGAAGGTGGTGAAGTAAGTATTTTAATGTCTTATTTTGTTTTCAATCATCAATGGGACTAATAACTCCGCGACCACCTTTTTTAACCACATGAGTATAAATCTCAGTTGTTTTAACATCACTATGGCCAAGCAATTCTTGAATAGTCCGTAAGTCATAACCACTTTCTAATAAACGAGTAGCAAAACTATGGCGAAAAGTATGAGAGCTGGCTTGTTTATTAATGTGAGTAGCCAAAATAACTCGTTAATACTTGACCACTACACTGTGCGGATTCTGGGGGGAGGGGAGTAGTCAATAAAAAACTCACAAGGGGCTGAGAATAAGACCCCAAGTGATTAAAATCATTGGATTTCTCGGCATCGTCTAATAGAATATTCCATTTTTTATTTTTCATACATTGCTATTGTGTTACTGTGAATATGGGTGAAATATTAAACTATCTAAAAACAAGGAGTTTACTATGACTAATAAATCGGATTTAGAACAATTAGAGGGTATTTTAAACCAGTTTGATGAAGAAACCATAACATCAGTGCTTACTGATCAAGGTTATGATTTCACTACAAATGAACAAATAGGTATCGAATACGTTCCATTATTTGCGGGTCTTCGTAGTCGTGGCGGAAAGTCTTGGACGTTATCGACCGAGGATACAGTTACTGGTACTTGTGGAGATTCTGGTACAAAAAAACGATCACTCTTGATGCCGCTGGTGAATATCGCTTGACTATAGATAATAACAGCGATGACTGTTCAGTCTCTTATGCATTAACTAATGCTGGCAGATCAAATAATAAGCAGGGCAACGTGTCGAAAACGGAAAGTGTAATCCTTAAATTATTAGTCGCAAATGGACAAAAGGGAAACCTAACCTTGAAGTGTGGCGGCAGCACAAGTGATGGCAGCTGTAGCTATTCGTATAAGATACATATTTAAGTTGGCTAGTTATTTAAATGCTTTAAATTCTGTTTCATTTTAACCTGACAAGCCTTAATGGGGGCTATAGGTCAAAAAGAGCATAGTTTTAAACGAAAAAAGCTAACAATTCAAATTAACTCGGACATTTTTCTCTGCTACGCGCTGCAAAATGCCGGTTATTTGGGGTGTTATGTTGCAAACCAAAATGTCAGATGAAATTGAATACATTGAGTGCTGCGAGCATGGCAAACAACAGCAAACTTATGTCTGTCAACATACGGCTGAAAGTCTACATGATCATAACCCTCGTGGCTTTTGGTGATAAGGCCATATAAAAAATTGCCTAAGTTCGCCGCAGAAAACGCAGCTGGAACAAATACACACTGGGCTTCGCCCAACAACGTTGGCATTTTCCCCTTGGCAAAGCGTTAAATTTTAATCAAACTCGAGGATTTTCACATGAAAATATATATATTAGCAATAATTCTAATGAGCGCTTTCATAACTCCAGCTCTCGCGGACAAGCCCGAATGGGCCGTAAAAGGAAAGCCCAACACAGAACAGAAAGATACTCACAGAACAGCAATGGAAGCTAAAGAAGATCTTGAAGAAGATGAAGGTCTAGAGAAAGAGAAGAAAGAAATGAAAGAGAATAAAGAGAATAAAGATAAGAAAGAGAAATATGACGAACTAAAAGGTATAGAAAAACAAAAAACCAAGAAGTCAGAGCAAGTTCAAAAGGAGCTAGATAAAGGCTCTGAAAAAGGGAAAATCTCGCGTGAGTCTAATAGCAAGAAATGGTGGAAATTCTGGGGAGAGTAGATTCAACAAGGCGCTGAAAATGGACACAAAAAGCCTAGTGGCTTTTCGGTCCATTTAGCTTGGCGTTAGGCAAAACAAATAATAAATCTATTAATTGAATACAAAGGAGTAAAAAATGACATTATCAAAAAAATTAGGTGCAGAATTTATTGGAACATTTTGGCTTGTACTTGGAGGATGTGGAAGCGCTGTTCTTGCAGCCTCATTTCCCGATGTTGGTATTGGCTTATTGGGCGTCTCTTTAGCTTTTCGGACTTACTGTGTTAACAATGGCCTTTGCTATTGGTCATATTTCTGGGTGCCATCTCAATCCTGCTGTTTCGATCGGGCTTTGGTCAGGCGGCAGGTTTTCAGCATCTGAACTTGGTCCTTACATTATTGCACAAGTAGCAGGTGGTCTTGCTGGAGCAGCAATATTATATGTTATTGCTACTGGTCAAGCAGGTGACAGCTGGATTCGCATCAAATGGTTATGGAGAACATTCACCTGGTGGATATAGTCTGACTGCCGCATTAGTGACTGAAGTAGTTATGACATTTATGTTTTTAATGATTATTTTAGGTGCAACAGACAAACGCGCACCACAAGGCTTTGCTCCTATTGCTATTGGTCTAAGTCTTACTCTTATTCACCTCATCAGCATACCCGTTACTAATACATCAGTTAATCTAGCGAGAAGCACCGGTGTTGCAATATTTCAAGGAGACTGGGCAGTATCTCAATTATGGCTTTTTTGGCTTGCTCCAATTGTAGGAGCTTTATTGACCGGGCTTGTCTACCGATGGTTTGAAACCGAGAAAAATGCCTAACAAGCCACTGGTGTGAGACAATCTAAGCTAGCGCCTCTTGCCCAACAGTTCGGGCGCTAGCCCCTCAATACACGACAGAAAGGAGATGAACGTGGCAGCAAATAAAAGAGCTTTTTGTACTGGTTAAGTATTAATGAAATAACTTTAAGCCGCTTTGTTCAATTCTGCCATTTTTTGCACAGGGGTAATGTAACCAAGCGTTGAATGTAATCGCTTGTAGTTATAAAAATAAATGTAACTCTCAACGGTGCTGACTGCTGCAATATGATGAATAAAGGTTAAATGCTTTAGTCGTTCAGATTTTAAGCTATAACAATTATCGGATATTGTGGTCAAGTTACAAAAGACTTTGCAATATCTGAAATATTAGGACTTCTCTATACTAGACAATGGCCATAACAAGAAAATGAAATGGTGCTGTCAAATTCGGCAGAGTGTTATGTCACAGGAGTATTGAGCTAACAATATCGATTCTAAAAGAAATTTAAAAGGAAAGACAGATGAAAAAGATTCTTATCGTAGTAACCAATCACGGAACTTTGGGAAATACTGAGCAAGCCAACGGTACGTATGCCATAGAATTAACTCACCCATTAAACGTGTTTCTTACAGCAGGATATGAATATGACATTGCCTCTATCAATGGTGGTCAAGCACCCATTTATGGCACTGAGGTCGAAGGTGATGAGGTCAATAGCAAAATTCTCAGTAGTAAAGAATTCCAAGATAGGTTTAATAACACCATTTCAGTATCCCAAGTTAAAGTGGATGATTATGATGCAATTTATTACCCTGGTGGTTTCGGTTTACTATCAGATTTAGCGACTAACGAAGAGTTTGGTAAGTTAAGCGCTGAACACTATGAAAAAGGTGGAGTGCTCGGAGCAGTATGTCATGGGCCTGCAGGATTTTTACCAATAGTACTGAGTAATGGTGAAAGCTTAATAGCAAGTAAGATTGTGACTGGATTTACTCGAGAAGAAGAAATAGATTTTGGTACCGTCGAAGACGTTCCATTTTTATTAGAGGAATCGCTTACTCGTCTTGCTGCACAGTATAATAAAAAGCAACCTTGGTCAGCTCATGTAATAGATGATGATCGTGTTATAACAGGTCAAAATCCACAAAGCGCTCATGATGTTGGTCAAGCTATTGTTAAACGGCTGTCGATTTAATTTATAGAGAACAGCTGTTTAAGCACAAAAAAAGTATAAGAGGCCAGATATATGCGCTGGCCTCTTTTGATTGTTCAGAATCAACATGGGAGAAGAAAGCATTGGTTTGGGCAAGGGATCTTTAGAAGAAAGATAACTAGAACAGCAAAATCATCAGCACAACAACAGTCACGATATCGAGAATATTTGTGATTTTATGGCGGTATAAAATTTTAGTACCATCCAAGCTTATTAAAGTTTAATACTAATAATCCCCATCTATTATAAGTAAATGAAGCTGGCAAAGGTGAGGCTAGTATGGATTGCTTGGTAGTTCAGAATATCCCAATATGCTAGGTTGTTGACAGGATAAAACTGTTTATATTAAAGACAAATAATCCGATGCTTTTAATGCCTTATTCAGCTGCGTTATCTCGTAAAATAGTAGTGGAACAGGATTGTGTTGTACTATCTTAATAACTGGGTTTAACTCTAAATCACCTGATGATTGCAGGATACGTTTCCTTATTTTATGCTATTAACACAGTACTTTTGTGCAAATGTGTATATTAAATAAACCGATTTTGCTGATTTAAAACCAAAACGAAAATAAGACTTAAGGAAAGTGAATGGAATCACTATATCTTGAAGGATCAGGCTAGGAATATTTTAAGCTCTGGATCTCTAAAAACACCTCACCTTTATTTTTTGTTGTCGGTTTTATTTTTCTCTTGTGCAATATTCATAGTTCTGGCAAATTAACACTTATATCAGCTGAGTTGTCGTCTTAATAATTAATAAGAGGTAATAATTATGATTGGACATGTCACGATTGGAGGGAGTGATCTGCATAAAGCAAAGGCTTTTTATTTAGAGCAGTTTGGTGCCAAACTAAACATCGATATGAATCGTATTGCGTTTATTGGCACTGAGGATGGTGCAACTATGCTTAGTTTGTGTCTTCCCTATAACGGAGAGTCACCTCTACCCAGCAAGGGAAATATGATTGCACTAACTCCGGGTTCTAAAGAGGCCGTTAATAGTTTGTATAAAAGGCTATTGATTTAAATGCAACTTCTGAAGGTGAGCCTGGAGAGCGGATCCCTGATGTATTTTGCGGGGCTTATTTTCGTGATCCAGATGGCAACAAAATAGCTTTTGTACATTTTGGTTAAGCTTAGCAATAGTGCCTTAAGGGAGAATTATAATGGCATATAGAATCACCTATACTGATAAGGGCTCAATTATAGATTGCTCTGGCGTGTTCAGCATGCAAGATATTATCGACGCAAATGGTGCCTTGCATTGTTATATTAAATTTAGCGAACATAGCTACCAGATTTGGAATTTGCTTAATGCCGAGTTAGCGGCGCTCACAGAAGATAAAACCATTGAACGACCGACTATTGACAGTGCTACAACAACTTTAGCACCTAGTATGAAGATTGCGCTAGTTGCTCGGGACGATCATTTAGTGGATCTCTATGAGTCTTACAGAGTAAGGATTGAGGAGTGTGACACTAAGTGGACATGCCAGTTGTTTGGATCTGTGGATTCAGCTGAGGAATGGGCGGTAAAATAAGCAGCTCAGGCCTAGAAATATAACGACAAGTATTGAGGCTTGCGCTGGATATATTACATGAAATCGTGGTCAAAGCACTGGACTAGCTTGTTATTCGCCTCAACATTGACCACAATGGTTTCAGGTTATTTATTAATTGGAGATATTATGAAAAAGATGATGAATTGGATGTTGTTTATTGCACTAAGCTTAGTTGTTAGTTTAGGGGTGGTTAATGCACAGGAAGCACTTAGTGAGGATAAGCCTTTTGCCGAGACACATATTATTATGCAAGTCAGCGATGCGGATCCCACTCATTATCAAGCGGTACTGGATATCTCTAATAATCTGACCAAGCGTTATGGCCAAGAAATGATTGATATTGAGGTTATTGCCTTTGGCGCTGGTGTGCCACTTTTTCTTGCAGAAGATAGCCAATATGCACAGCGTATTGCGAGTCTCCAAGAACATGGTGTCCGTTTTTATGTGTGTGGTAATACTCTAGACACATTAGAGCGTAAAAATCATAAACGTCCAGCAATTTTAACGGGTGTGGAAGTAGTTCAAACTGGAGTGAAGTTTATGATTGATGAAATCAAACGAGGGTATATACTGATTCATCCTTAAAGAAGCTATTTGAAAAGCTTGCTTGGGCGTTGTGTGAAATTTACTAACCATTACGCTGTTGCAACTTAATCTTATTAACAGCAAGTCTGGCTAAATAAAATCTTAATAAAAGATACTCTATTATTGGTAAAACAGGCTACAGCTAATTCTGCCTTACATGTTTTAGTGTAGCTTGAACAATAGATAAAACTAAGTCACTCAGCCTATGTTTTAAAGCGTGCTTAGCAATAGGATAAATAATTGGTGAATAAGTACTATTTGCCAATAATTAAAGGAAGGATCCCTTTATATTTAACTTTAATAAAACAAAATAATAACTTAACCAATACTGCTTCAAATTAATTTTTAAGGAAGAAAATTATATGGCCAAGCAATCAAAAATATATCCGATCATTTATGTCAGGGGCTATGCCGGAACACAAGATGAGGTCGAAGATACGGTTGCTGATCCCTATATGGGTTTTAATATGGGCAGTACCAAGCTCAGGCAAAATTGCGATGGTAGTATTATAAAGCATATATTCGAATCACCATTAGTCCGGCTTATGAAAGACTATGGTTATAAGGATGCTTACCTAGATGGTAGTGAATTTGATACTGACAGTAAAGTGGATAATCACTCTGTTTGGATTTATCGTTATTACGAGTCCGTATCTAACGATTTAGGTGAGGGTAAGCGACATGAAATGGAGGTATATGCTGAGGGTTTGGGTCAATATCTTCAAAAAATACGGGCTATAATTTGTGGCAATAATAAGAAGAAGCTTAAAGCTTTTAAAGTTTACCTAATTGCTCACTCAATGGGGGGCTTGGTTGTTAGGTGCTGGCTACAAAATATAAGGTTATCTGAAAAAAATTCTGTTGAAGTAGAAAAGATTTTCACTTATGCAACACCCCATAACGGCATTGAACTGAAAGGGGTGGGTAATATCCCTAAGTTATTTAAAATCAATAATACTGAAAACTTTAATCACGACCGAATGCGTGAGTACCTAAACCTCCCCAAAGACATGGCAGTCAATAGTCTCAATGGAACGTTTCCTTTACAAAATTTTTTTTCACTAATTGGTACTAACTCGCAAGACTATACTGCAGGGCTTGGTCTTGCTAGGAAAGCAATTGGCTCTTTTAGTGATGGCTTGGTTAAAATCAAAAATGCTTACGTAGCGGGTTCACCAAGAGCTTTTGTTCATCGGGCCCATTCTGGTCATTTTGGTGTGGGTGAACTCTGAAGAAGGCTACCAGAATTTAAAACGATTTTTCTTCGGCGATGTTGGCGTAGACGGCAGTCTTAAGATTAATACCGTTTGTTTGCCTAAAAAAATTGCTCTAGCTCAGGCGAAAGGTAAGGAGGTTCGTGCCTCCTATCACATTGAAGTAATTACTAAAGTGAGAGATGCGCGTTGGGATTTATATCGACGTAACGTACATGATGAGTCAGCTATTTATTTGGCACATGAAGATGTGGTTAAGGGCGATAAACACCTTAAGCTATTTAGCTCATATCTAGCACTAGATTCGATTACGCAAGTGAGAAAAAACAGAAGAAATAAAAATGAAATGGGGTTTGCTATTAGTCTAGCTATGTTGACTCCCGAGTATGTGGTTGATAATAAATTTTTCTTCGATGACTATTATAAAGGTGATTACCTTTTTAACGATCAGCTTAAGCTTAAGGTAAAGATTGAGAGTGATCGTAGTGTTATTAGTTATCAATGGTCTAGCCACGATGATGACAAGTGGACTACAGAATTACTTTTGGGCCCAATAACGTTGCCTTACTTATTAATAATTCCTTGTGTGGAAGAAGTGAGTCCAAGAATAGATGTTGTACTTGAGTTGTTGATATCACCAAATATTTAGTAAATGAGTCAACAGTCGAGTAGTGTTTTTGTAACAAAATCTGCTCTTATTTTAACTTTTGACTTATGGTCGCCTTATTTAACCTGTGATTTAACGATACAAGGCGTGCAAGATGAAAAGTTTACTGATCTATAGCATTAATTAAGTAGCAAGATCCTTGTCACTGCACTCTCTAAATAAAATACTGACTACAGATATAACAGAGGTTGAAAATAGTTGACTAGACCAGATTATTTAGCTATTTTACCTCCTATGGTCCAGTCAGCAAAGTTCAATTGATATATAAGTACTAAAAGATAAAATGTTCGCTGTTTTGACATCAATGCTTTCGCCCCATCATGCCCAATATTTACAATATAAGAATAATAAAAAATTAGGCGACGGGTCTGCTTAGTTTTTAATAGTAGTCGATTTTGGAGACGTTTTTTATGCGATATATAGTTCAACTTTCAATGTTATGTCTATTCATGACACCGCTACTTGCCGATGAAATTACATCAAGTTCTGAGGCAGAACATAGTGTTCATGGTCGGAATCACTTGTCGGTGTTATTAGCCAATACTCATGTAACTGAAGAGGGTAATAATGCCACCGTAGGTATTGACTACGAATATCGAGTCAATAAACTGCTTGGCGTCGGTGCCATAATAGAAAGAGCCTATGGAGAATTAAATGCAACGACCGTACTTGCAGTAGCTGATATTCATTTCCATAATGGCTTAATTATGCAGGTAGGCCCTGGGGTTGAACTTGCTGAAGATGAAAATGTTTTTGTGAGTCGAGTTGGAATATTGTATGAATACGAAATTGAGCATTACACCATATCGCCACAGTTGCATTGGGACTATCATCATGATGAATCCAACGCGGTTATAGCGGGTCTAGCCTTAGGTTTTTCTTTCTAAGTGAACTTGCTAAGCTAAGGATATTTTTTGGATCCTCAGCTTATCTGGCATCACCTTGTTGCCAGACTCAATCAATAGCTATTGATATGAAGGCAGCTACTATTGGCTTATCTGGGTTGCCAGCTAGGCAATATTGATGGCTGCAATAATAAAAAATTTATCTTGAGGCCCTAGAACAAAAAAAGTTAAGCGTTTATTCAAATGTCTAAGCTTTACACACAGGTTCTATAAATTGTATCTTTATAAACTGCTGTAATGCTATTTAGCTTTTTATGCAAGTTTATCAACAGATCATAAATGTGAAGACTCAGTCTACTAGGCACCGAAACGGTGTGAACTTGAACTAGATTATTGATGTGAGAATGAACATTTTATGTTGATGTTTAAAATCATTATGACACGCTATAATGTCATTATTAGCTTCAACTTTAGTATTTAGATCAAGCCTATACAAGAACATTAGGCCTTATATAATTTATTAAACCAGTAAAGAAGTCTATGGAAAATAATTTAGCATTACCAGCAGATAAAATGTTAACCGTTGTTGTTAGAATCGAACCGGGTTGCCTTGGACAAGATGGCGACAAGCGTATTGAAGCATTTTGCAGAGCCGCATATATAAAGCTTCAACCCATTAATTCAGGCTTTATCAATTGGCAAGTATTACCTAGATTAGATAATTCCCTACCGGAAATTCAATACAAAACAATCAATAAAATTCTAAGCCTTAGCCAAGCTGAAAAATATTTAGCATTTTTTGACATGAACTTAGATAAATTTGAAGAACATTTACATGATAAATTGGTAGTTCTAATTGAGCAACATCTAGTGCGTTTATAAACAGGGTGAAAGTGGTTGTTTAACTCTCTTTATAAAATATGAAATTGATCAGTCACACTGCTGTCATGTATAAAGGGATTGAAGCCAATAATAAACAATGTGATGTATTAGCTAATGTTAAATCGTTTTCGCTAGATGTTCACCTATTCAAATAAATTTTAAATAAACAAAATATGTTATTTTGTTAGAAGTAGCGCTTTATCTTTTACATTATAATCATTAGCTTGTGTTTAAGTAGGCCCATTGATCTGAGTCTTTTTTTGACAACTATTAATGACAGATATTCAGTAAAAGCCTAGTGTACTTATGTTAATTAGGCTTGAAGCTTATGTCTTTTATAGATGAAAACAGGAATACGGATATGGGTAGTCAGTTTAAAACTAAATTTCAGTTTTACCAAATCACTCTGATCTTCAGTATATTATTTTCATTGTTAGGTTTTTCATACAATGTATGGCGAATGGAAGTATCGGAACAAAACAATACTATTCGAACGGCCAGTTTTGAAATGTTAGTTGAGTTATCCTCGTTAGAGCAATTGGTGTATATCGCTCATTATGATAAGGATTTAACTGAAGGTAGCCCAAGAAAGGGCTGGGTAAAGGTCGGACTGATCGGTGATTTGAGTGTATTAACGGATCCAAGTATTGAAAAAAAATCAGCTAATTTAACAGCCGTGTGGACTGATGCGTGGAATGTCATTGAGCAAGATAATGCGGCTGTTGATCGTGTTGTTGAAGGTATTGATAGTGTTAGAGAAGAAATTAAACGTGTATTAAAAGCGCTTGATTAGATTGAACTGGCCAATGGTAAAAAGATCCAAGATCAGATAAAGAGCTTAAAGATTATTTATTCACAGACAAACTGATCGTCTATACCTGAAAATGACAATCTTCAGTTTAGGCCAGCTATTTCGTTTTAATCATATCTTCCTTTATAGAGCCGCCTCTACTATTTATATTGAGCGATGATTACTTAGGTACTAACCATTCGTTCCAAGGTTGGGCAGGTCAATTTTTAACAACGCCTAGTCAGAGCTTAGAAGATATGTACTTTACTTTACTTTAGTGGGCAAAGTAATGGGAGTTAAACTAATGGGTGTATACCATGACTTTGAAACCGACCAAGGTAGTATAGATACAGGTGATGCTTCATTAGGTAAAGTGGATACCGAAAAACTGTGGCTTTTTGGTGAAGTTACGTTTTAAAAATAAATCTTACTATGGCTACATAGATTAAACCGAGCAGTATTAATATTGCTCGGTTTTTTTATATTAGAAATAACGTATCGCTTGTTCGTTATTTATCTGAAGATCCCACGCACTTTGTAATAGATTTTATTGGTGCATACAGCCTTTAAATGCACGTTTTTCGTGCGTTAATATCCATTATTTATATTGTAGTTAATTGATATTTATAGATATTATTTCTGGCACTGATTGTGCTATCACTATAGTAGTAATCATTTTCAGCAAGATTACTTAATTTTCTCT
>JAWUYH010000021.1:0-101726 GCA_034110895.1 Gammaproteobacteria bacterium | reverse complement strand
GTTTTCGATATAACGCATGACGACATCAGTTGACTTCCAGCCACCGGCAACCATAATCTGTGGCAGACTCTTACCTTCTTTAAGTAAATCATGTGCATGGCCTACTCGAGCTGAATGTCCAGAAATATCTCTGCGGATCTGTTCACTAAGATCTGCCTTTTTAGCTAGTTTTTTAAAGATTTTGGCGATGTGGCTGGAATCTAATGATGAACCAATTATTTCTTGTCGCACAAATCCCCTAAGCACTTTACCTTGACTAAGGTTTGCATGAGTTTTCCATTCCTTCAGTGCATCGATTGTGTCAGCGTTCAGAGGGATATTCTTTCCATACCCTTCTTGATCTGATTTTGAGAACTGCATGAACCAGCTACCTGTTCCATCTGGATTAATGGTTATCTCAGACCATTCACAACTACATAGTTCGCTACGCCTTCGCATACTGTCATAAGCAAAGTGGAGTAATGCTCTATCACGGTAACCTTTAATCGAGTTATCTGTTATTGCAATAAGTTTGTCTCTAATTTCAATGGTCATGGCAAAGGCTTGTCGCTGCCAACGCCCTTTTTGTCGATGCATACGACGCAGACTTAAAAATACATCTTCATCTTTTGTGGGATCAGGCATGCGCGCTAGTTTGTGAATTTTCCGTATACTTGCCATACGCCTGCGAATCGTTGCTGAAGAACTGTGCTGCATATCAAAGCCTATAAAATCACTGATGGTGTCAGGTTTGGCTGGAAGAGGACATAGTCCTTCTTGCTTGCACCATGAACTAAATACATCAAAATCGATACGATAGGCTCGAATGGTATTTTCTGCATAAGCGCCCTCCATTTTTTTAAGTAATTGTTCAATCATGATATAGTGTTCCTTAACAACTGAATTAAGTTAAATATAACATATAAATGGTTTAAAAAGAACCATAAAAGGTTTTTAATGATTACTTCTGGTCAAATTAGAGCTGCGAGAGCTTTATTGAAGTGGAATTCTACTAAACTATCAACCCTTTCAGGGATAGGTACGACAACAATTCGCCGTTATGAATTATCAGATGGTGTACCTAATGCGAACATTAAAACCTTAAGTCTCATTAAAAAGACACTTGAGGAGGCGGGTATTGAGTTTATTGGCTCGCCAGAACTCGATCCTGGTGTACGTTTGTTAACTAATCCACCTGCTCATAAAAACTGATGTTAAGGGAAGTGATTGATGCCTGCTAAAAAGTCCAACAAACGATCGATTAAATCAAAGCCTGCAACAGATCCATTATCGATCACGCTCAATAGCCCACAAGCTGAATCGCTAGCAGCCGTGCCTTGGTTTAATCAGCGTTATTTATTGCCTGGTGAGCAAGTGAGTGATTATGATCAACAATTACAACTACTCGTTGATAGTGTTGAAGTTAAAGACGCCTTAGATCTTGTTTTAGTGAAAGATATTCATGATGAATTACGAGAAGTACAGAAAATGCGTGCTTTACGTCAATCTATTTTACTGAGAGGGATGAGTAAAAAACTAGATATTTTATTGAAAGATCCGCATACCTATAAATCAGATCCTCGAGTAAAAAACGTGCTTTATGATTGGGAGGCAAACTCAGAAGATGGTCAAGCACAATTAGTTTCATTACTTGATGAAGCGCAAGCGACAATAAATACGTTAATGGCTGGAGCTTATACTATTGAAGCTAAAACGCTTGATAAATTAGAACAACAGTTAGCACGACATGAGAAAAATCTCCGAGAGACACTTAAAATGATGGATGCCAGACGTAATCATGCTGTAATGAGAAACCGTCTTGAGTTTGACCTTGAACAAGAGAAACTGCAACTTATTAACGATAATAGTGATGGCAACGGATAAACAGCACAGAGCGAATAGAGCTAATGCTAAGCGTTCATCTGGACCTCGGACAGAGAATGGTAAGCAACGTTCATCTATTAATGCTGTTGGCCATGGACTCAATCAAGACTTAAACCTGCTTACTCAGCCTGAAATCACTCAGCTCCAAAACCTATTTGAAGCCGATGGACTGACTGCGGATGAATCGTTAACACTTGCACAAGCACATTGTGCTCGGGCTCGTGTGCGAGCCGCACGCAACCAAGCATGGGCAGTAGTGTTTAATAACGAAGAAATAACTTCAGGTGAGCGGGGTGAATTATATGACGCATCACCTGAGTATTTAGCTCGTCTTGATTCAGCGTTAGGCGGAAAGTATTGGCGAAAGATCATGAAGCATAAATTTGAAAAACCATTTAGTAATATGCAAGATAGGGTTGAACAAATAACACTACAGTCTTTAGATAAACAACGTCGTCTAAATCGCTATGATGTCAAAGCCGTATCGACTTTGTCTAAACTGTATAAAAAAGCCTATTCAATTAAGTGAATGGAAAAAATAACAAAACGAAGCCAATTTTGTTTTGGATTGGAAAGGGTGCGATAAACAGAGTTATCAGATATTACAGCGTTAATAACGACATCTTGTTATTATGGTTCTCATTTATACGTGATTTTTGACAGCGAAAAATGTGATGTCAAAGTAAGGGGAAGTTAATTTGAGGGATAGTTTGATACGTGCTTGTCGTAGTCAGTCGAATATTTTGGTCTTTATCGCATTGCTGATTGGTAGTGGTGTGTTTTCACATATATTGACAGGCGAATATTCAGTTGAGGGTGGACGAAAACAGATCGCTTTAACTGCAAAGCTAATGTTGGCCTTTTCTTATGCCTTATCATTTGGCCTGATATTGCTTTACTGGCAGACGTTTAAGCAGAAAATGACCACCATAACTTGGTTATGGTTTGCTTTGATAACGTGGAGTATTATTTCGCTTGTTATCGGTCAGTTTAATACACAGACCATTATACGTTTAGTTGGCTTTCTGGGATGTACATTAATTGGGTTGATGCTATTTGTTTGTACAAAGAATGTGAAGCAAGTTGTTCAATACCTATTTTGGGTTTGCTTTACTATTATCGTGGTCAATATTTTCTTTATTGATTGGTCTGTTTTGTCTGATGTATCATCACGAAATATTAAAGGTGTCTTTTTTCAAAAAAACCAATTAGGTCAGTATTCATTTTTGACTATGTTTGTGGCTGTTTCTGTGTTTTTTAGAATGGCAGGTATTTATAGATGGCTAAGTGGGGTGACTTTTATCATCGCATTATGGTTACTGTTTTTGTCAACATCAATGACGAGTAATATGCTCATCCCTATTGCCATTATTATTACCGTTGCTTCATTGGTGATAGGTCGATATCCCAAAAGTTGGCTTGTTATAGGTATTGCTTTCATCTTGCTAGCAACGGTTGTTTTTTTCTACTGGACTGAACTGTTTGCTCTAATGGGAAAAACGACAACTTTCACAGGAAGAACATCAATTTGGACTGAGTACTGGGCACTCATTCAGCAACGGATAGTAATTGGTCATGGTTATGGGGCTTATCCTGAGAAGATAACGCATTGGTTACGGCTTGGCTTTCATAGTGGCTATGTTGGACTACTCTATTATCTTGGGGCTATTGGCGGTTCAATCTTCTTAGCGATGATAGTGCTAGCATGTAAAGGTTGGTGGAAGATAGTTAACCGTAAGGGATTAGAATTTGAGGCTAGTTTTTTAGTAGGTTTTTTAGTTGTTTTCATCGCATTAAATATTACAGAGAACTACATGTTGAATCGAAGCGGATTATATTGGCCTCTGTTTGTTTATGTCACACTACAATTAGCGTTCTTGAATAAAACAAAAATAGATCAATAAGCAAATAAGTGTTTTCATTATCTAACCTTCTTCGATTTGTCAGAACTGATGTTCTATGGGTATTTGCGGGACAGCTAACGGCATTAATTGTGGGGCTGGTTAGTTTAAAAATATTTACGAATATTTTTACTGCAGAACAATATGCATTTATCGCATTGATGATGGCTTTATCTGGCTGGATTTGGATGGGGCTATATCAACCTCTCAATCAAACTATATTTCGCTTTCATTCTTTGGCGGTTGAGCAGGGATGGCAGGCAAACTTTTTTTCTTATGTTTGGCAATATGAAAAGAATTTAATAAAACTGGTTGGCATATCAGCCTTATTAATCTTGTTTTGTAGTGTTTTGTTAGGGCAATCCCAATCCTTTTTATTATTAGTATTGTTGTCTTCATTAATGGGCTTTAGCTACGGGGTTGTTACTGGTGTAATTTCTTTTTATGTAGCGCAAAGGAAAAGAAAGCCAGTAACATTGATTCAAAGTACTGATGGTGCATTTAGATTACTGGGTGGTTTGATTGCCTTTTATTGGTTTAAGCAATCAGAGTATGCAACAGCGGTAGGGATGGTCACTGCCGGAATGGTTGTCTTTGGTATTGTCTTGAATTCATTGAGGATCAATAAGCAATTTAAGCTTACTAAGAATGTTGGATTAATCGATGATGATATAGAATATAGGCAGGGATTTTATAATTATTTTAAAAAAATGTTTGTAGTGATGATATTGAATGCCTCTATAGTTCATTTGGACAAGTGGTTATTATTTGCATTGCTTGGAGCCAGTACTACTGGTAAATATGCCGTCGTCTATATGTTGGCCATGAGTATGACTTCAATGATGTACGTTTTTTTTGAGATGGTAGGCTTTCCGCTGGTCATTAACCAACAGTCGTCGATGGTTAGGAAAAAATATCAGTTTTTATTGACGTTGGTCTATACAGTTTGTTTACTGATTGTCACTACTATTATTGATGTATTTGGCGAAGAGCTATTACTTTTTTTGACAACAGATTATGTTGCCAGTGAACATAAAACGTTTACATTATTAGTAATTGCTTGTGGATTGTTGAATCTGGGTCGGATATTAATGGTGCAGGGGCAGGTTGATATGCAACCTCATAAATACTGGCCTGCCTATTTAGTTTTATTATGCTTTTTTATCGGCTGGTGTTTTTTGTTTGCCGAATATGGAAGTAGTCTGGTTGTTGCTGAAGGCTATGTTTATGGTACGATGATATTTGTATTTATAGTCGTCATATTAAATTTAAGGTTAGCTAAAAATTGACGCTGGATTTAGTTTTTGAGAGCGGTGATGACTAGTATTTCTATTAAACCTAAAATCCTTGTTTTTGTTGGTTATTACCTGCCGGGATATAAGGCTGGTGGTCCACTTAGAACCATTGCTAATATGGTTGAACATTTAGGGCAAGATTTTGATTTTTGGATCGTCACTAGAGATCGAGATCAGGGTGATATTGATTCGTATGTAAATGTGCCTATAGGGCGCTGGGTGTCATTAGGTAAAGCTCATGTTTATTATTGTCACTCACAGCAACATACCATCTCAGGCTTTGCAAAAATAATCAATAAAACACCGCATGATGTATTGTATTTAAATAGTTTTTTTGACCCCCTTTATACATTAAAACCATTACTGGCAAGATTTTTAGGTAAATTGCCAAATAAACCTCTTCTCTTAGCTCCTCGAGGTGAATTTTCGAAAGGTGCAATCAAATTAAAGCAGCTTAAGAAAAAGATTTATATTAGGCTTTCTCGGTTATTGGGCATGTATAACGGTATCCTATGGCATGCCTCTAGCGAACACGAAGCTGAAGATATTCAACGAATGTTCCCGCACCTAAAAGACACTATCTTAATCGCTTTAGATTTACCCGCTAAAATAGTCGCTATATCATCAGAAGTGAACCTTCATCACTTAAGTGGTATGAACGATGACAGTGTATTACGAATTATCTTTCTATCGCGTATTTCACCCAAGAAGAATCTTGATTTTGCTCTCAAAATACTGGGTAAGGTAAGCTGCAATGTTATTTTTGATATATATGGACCATTAGAAGATATCACTTACTGGGAAAAGTGTCTGACGATGATTCAAGCTCTACGCCACAATATTAAAACTGAATATCGTGGGGTAGTATTACCTGATGATATAGGTGCAACTTTTGCCTCTTATGACCTGTTCTTGTTCCCAACCCACGGTGAAAATTATGGGCATGTAATTGCAGAAGCTTTAACTGTTGGTACTTCTGTTTTGTTAAGTGACCAAACGCCATGGCGAAACTTAAGGAGGGAGCAATTAGGTTGGGACTTGTCTTTGGAATATATTAATGAATTTGTTTCTGTTATTGAATCCTGTGCATTGAAAAGCCAAGATGAGAAAATAGAAATACGTAGTGCTGTGCAGATGAAGATAATCGAAATATTGACTCAGCCTGAAGTACTTGAAGCGAATAAACAATTATTTTATAAAAGTATACATTCGTGAAAATTCTAATTGTTTCACAATATTTTTGGCCTGAATTTTTTATTATCAATGATTTGGTTAAAACTTTAGAATCTCAGGGACATAAGGTTAAGGTGTTGACGGGAAAGCCCAATTATCCTCATGGACAGTTATATGATGGGTATGTCCATAAAGGGACTCAGGAAGAGTTGTTTGCAGAGAATACCGTTATATTTCGAGCACCTTTACGCCCCAGAAAGACAGGGGGGGCAAAAAATCTGTTTTTAAATTATTGGTCTTTCATTTGGAATGGCATGCGATTTTTCCCTGCTGCAGTAAAGAATGAGCACTATGATGCTATTCTTGTATTTGCTCCATCTCCAATCACAATGGCGATCCCTGCTATTTACTTGAAATGGAAGTTAAAAACGCATTTGGCTATTTGGGTACAGGATTTATGGCCTGAGAGTTTGAGCGCAACAGGATTTATAAAAAACAGATTATTATTGGCACTGGTCGGTTTAGTGGTACGTGGCATTTATTCTCAGGCAGATACGTTACTTGTTCAGTCGAAAGGATTTATCAAACCTGTTTCTCGTTATGCAGATGTTGAGAAGATTATTTATTATCCCAATTCATATAAAGATGAGTGCTTAGGAGTTGAGCAAGATCTTAGCCATTTAAACGATAATGCTTTACCCATTGATTTAACTAGTTTATTGGAGCAGTTTTTTTGTGTAACGTTTACAGGAAACTTAGGTACGGCTCAGTCATTAGAAACAATTGTAGATGCAGCCGCTAAATTAAAACATCTAACTAATTTACGTATTGTCTTAGTCGGAAGTGGATCTTTATCGGGTTGGTTGTTAGAGCAAAAAGTAAATAGGAAACTAGATAATCTTTTTTTGGCTGGACGTTTGCCATCAGAAAGGGTGTCACAAATCTTTATGCGTTCTGAGGCTTTGTTAGTAACGCTTGGGAAAGAGAAAATTTTTAGTTATACCATTCCCAGTAAAATCCAAGCGTATTTAGCATCGGGTCGACCTATCATTGCCGCCCTAGATGGCGAAGGTGCTAAAGTGGTCGAAAAATCAGGCGCAGGATTGACCTGCGGCGCTGAAGATGTCGATGGTTTGGTTAGTTGTATTGAACGCTTGTGCAACATGACCGCTTTAGAAAAACAAAAAATGTCTGAATCGGGTAGAAATTACTATTTAGAGCATTTTGAAATGGATTCACAAGCAAAGAATTTGATTAATATTTTAAATAACAGAATTTAAGTGATGGGCAGAGAGCAAATGAAGGTTTTAATCTTAGGTGTTACAGGTATGTTGGGTAGTACTGTATTTAGAATGTTGCAGCAAGATAAGTCGATTAGAGTATATGGTACCTTGCGCAATGTTTCAGGAACAGATTATTTTCCAGTTGCTAGCCAAACATCATTACTTGCGAATGTGGACGTGTTAGATAATGATTCGTTGATTGCTGTAATGACAGCGATAAAGCCAGATCTCGTCATTAATTGTATAGGCTTAATTAAACAATACGCAGATGTAAATGACCCATTAATCGCCTTGCCGATAAATGCTATGTTTCCACATCGTTTAGCAAATTTGTGCTTGTTGACCAATGCGCGTTTGATTCATATTAGTACAGATTGTGTATTTAGCGGCCGTAAAGGGATGTACACAGAGGATGATGTTTCAGATGCTGAAGATTTATATGGAAAGTCAAAATATATTGGCGAGTTACATGATTTACCTCATGCCGTAACATTACGAACTTCAATTATTGGCCATGAGCTTAACAGTAACACTTCGTTGGTTGACTGGTTTTTATCGCAGACTGGACAGGTCAAGGGCTATAAAAAAGCAATATTTTCTGGCCTATCCACCATTGAACTAGCGAAGGTCATTCGGGATTTCGTCATTCCGAATGTGAATTTGCACGGTTTGCACCATATCTCCGTTGAACCAATTGATAAGTACTCACTATTGAATCTGATTGCTGATGTTTATGGTAAGAAGATCGACATTGAAGCGGATGAGAAAATACAGATTGATCGATCTCTGGATTCAACTAAGTTTCGACAAGCAACAGGCTATGTGCCACCAAGTTGGCCACAACTAATTGAAAAAATGCATCACGTACATGAGGAAAATAACTAACTATGTTTGATAACAAAGTTTTAATGATCACCGGTGGTACAGGCTCTTTTGGTCATACGGTGCTGAAGCGATTCCTCGATACTAATGTAAGAGAAATTCGTATTTTCAGTCGTGATGAAAAAAAACAGGAGGATATGCGTATTGAGTTGGCTAACGATAAGATCAAGTTTCACATTGGCGATGTGCGTGATTACGACAGTGTTTCTCAAGCTATGGTGGGTGTGGATTATATTTTCCATGCGGCAGCTCTAAAGCAGGTTCCTTCTTGCGAGTTTTATCCGATGGAGGCTGTTAAAACGAATATTCTTGGTACTGAAAATGTTTTAAAGGCTGCGATAGCCAATAGTGTTAAGAGAGTCGTCTTTTTGAGTACAGATAAGGCCGTTTATCCTATCAATGCCATGGGGATCTCAAAAGCCATGGCTGAGAAAGTAGTGGTAGCGAAATCACGATCAATTCCTGAAGGTGGGCCGGTTGTTTGTTGTACACGTTATGGTAATGTTATGGCTTCGCGAGGCTCGGTGATTCCACTTTTTATTAAGCAAATGCAGGCTAATGATGTTTTGACAGTGACTGATCCTAATATGACGCGTTTTTTAATGTCATTGGAAGATTCAGTAGATTTAGTGTTACATGCCTTTGAACATGCACAACAAGGCGATATCTTTGTACAAAAAGCGCCAGCATCAACATTAACTGACTTGGCTCAGGCTCTGAAAGAGTTATTTGACAGTAATACTCCAGTGAAAGTGATTGGTACTCGGCATGGCGAAAAACTATATGAGTCATTAATTTCTCGTGAAGAAATGGCAAAATCTGAAGATATGCAACGCTATTATCGTATACCTGCTGATAATAGAGATTTGAATTACAAAAAATACTTTGTTGAAGGGGAAACGCACATTTCTGAGGTCGATGACTATACGTCACATAATACGGAACGACTTAATGTTGAGGGCGTTAAATCATTGTTGCTGAAGCTGGATTATATCCAGGAGAAACTTAATGCTTAAAGTGATGACATTGGTTGGTACTCGCCCTGAGCTGATTAAGATGAGCCGAGTGATTGCAGAGTTAGATAAACAGGTCGATCATGTTCTAGTCCACTCCGGGCAAAATTATGACTATGAATTGAATCAGGTTTTTTTCGATGATTTGGATATTAGAAAACCGGATCATTTTTTAAACGTAAGCGGTGACACGGTAGCAAAAACTATCGCGGATATAATTGCTAAGGCTGATGACATATTTGAGTTGGAAAAACCTGAGGCATTACTTTTGTATGGTGATACCAATACCTGTTTAGCAATCATGGCAGCGAAGAGACGAAAAATCCCAATTTTTCACATGGAAGCAGGTAATAGATGTTTTGATCAACGTGTTCCTGAAGAGTTAAATCGTAAGGTATTAGATCATTTAAGCGATATTAATATGGTTTTAACAGAACATGCCCGTAACTATCTACTTGCTGAAGGTGTGCGTCCGGAGACTATTATTAAAACAGGTTCGCATATGGAGGAGGTCTTAAATCACTATATGCCCAAAATTCAGGCCTCTGATATTTTGAAAAAGGAAGGTCTTGAGCAGGATAAGTTCTTTATCGTGAGTACGCATAGAGAAGAAAATGTTGATACACGAGAAAATTTAGAAGATTTACTGGAAACCTTGAGAGTACTTGCAGAAACATATCAATATCCGATTATTGTTTCGACACATCCGAGAACGAGAAAACGCTTAGAAGAATTAGAGGAACATGTTGAGCATCCGTTAATTCGGTTTGTAAAACCATTCGGCTTGTTGGATTATATAAAACTTCAAATGTCTGCTTTTTGCATTCTTTCCGATAGTGGCACTATCACGGAAGAAGCCTCTTTATTAAATTTACCGGCAGTGACAATCCGTAACGCCCATGAACGTCCTGAGGGCATGGACGAAGGAACATTGATTATGAGTGGTCTCAAAGCAGAACGAGTTCTTGAATCGGTTAAGGTTATAATTAGTCAACATAAGCGAGATTCACGGGTAATGAAAGTGGTGAATGATTATCAAGGTGGAGCAGTATCAAAACAAGTTGTAAGAGTTGTACTTAGTTACACTGATTATATTAATCGAACTGTGTGGTCAAAGGCATAGGCGGATACTTTAACGTGATTCTAGTGACTGGTGCTACAGGATTTGTAGGCCGTAGTGTCATCGAGCAGCTTTTGAATGACCATTATGGTGTTCGAGCCTGCTCTCGACTGAAAAATGTTAGCAATTCTACTAGTGTTGAGGTGTATGAAATTGGCGACATGTCAGAAAGTATTGATTGGCATCAGGCGTTACTAGATATTGATGTCGTGATTCATATTGCGGCTCGTGTTCATGTTATGGATGATTCAGTGGCTGATCCTTTGACTGAATTTCGGAAGGTGAATACGGTTGGAACTTTAAATTTAGCTAGGCAAGCTGCTGATGCTGGAGTCAAACGATTTATATTTATTAGCTCTATTAAAGTCAATGGTGAAATGACGCAGGTAGAGCAGCCATTTGAGCCAAATGATAACTCTATACCGACAGATCCGTATGGGTTATCTAAATATGAAGCTGAACAGGGTTTGCTGGCTTTAGCAAAAGAAACAGGCATGGAAGTGGTTATTATTCGCCCACCTCTTATTTATGGTCCTAATGTGAAGGCTAATTTTTCTTCGATGATGAAGTGGGTTAATAAAGGAGTGCCATTGCCTTTTGGCGCGATTTATAATCAACGCTCGCTTGTTGCGTTGGATAATCTGGTGGATTTTGTTGCTTTGTGTGCCGACAGAGAAAAATCACCTAAAGCGGCAAATCAGGTGTTTTTGATTTCTGATGGTGAGGATGTTTCGACAACGACGTTATTACAAAAAGTGGCAAGGGCTTTTGGTAAGAAGCCAATGTTGATTCCTGTGCCGGTTGGGTTGATGACAATTGCCGCCAAATTGATTGGCAAGGGTGATGTGGCTAATCGTTTATTTGGTTCTTTACAGGTGGATAGTTCTAAAGCAAGAGAATTACTTGGCTGGAAGCCGGTGACTACGATGGATGAACAATTGAAAAAAACAGCGGATGCATACTTAGAACATGAAAAGACTCTTTGATCTCGTATTGGCTCTTATTGCCACAAGTATTTTATTGCTACCTATTGTCATCGTGGCGGTATTGGTCAAACTGACTTCAAAAGGACACGCTCTGTATTGGTCTGATCGAGTAGGTAAAAATAATACTATTTTTAAAATGCCCAAATTTCGTAGTATGGATCTCAATACTCCAACTGTAGCTACTCACTTATTGAAAGATCCGAAAAGCGTATTAACACCTATTGGTGATTTTCTGCGTAAATCGAGTTTAGATGAACTGCCTCAACTCTGGTCAATCTTAAAAGGTGATATGAGTTTTGTCGGGCCGAGACCTGCCTTGTTTAATCAAGATGATTTGATTGCCTTGCGCACTGAAAATGGGGTTGATAACTTAGTGCCTGGTTTAACTGGCTGGGCTCAAATCAATGGTCGGGATGAATTGCCTATTCCCCACAAAGTAGCTTTAGATGTCGAGTATCTTCAATGTCATTCTTTATCGATGGATATTAAGATTATTTGGCTTACATTTATTAAAGTATTAAAAAAAGATGGAGTTTCTCATTAATGGATTTATATTATTAAGTAAGTGTAATTAAATATACTCACCCCTATAATTCTCTCTGCTTGCAATGACGGTATGTTATCTCTAGTCTTTATCTACAGAGTATAAAACAAAGCAACTTTTGAATTTATTTGGCTCTAATACTCTATTTCTAGACGCTTTGATTCGTTCACATGGTCTTGTTTATCTAGAAGGGCCCATTATGGTCATGTAGTTATGATTAATATCCTTAAACTGATATTTTCGATATGAAACATAACTATTAATGCATTGATCTAAAATAAATTTGATTATCGAGAAGTGTAGGAACAGCTTTCGCTGTGAATTGACTCCCCTTAGAAGTAGGGCTTTTTTAGCTCAGCATTTTTTGGCGACCTATGTGGCCCCTACTAAGAAAATTTATTTGTAAAAGGAGATATTGTCTTTTTGTACCTCCAGTAATAAGTAAATACTTAGTAATGAAAAGTCAGATTGAAAAAAGTTTTCAATAATAGCCAAAGTTCTAGATTTAATTGCAAGTTGCTAGATTTTACTCATTGGACTAATATTCAAGGTAGGTTATCTAACTTGGATAACCCCTTATACAGGGAGTATATGGAGATGAAGTTCAATAAACTATTAGGAGTAGGATTACTGGGTGTTATGTTATTAACAGGCACTGCATTTGCAATGGACAAAATAAATATCAATACGGCAACTTCATCGGAGTTGCAAACATTGAATGGGGTAGGTGAGGCAACCGCTGATGCCATTATTCTATATCGTGAAGAAAAAGGACTATTTACATCAGTCGAAGGCTTAGTTAATGTCAAAGGAATTGGCACTAAGAAAGTAGAAAAATTAGCGGATAGTTTAACTGTTTCCGATATAGAGAAATAGTTGTTTTAAGTGTTGCTAGGCGCAGTTAGAGTGTTGTTAACTGCGCCTTTTTTTGGGATGAATTTTATTAAAAATTGAGCTCACTTATTCAGCCTCTTTCATATAATACTCACAAAAATAAGCGGCTGATGATTAGTCTAATTAATCAGATAAATTACTGGTGAGTTCCTGCTGCAAGTTATGTTGTTCATCTTTATTTAATGAATCACCGTTAAGTGTTGAGATGAAAAATACATCCTCCACTTGATCACCTAATGTAGTAAGTTTGGCATTGATAAGTTGGGTGTCTTGTTGCAACAGAACTTGAGCAATTGAAGAGAGTAATCCAGGTCGGTCATGGGTTTTAAGCTCCATAACGGTGTGGTTTTGTTCTTTATTGGTTTTAAAGTGAATATTGGGGATGGTTTCGAACAATTTCATTTTTCTAGGCGTAATAACGGCGCTATAGGTTTTAGTTTCGAGCAGAGTATTCAGTTGATCCTCTAGCGCTTTGATAATGTCAGTTTCTTGTTGATGAGAGGAGTTTACTATATAGACATTAAGGGCATCGCCATTGGATGTGATACTAATTTTTGCGTCAAGAATATCTAGCTGTAACTGTTCAAGGCAGGCAGTGGTTGTAGCAAAAATACGCGGCTTATCCTTAGTAAAAATAAATATCTCATACATGTTTTCTTGATCATGTTTTCTGCTGTGTACAAGGGTTGTCAGCATTGGGTTTTGTAGACGACAGATAGTATGCCAGGTGATTTCATCCACGGTGTGTCGTAGAAAGTAGTCTGGCTCATAATGTTGCCATAAATCGTTAATTTGTTGCTCTGAAAACGATTGAGCAACTAGGGCTTTTAATGCCTCAGCTTGTTGATGTTGACTTTGTTCAGAAGTACTCATAGCTACTTCATCAGAATGAGCTAGCCATTGTTTGGTGGTTTGATAAAGTTGCCTTAATAAAGAATCACGCCAGCTATTCCATAGATTATTATTGGTTGCACGAATATCGGCAACCGTTAACAAATAAAGGTAATTCAGCCTATCGGTGGACTCTACAATGTCACCAAATGTTTTAATCACTTCTGGATCATGGATATCAAATTTCTGTGCTGTTGCTGACATCATAAGATGTTGGCTGACTAAGAAGGTAACAATGCCAGTGTCATAATCATCTAAGTTATGTTGTTTGCAAAATGCGGCTGCATCAACCATACCCAATTTACTATGATCGCCACCACGACCTTTAGCAATATCATGAAATAAACCGGCAATAAAGAGTAGTTCTGGTTTGGGAAGTTGTTCATACACTTCGGAACAAAGTGGAAATTCTTCTTGGTATTCGGAGCAAGAAAATCGTCGTAAATTTCTCACAAGAAATAATGTGTGTTCATCAACCGTATAAACATGAAATAGGTCATGTTGCATTTGGCCGACAATTTGCCCAAAGGCAGGCAGGTAGGCGCCAAGGATCCCTAATCTATTCATACGGCGAAATTCGTGTGTAATGCCTTTAGGCTGACGAATAATCTCCATAAATAAATTACGATTTTTGATGTCAGCGCGAAAATATTTGTCTATAAGATGTTGATGAGCATGAAGCTGGCGAATAGTATCAGCTCGAATACCCTTTATTTCAGGTTGTTGTTGTAATATTAAAAATACTTCGAGCATCGCGTAAGGGTAAAAAGCAAAGATCCCTGAATTGATTGTCTCTAGATAGCCATTATGGATCTGGAATCGCCTGTTGATAGGTTCAACTTTAGGTGGCTCATCAGCAAGAATGATATTTTCTTCAAATAATTGTAATAAAAGCTCATTCATTTGGCTGACTGAGCGAGCACAACGATAATAATCCTTCATGAAATGTTCGACAGCAAGCCGACTTTCTGTTTCCTGATAGCCAAGTTTTATGGCCAATTCTCGTTGTTGATCGATGAGCAGTTTTTCTTGTTTACGACCGGCTGACAGATGAAGTGCAAATCGAACGCGCCATAAAAACCGTTGGGCTTTTTCTAATTGATTATATTCACTTGAGGCTAAAAATCCTTTTTGGTTTAAGCCTTGCAAATCGCTGACATCAAAATGTTGTTGAGCAACCCAGTTAATGACCTGTAAATCGCGTAAGCCCCCCGGTGATTCTTTAATATTAGGCTCTAGATTGTTGATAGAGTCATTGTATTTGAGATGCCGCTGCAGCTGCTCTTGTTTTTTCTGTTGATAAAAGCGGCGAGTATCCCAGGTTTTATGATTAATGGTCAGCTGTTCTAATGAGGTATATAAGGCGTGTTCACCACATAATAAACGAGTTTCTAATAAGTTGGTTGCAATGGTAATGTCATCTTCTGCTTGTTGGCGACATTCTGCAATGGTACGAACACTATGACCAATCTCTAAGCCTACATCCCAAAGTTGGGTTAAAAATGAAGATAATTCACTCGGTGGTTGCTCTGAAATAGATTCATCAAGCAATATTAATAAATCGATATCTGAATATGGGTGGAGTTCACCACGGCCATAACCACCGACGGCAATTAGACTGGCAGGAATATCAGTTGAAATATGATGTTGCCATATAGCTTGCAATACTTCGTCAACAAAAATAGCTCGCTGATGCACTAATTCAATAATGTCTTGTTGGCTTTCGAATTGTTGTTGCAGATAAGCCTGACCGTGCTCTAATGCCGTTCGATAAAAAGTTATATCGAAGGAAGCTGAATCAGATTGAGTATGAGTGCTAAGCTGCCAAAGTGATAATAATGGGCTAGTCATCAACTAAATCACTTCATCTTTACGTAAGGTCAAGATTTCGTGACCTGTTTCAGTAACTAAAATGGTGTGTTCCCATTGTGCTGATAAAGAACGATCTTTGGTCACTACCGTCCAATTATCAGGTAATTGTTTGATATGTCTTTTGCCCGCATTAATCATCGGTTCAATCGTAAAAGTCATTCCGGCTTCTAGTGCCAAGCCGGTGCCAGGTGTCCCATAGTGTAATACTTGTGGATCCTCATGGAAAACAAGACCAATACCATGACCACAATATTCTTGTACGATGGAGAAATTTTGGGCTTCAGCATGACGTTGGATAGCATGGCCAATATCGCCTAGTTGAATACCAGGTTTGACCATGGCAATACCAATTAACATCGCTTCACGTGAGTTAGCGGATAAACGTTGAGCAAGAATAGATGTTTTACCTAAATGAAACATCTTACTCGTATCACCATGATAGCCATCTTTAATCACGGTGATATCAATATTGATAATATCGCCTTCCTTAAGCTTTTTGTCGCCTGGAATGCCATGACAGATAACGTGATTAACAGAAGTACAAATGGATTTTGGAAAACCATGGTAATTAAGAGGAGCAGGGATCGCTTGCTGGACATCAACAATATAATTATGACAAATCTTATCTAATTCGTCGGTAGTAATGCCAGCTATCACATACGGTTCAATCATTGTAAGTACGTCAGCTGCTAGTCGGCCAGCGATACGCATTTTTTCAATTTCTGCTGATGTTTTAATACTGACGGCCATGATTAAGTAGTTTCCTAAAAGTTAAGCAAAATAATTTAAGACTAGTTTGCCGGAAAATAACCGAAACGACTAGTTTTTGATAGTTTGTATGATGCTGTTTAGCTAAATTATGAGCTGATTACTCGCCTGTTTCCAGCGCTTGATTATGATTAATATTGTTTTTGGGCGAATAGTAAATAGTTAAAAAGGATAATCTCCTACTAGCATTGGCGATAAATAGATCGATATTACTTTGTTTTTATACGGTATTTGTGGAATAATATGCGCGCCTAATACAAGGCACAAATCACACATGCACCGGCACAAGTCTCGGGGTGCTGACAGCGTAACTAGTTGGTCGATACTTGGGGTGTGTGGAGGTTTAACCCCACAATTAATATAAAGGTTTTATTTAAAATGGCAAAAACAACAATGCGCCAAATGCTTGAAGCAGGCGTTCATTTCGGTCACCAAACTCGTTACTGGAACCCTAAAATGGGTCCATTTATCTTTGGTAAACGTAATAACATCCATATCTTGAATCTTGAACACAGCTTACCTATGTTCAACGATGCGTTAAACTTTGTAGGTAAATTGGCTTCTAAAAAAGGTCGAGTCCTATTTGTTGGTACTAAACGTGCTGCTCAAGATCCTATCCGTGAAGATGCAGAACGTGCTGGCATGCCGTATGTCAATCGCCGCTGGTTAGGTGGTATGTTGACTAACTACCAAACCGTGCGTAAATCAATTAAACGTTTAGATACTATTCAAGAAATGATCGAGTCAGGTAAATTAGAAGGCTTGAAAAAGAAAGAAGTTCTAAACTTGACTCGCGAACAAGAAAAATTAGAAAAAAGCATCGGTGGGATCCGTAAAATGGGTGGTCTACCTGATGCCTTATTTGTTATCGATGTTGATCATGAACGTATAGCAATACAAGAAGCTAATAAATTAGGCATTCCTGTTATTGCCGTGGTTGACTCTAATAGCAACCCAGATGGTGTTGACTACGTGATCCCTGGTAATGATGATTCAATGCGTGCTATCAAGCTTTACACTAACAGCATGGCTGAAGCGATTTTAGAAGGTCGCGCATCTGTTGCAACTGGCGCTGAAGAGATGGCTGAAGTTGTTGCAGAAACTACTGAAGCAGCTCCAGCTAGTCCTGAAGCCGCTGCTGAGTAACATCGTCTAGTTAAATCAAGTATGCAGGCTCACTAGTTTAGTGGGCCTGTATTGTATGTATGGCTAGTTTTGCTAGCTAAACATAGTTCAGAAAGATAAAGGGTTAAACAAATGGCAATTACTGCTGCATTAGTAAAAGAACTGCGTGACCGTACTGGCTCAGGCATGATGGAATGTAAAAAAGCGTTGGTCGCCTCTAATGGTGATGTTGAAGTCGCAATTGATGAAATGCGTAAGTCTGGTTTGGCTAAAGCAGATAAAAAATCTGATCGCATCGCAGCTGAAGGTGTTGTTGCTATTGAAATCAGTACTGATGGTCAACAAGCCGTTATGCTAGAAATCAACTCTGAAACTGATTTTGTGGCTAAAGCAGAAGACTTTATTGCTTTTGTAAGCAATGTCTCTAAAGCTGTTTTAGCAGCACAACCTGCTGATCTTGATGCCTTAATGGCATTGGCCGTCAATGACGCTGGCGATACAATCGAAACAGTTCGTCAAGCTTTGGTCGCTAAAATTGGTGAAAATATTAAGATCCGTCGTTTTGCATTGATGACAACTGAAGAGGGTGTCATTGGCTCATATCGCCATGGTGACCGTATTGGTACGATGGTTAAATTGACCGGCAATAATATTGCACTTGCTAAAGACTTAGCCATGCACGTTGCTGCTAATCGTCCACAGGCTATTTCTGCTGATGACTTACCTGCTGAATTGCTTGAAAAAGAACGTGATATCGTTGCAACTCAAGCAAAAGACAGTGGCAAACCAGAAGCTATTATTGAAAAAATGGTTGCTGGCCGCATGAGCAAATTTGTTAATGAAATTAGTTTAATGGGTCAACCTTTTGTTAAAGATCCAGATGTAACAGTTGAAAAACTAGTTAAAAAAGCAAACGCATCAGTCGAAGCATTTGAGTTTTTCGAAGTAGGTGATGGTATTGAGAAAGCAGTAGATAACTTTGCTGAAGAAGTAATGGCACAAGTGAAAGGTAACTAAATAATGACTGAAACGGGCAATAAACCAGCTTACAAACGTGTACTACTTAAATTAAGTGGTGAGGCGTTAATGGGCAATGGAGACTACGGCATCCAGCCGGAGGTTATCGCCCGTTTTGCATCAGAAATCTCTGAGCTCAGCGCACAAGGCGTTGAGCTTGGGATTGTTATTGGTGGTGGTAATATCTTTCGTGGCGCAGGTTTAGCAGCAAGCGGTATGGATCGTGTTAGTGGCGATCATATGGGCATGTTAGCAACGGTTATGAATGCATTAGCATTACAAGATGCCCTAGAGCAAAAAGGTTCTTTTTGCCGCGTCATGTCAGCAATACAAATTAATGAAGTTTGTGAAGATTATTTACGTCGTCGTGCCATTCGTCATTTAGAAAAAGGTCGCATTGTTATTTTTGCTGCAGGTACCGGTAATCCTTTTTTCACAACGGATTCTGCTGCCAGTTTGCGTGCTGTTGAAATTGGTGCTGACTTGTTGATTAAAGCAACACAAGTAGATGGCGTATACAGCGCTGATCCTAAAAAAGATCCTAATGCGGTTCGTTATAATGAGTTAAGTTATGATGAAGTTATTAATAAACGACTGGCAGTAATGGACACCACTGCTGTTGTGATGTGTCAAGAACAACATATGCCGTTACGCATATTTGACGTGCATAAGGAAGGTAACTTGACCAAACTTATTTATGGCGAAAATATTGGTACTCTAGTTAAATAAATATAGAGCTCAAACTAGCCATAATATTAGCTAAGTAGGATAAAAAATGATTGAAGATATTAAACAAGATGCAGCCGAAAGAATGACAAAAAGTGTCGGCGCATTGACAACTGCAATGGCTAAGATCCGTGCAGGTCGAGCACATACAAGTCTATTAGACCATGTCATGGTGTCGTACTATGGATCAGATGTGCCTTTAAGCCAGGTGGCTAATGTAGGTATCGAAGATTCTCGTACTTTAACCGTCACCCCTTGGGAAAAACCGATGTTATCGGTGGTTGAAAAAGCGATCATGACTTCAGACTTAGGTGTTAACCCTAATAGTGCGGGTATGACCATTCGAATTCCAATCCCACCTTTGACGGAAGAACGCCGTAAAGATATGGTTAAAGTAGCTAAATCTGAAGCAGAAGGTGCGCGCATTGCTATTCGTAATATTCGTCGTGATGCCAATAGCACCTTGAAAGAATTATTAAAAGAAAAAGAAATTTCAGAAGATGAAGAACGTGGTGCAGAAGAAGTGATTCAAAAATTAACGGATTCCACCATTAAAAATATTGACAGCGTGTTAGCTGATAAAGAAGTTGACTTGATGGAAGTGTAAGGGTCTTTACCTTGCCGCCATATATATAGCTATGTCTGAGGAAACTCAAATAGTCCCACGCCACATTGCCATCATTATGGATGGCAATGGTCGCTGGGCAAAAAAACGTCTCCGCCCCCGTTTTATGGGACATCGAGCAGGCGTGAAATCTGTCGAAAATATTGTCAAACACTGTGTGGAACGCAATATTTCAGTGCTCAGCTTATTTGCTTTCAGCAGTGAAAATTGGCGCCGTCCAAGTAAAGAAGTTACTTTGTTAATGGAATTGTTTGCCTTATCGTTGAAACAACAAGTCAAACGATTACATAAAAATAATGTACGTTTATGCATAATTGGTGATGTCAGTAAGTTTTCTTCTGGTTTACAACAGCAAATTTCTGACGCCGAAAAATTAACTGTCCATAATTCTGGTTTAACCATCAATATTGCCGCCAATTATGGTGGACGTTGGGATATTACCCAATCGGTTCAACAGCTCGCTGAGAAAGTTAAAAGTGGTGAGTTGTTACCTGAAGATATTACTGAAGATAGCATTACTGCAGGTCTAACTACCGCTGATATGCCTGAACCTGATCTGTTTATACGTACTGGTGGTGAACAGCGTGTTAGTAATTTTTTATTATGGCAAATGGCCTATACCGAATACTTTTTCACCAACACATTATGGCCTGATTTTGACAGCACTGAATTAGATAAGGCTATCTCCTCATATTGCCAGCGTGAACGTCGTTTTGGAAAAACTTCTGAGCAACTACGAGACAATAACAATGCTTAAACAGCGATTATTGACGGCTGCTATTTTGATCCCTTTGGTATTGTTAAGTATTTTATATTTACCAACATCGATCTTACAGTGGCTAATCGCCGGCATAGTAGTGTTGGCCGCGCTAGAATGGTTTGCCATTATTGGTTTTGCTAGCCGCTTGCAGATGAGTTTAGCGATGGTGGCCTTAGCCATAATCGGCAGCTTAATTTATTTAGTTCCGATGAACATATTAATGCTAATTTCCTTAATTATATGGGGATTGATTTTAATTGTAGTCAGTCGTTTTGCTCACCGAGCAATGCCTACTTATGTGCAATCATTATTAATAAAGCCGCTATTTGCTGTAAGCATCGCCTCAATCGTATTAGCATTATTTTGGCACACTGCCGTCATACTTCACCAATCGAGCAGTTTAGGATCCAAACAATTATTGTTTGTAATGGTATTAGTTTGGCTGGCGGATACCGGGGGTTATTTTGCAGGTAAAAGGTGGGGCAAAATATCATTAGCCAAAGCAATTAGCCCCAATAAAACCTGGGAGGGTGTCGCTGGTGCTTTAGCCTTGGGCAGTGTGTGGATCTTAATAGCTTATTTAGCTGGGATAGCTGGTAGCTTAAGCTTAGCTCAATGGTTATTATTATCACTATCAGCCTTATTAATCTCGGTAGTGGGCGATTTATTTGAAAGTTTATTTAAGCGCTGCCATAAAGTTAAAGACAGTGGTAATCTACTGCCAGGACACGGCGGCATGTTAGATCGAATTGATAGTTTAATTGCGGCCGTTCCCGTATTCACTGCTGGTTTGTTTTTATTAGGAGCAATATAAGTGCAAGCGGTGACAATATTAGGTTCGACAGGTTCAATTGGTGTCAGCACCTTAGATGTGCTTGCACAGCATCCTGATAAATATCGAGTTTATGCGCTTACTGCTCATCGCTCTGTTGATGTTATGTTCCAACAGTGCCAATCTTTTAACCCTGAGATTGCAGTAATGTTAGATGAAGATGCTGCGTCGCAGTTGGCTGAAAAATTAAGATCGGTAGATACTAACACTGAAGTTCTTTCCGGCTTAGCTGCTTTGTCTATGGTCGCCAAAAGCGAAGATACCGATTATGTTGTTGCTGCCATTGTAGGGGCTGCCGGTTTAATGCCAACCCTAGCTGCAGCAAGAGCAGGCAAACATATTATGTTGGCTAATAAAGAAGCGCTAGTGATGAGTGGTGGCCTCTTTATGAGTGAGGTTGAAAAGCATGACGCCACTTTATTGCCAGTAGATAGTGAACACAATGCGATATGGCAATGTTTGCCTGTCGGTTCAAAACAGCAATACCATTATGAAGGCAAAGGCGTTCGGAAAATAATTCTGACTGCATCAGGCGGGCCTTTTAGAGATTATAGTTTGGCAGATCTTGAACATGTGACACCCGAACAAGCCGTGGCCCATCCAAACTGGTCAATGGGTAAAAAGATTTCTATAGATTCTGCGACGATGATGAATAAAGGCTTAGAAGTCATTGAGGCACATTGGTTGTTTGGCCTGCCTACATCACAAATCGAGGTGGTCTTACATCGTCAAAGTATTATTCATTCGATGGTGGATTATGTGGATGGTTCTGTGTTGGCCCAAATGGGTAATCCAGATATGAGAACGCCAATTGCAAATGCCTTAGCATGGCCAGAACGAATTGATTCAGGCGTTGAACCACTCGATTTAGTTAGGGTTGGTCGACTTGATTTTTCACAAGCAGATCATAAACACTTTCCTTGTTTAGCACTGGCTTATCAGGCGCTCAATGCTGGTGGTACGGCAACGACTATCTTAAATGCGGCTAATGAAGTTGCCGTAGAAGCTTTTTTACAAAAACAGATAAAGTTCACTCAAATCCCGCAAATTATTGAACAGGTATTGTCAAAAGTTACCGCAACTAAGGGGGAGAGTTTGCAACAAGTATTGGCTGATGATGAGCGAGCTCGTGTTTTAGCCCTAGAGTTAACCCAATAATATGCAGTCGCTTTTATTTTTTATCCTCGCACTTGCTATATTAGTGGTGGTGCATGAGTTTGGCCATTTTTGGGTCGCAAGACGCTGTGGGGTCAAGGTCCTAAAGTTTTCAGTTGGATTTGGTAAACCCTTGTGGAAAAAGCAGGGTAAAGATGGCACTGAATATATTCTGGCTGCTATTCCTCTAGGTGGCTTTGTTAAAATGCTGGATGAGCGTGAGGGCGAAGTTGCACCGCAAGATCTAGACAAAACATTTAATAGAAAACCTCTAGGTTCTCGAGTGGCAATTGTTGCCGCAGGACCCATTGCCAATTTGTTATTTGCAGTGCTAGCTTACTGGATTATTTTTGTAGTGGGGATCCCAGGTTTAAGGCCGATCATTGATGACATTATTCCAGAATCGGCTGCTGCACAGGCACAAATAATAAAGGGTGACGAAATAAAGCTGGTTGATGGTCTCAATACACCCACATGGATGGCAGTGCAGAAAGCTATCGTTCGGGTGGCAGAATCAGGCGGTATTGCAGAGTTAACCGTTAATAGTGGCGGTGTTGAACTCATACGCTCAATTGTTATTCCAAAATGGCAGTTTGACCCATCGGCACCCACGTCATTGATAACACAATTAGGCATGGAGCCAATAAATGTCGCTTTAAAACCTATTATTGGTTCAGTTGTCGCAGGAGGCGCTGCAGACCAAGCAGGCATAAAAATAGGTGACGAATTAATTGCTGCAAATGAGGTAGTGGTTGACAGTTGGTCTGACTGGGTCACTTTGATAAGAGCTAACCCAGAGATTGCACTATCCGTTAATATTAAACGTGATCAAAACCCTGTTTCAGTAATACTGAAGCCACAAAGAATGGCAGATAATAGCGGTAAGATTGGTGCAGGTGTTGATGTTAGCTTCACCAATATACCTGCAGAATTAAGCGCTGAATTACGCTATTCGCCTTTAACCGCAGTCAGCCAAGCAGTGATTGAAACCTGGCAGTTTTCAAGTTCAACCGTCAAAAGTTTAGCGGGAATGATAAAAGGAACAGTATCAAGTAAAAATATTGGTGGGCCAATTAGTATTGCACAATTTGCAGGCGCTTCAGCTGAGCGAGGTTTATTGTCATTCATAAGCTTTTTAGCCATGATTAGTATCAGCCTAGGCATATTAAACTTATTACCCATACCTATACTGGATGGTGGTCATCTAGCGATGTATCTTGTAGAATGGATAAAAGGTTCACCGCTATCAGAACAAGCTCAACTTCAAGGACAAAAAGTGGGTATATTATTACTTTTGATGTTGATGTTTCTGGCCTTTTTTAATGACTTCTCAAGACTGTTTGGATTATAAGGATATTACGCGTACACTAGCGTTTTTTCGTCCGTGAATAAAATAATAATGATAAAGATACTTCACATAATTGCTTTACTGTTACTGACCAATATTGCCTTGGCTGAGTCTTTTACTATAAAAGACATCCGGGTCGAAGGATTACAGCGTATATCCGCAGGTACAGTGTTTAACTTTTTGAATGTAAAAGTTGGCGATGAAATGACTAATAAGGATGCTAAAAGCATTATTCGCGCCTTATTTAAATCAAAGTATTTCGATGATGTTGAAGTAGAACGAGATGATGACATATTAGTTATTAAAGTCAGCGAACGTCCTTCCATATCGACTATTGAGTTTGTTGGAAACAAAGATTTAGATAGCAAGGAATTATTGAAGTCGCTAGGGCAAATCGGTTTTTCTGAAGGCCAAGTATACGAAAAAGCGATGTTGGAACGTGTAGAGCTAGAATTAGAACGTCAATATTTCAGCCGCGGTAAATACGGGGTTAACATTGATTCTGAAGTAACCCCGTTATCACGCAATCGTGTAGGGGTTTTGATTACCATGGCAGAAGGTGTTATCGCCACCATTGGTAGTATTAATATTGTAGGTAATGAAGTTTACGACGAAGAAGAGTTACTGAGTGAATTTGAATCTACCACGGGTAGTATTCTTTCTACCTTTACCAAAGATAATCAATATTCAAGACAGAAATTATCCGCTGATTTAGAGACTTTACGTTCATACTATTTAGATCGAGGTTATGTTGATTTCACGGTTGAATCAACGCAAGTTAGTATCACGGATGATAAAAAACAAATGTTTATTACCATCAATATTGCAGAAGGCAACCGCTACAAGATAAAGGAAGTTCATCTTGCCGGCGATTTGATCGCCCCAGAAAAAGAATTGTTTAAATTAGTGACCATTAAACAAAATGCAGTATTCTCACGCCAGGCAATTACCGAAACAACAGAAGCATTAACAGATCGTTTAGGTGATGATGGATATGCCTTTGCCAACATCAATGCTGTGCCAGCGATAGACAAAAAGAGTCAGGAAGTATCACTTACTTTCTTTATAGATCCGGGACGTCGAGCTTATGTTCGCAGAATTAATATTTCAGGTAATAGTAAAACACGTGATGTGGTATTACGCCGTGAAATGCGTCAGCAAGAAGCTTCATGGATCTCAACCAAAAATGTTAATCAGTCTCGCGCTAGAATTCAGCGTCTTGGTTATTTTGATAATGTGAATGTCGAAACAAATCCTGTCGCAGGTACTAGTGATTTAGTTGATCTTGAGTATAACGTTAACGAAGTTGCATCAGGTAGTTTGTCTGCTGGCGTAGGCTTTTCACAACAGGAAGGTTTGATCTTTAATGCCAATGTAACCCAAAGAAACTTCCTAGGAAGTGGTAAGCATATCAATTTTGGTTTCAACAATAGTGCTATAAATACTGTTTACAGCTTTGGTTACACTAATCCCTTTGCAACAGTTGATGGTATAAGTCAGGGCTTTAATGCTTTTTTTAGGCAGACAGATACACAAGAGGCTAACTTAGCGCGTTTCAATACCGATGTATGGGGCGGTGACATTAGTTTTGGTATACCCATTTCAGAAACAAATCGTATTCGATTAGCAGTAGGTTATGAAAATACAACACTGAGGCTTCCTGTTGGTAATACCATTCAGCGCTATCAAGATTTTGTTGATATAGAAGGTAATGAGTTTGATACGTGGTTACTAACGCTGGCTTGGTCGAATGATAGTAGAGATAATGCCGTTCTACCGACTAGGGGCATGAATCAAAGTTTATCAGCTGAAGTATCACTTCCTATAGGTTCTCTACAATATTATAAATTACGCTATAATAATGATTGGTTTCATCCTTTGACTGAGTCATTGATATTATCATTGGGTGGAAATGTGGGTTATGCTGAGGCATATGGAGATACCACTGAGTTACCTTTCTTTGAAAACTTTTATGCAGGTGGGATCCGCAGTGTTCGTGGTTATCAGGCAAATACCCTAGGGGTTAAGGAGAACGGGCTAGCATTGGGTGGTAACCTATTGGTAGCAGGTAGTGCCGAAATTATTTTTCCAATTCCGTTTGTGAAAAAAGCATTAAAATCTGTCCGTCTGAGCGTGTTTACTGATTTTGGTAATGTTTATGATGTTAATGAGGATTTTGATACAGGATTATTTCGTTATTCGGCTGGTATTTCAGCTATTTGGATATCACCCTTTGGTGCAATGTCATTTAGCATGGCCAAACCCTTTAATGAGCAATTGGACGATACTCCCGAAGCTTTCCAGTTCTCATTAGGGTCAACATTTTAGTTAAATTGTAATGGAGAAAAGTGTGAAAAATATTAAGTTGAGTTGGTTGTTATTGGCACTAGTATGTGTGGGTACATCAGTTAATGCTGCAGAATTAAAAATTGGTGTAGTTAATGCTGGCGCAGTATTAGACAAGTCACCACAAAAAACTATAGCCCTGTCACGATTAGAAAAAGAATTTTCAGTGCGTGGCAAATCACTAGAGAGTAAATTAAAAAGTCTTAGATCTGCTCAAGATAGGTTAGCTAAAGATAGTGCGATTTTAGGTGCAGATGAAAAAAAATCTAAAGAACGTAAGATTTTATCTGATCAACGTGAATTAAAACGATTGCAAGATGAGTACAGTGAAGACTTGTCAATTCGTCGAAATGAAGAACTACGGAAATTAGAGCAAAAAATTGCCCAAACAATTGTTGATATAGCTAAAAAAGAATCTTATGATCTGGTCGTATATCAAGGGGTTATCTATGCGAGTGAAAAAGTTGATATCACAGATAAAGTACTAGAATTACTTAAATCGACCAAGTAGACAGATTAGGTGAAAATGTTATCACTGGCTGAAATAGCAAACCATATTGATGGTTTCGTACACGGTGACGAATTGTTTCAAGTGCACAGCTTTGCAACATTAGAAAGTGCCTCGAAACATCAAATCAGCTTTTTATCTAATTCAAAGTATAAAAAGTATTTAGCATCGACAGCTGCAGGTGCTGTTATTGTGTCTTCTAAGGCTTTATCCTTAGTGCCCAACAATGCCATAGTAGTGGATGATCCATATGTCGCCTATGCCAAAGCGCTAAGATTATTAAATCCACTAAGACTCTACGATGCTGCTATCGATGCAAGTGCTGTAATAGACGCGACCAGTGTAATTGATCCCACTGCATCGATTGGTGCTCAAGTAGTTATTGAAGAAAACGTTGTTATTGCACAACATGTTGTTATTGGTCCAGGCTGTGTTATTCAACGTGGTGCTAAAATCGGAGCGGGTTCAAGACTCAGCGCTAACACTACTATATGTGACAAGGTTGTCATAGGTGAGCGTTGTATTATGCAGCCAGGTGTTGTCATTGGTGCTGATGGATTTGGCATTGCAAATGATAAGGGGAAATGGATTAAAGTACCTCAGGTAGGCAGCGTAACAATAAAAGATGATGTTGAAATTGGTGCAAATACAACAATTGACCGTGGTGCCATTGAAGATACAATTATTGGTCAAGGTGTCAAACTAGATAATCAAATCCAAATAGGCCACAATTGTAATATTGGTGATAATACTGTTATCGCTGGCTGTACTGGTATCGCCGGTAGTACTGCAATAGGCAGAGATTGTGTTATTGGTGGTGGAGTCGGAATTAGTGGACATCTCGTTATTACTGATGGTGTTCAATTGACCGGCATGACCATGGTCACTAAATCAATATCTCAGCCAGGGACTTATTCTTCAGGTATTCCGGTCGAACCATCACAACAGTGGCATAAAAATGTAATTCGCTATCGCCAAATGGATAAATTGATTGCAAGGGTTAAAGAATTAGAAAAAAAATCAATATAGATATCCGACTAAGTTGATCATATTTAGAGCAGATAAGCTAAAATAGTCAAAATATTAACCTAAATTACAAAAAAACGTTAAGGATATACGCATTGAACACTATCGATATACATGAAATTCAGCGATTGCTACCTCATCGGTATCCTTTTCTTTTAGTTGATCGTGTTCTTGAATTCACGCCGGGTGAGCATCTGGTGGCCATAAAAAATATAACTTACAATGAACCTCAGTTTACCGGTCATTTTCCAAATCGAGTGATAATGCCTGGGGTGTTGATATTAGAATCCATGGCGCAAGCAACAGGCTTATTAGCTTTTAAAACCGTAGACGATTTACATTCTGACAATGCACTCTATTATCTTGCAGGCATCGATAATGCTAGATTTAAAAAGCCAGTTGAACCCGGAGATCAATTGCGGTTGGAAGTTAAAATAGTTAAAAATAAACGCAATTTGTGGAAATTTAGTGCTTTAGCTACTGTCGATGGTGAAGTCGTTGTGTCTGCTGACATCATGTGTGTTCATCAAGAAATAGCTGAATGATACATCCCACGGCCATTATTGACCCATTAGCAATTATTGCAGATGATGTAAGCATTGGAGCCTATTCAATTATCGGCCCTCATGTTGAAATTGCTGCAAGCTGTGAGATTGGACCTCATGTTGTAATCCATGGACCGACTAAGATCGGTAAAAATAACAGAATTTATCAATTTTCATCCATAGGTGCTGATCCGCAAGATAAAAAATATGCCGGAGAAGCAACCTTACTAGAAATTGGCGATGACAATGTTATACGTGAAAGTGTGACCATTAACCGCGGTACTCTGCAAGGGGGGGGAATTACAAAAATTGGTAATAAGAATTGGATTATGGCCTATGTACATATTGCCCATGATTGCATAGTAGGTAATGAGAATATCATTGCTAATAATGCCTCGCTAGCGGGTCATGTCATCGTTGATGATTTTGTAGTATTGGGTGGTTTTACCCTAATAAGCCAATTTAGTAAGATTGGTTCTTATGCTTTCAGTGCAATGGGCAGCGTGATTTCTCGTAATGTACCACCGTATGTATTAGTGTCAGGGCATATGGCAAAACCTATTGGTATTAATGTAGAAGGATTACGTCGTCGACAATTTAGTGACCTACAAATTAAAAATATTCGGCAAGCTTATAAATTAATTTATCGTTCTGGATTACAATTCGAAGATGTACAGCTAAAACTTAAACAAGACAGTGAACAAGTGCCTGAGTTAGTTATTTTTGCTGACTTTTTAGAACGGCAGCAAGGTGGCATTATTCGTTAGTCTTACCAGCTGTATTGCTGAAGAACAATAACACCAACAAATAGTGCTTTAGTTTTAGATGAAATACATCCCTGTATTTCATCTAAAGAATTTGATTTAATCGTTTGAAGGTGTAGCACTTATTTTGTGGATACTTAAATCTGCACCGTTATATTCCTCTTCTTGAGATAAGCGTAAGCCCATTATCTTTTTGAGTACACCGTAGACAATATAACCACCTATAAAGGCAATACTTACGCCTAATGCAGTTCCGATGAGCTGTGAGATTAGACTGACACCACCTAATCCTCCTAAAGATAATTGCCCAAAGATCCCTGCTGCTATACCGCCCCATACTCCACAGAGTCCATGTAAGGGCCATACACCGAGTACATCGTCGATTTTCCATTTATTTTGGGTGAGTGTGAAGGCATATACAAATAACCCGCCAGCGATAGCACCGGTAAGCAGCGCACCAAGAGGATGCATTACATCTGAACCGGCACAAATGGCGACTAATCCAGCTAAAGGCCCGTTATGAACAAAGCCAGGATCATTGCGACTGACTAAAGTCGCGACCAATGTACCGCCAACCATAGCCATTAATGAGTTGACTGCAACCAAGCCACTGATACCTTCTACTTCTTGAGCTGACATTACGTTAAAGCCAAACCAACCAACTGTTAATATCCATGCACCTAGGGCTAGGAAGGGAATATTAGAAGGAGGGTGAGCAAACACTTCACCTTTTTTACCGTAACGTCCATATCGAGGTCCAAGATGTAAAACAGCAGCTAATGCAATCCAACCACCCACTGCGTGAACCACAATAGAGCCTGCAAAATCATGAAAACTTGCACCAAAAGTATTTTCTAACCATGTTTGAAAACCAAACAAATTATTCCAACTGATACCTTCAAATAATGGGTATATGAAGCCTGCCAGCATAAATGTCGCAATTAGCTGAGGGTTGAATTTAGCGCGTTCAGCTATACCGCCAGACACTATCGCTGGAATAGCTGCGGCAAAGGTAAGTAAGAAAAAGAACTTAACCAGTGCATAACCACTATTTTCAACAAGCAGAGGCGCGGCATCAAAGAAGCTAACACCATAAGCAATGCTATAACCGATGAAAAAATAGGCTATGGTAGAAATAGAGAAGTCGACCATGATTTTTACTAAAGCATTGACTTGATTCTTTTTGCGAACAGTCCCTACTTCCAAAAATGCAAAGCCAGCGTGCATAGCCAGCACCATAATGGCGCCTAATAAGATAAATAGAACATCTGTAGCATTTTGCAATGTAATTTCCTTTATTTTTGTGAAAAGTGATACATTTTGAAGCAATAAACGCACCAAAGTGGTCATTTTCAGTCAATACAGTGACATAAGCATAATCGATGGACAAATTTACATCAAGTTGTGTACGTTATTGGTGCATGGTGATGAATTGCGCTTTATTATGGTGCGATAAAATGTCTTGTCCACTTTATGAACAGATCAACGTATAATGAAAGGATCGAAAAATCTTACAATACTTGCCATTAGCGGCAAACGAGGACCCAACAGATGGATATCTACGCTTCAGATGATGAAAAAGGTGAAGAGATTAAACAATGGTGGAGAGATAACGGACGCATTGTCATTATCAGCATTGTATTGGGTACTGCCGCAATATTTAGTGGTCGCTATTGGGTGAGCTACCAAACAACAATAGCTGTACAAGCATCACAAAGCTATCAACAATTATCAACTTTACTCACTGAAGATAATAAACTTGAAGCACAACAAAAAACACAGCAATTATTGACTGAGTTTTTGAGCACACCGTATTCCGTATTTGCAGCATTTGACATGGCAACTAAAGCGGTAGAACTTAACGATAATGATAGTGCAAAGACAAATTTGCAATGGATAATTGACCATGCTGAGTTAGCAGGTCAAAAAGCATTAGCTCAACTACGACTTAGCCAACTGTTATTGGCTGAATCTAAATTTGACTTAGCCTACGAGCTTGTCAATGAGGAGACTTCAATTAGCTTTTCGTCATTATATTCTGAAATGCAAGGTGATATTTTAGTTGCGCAAGCTAAACCTCAGCAAGCACGTTCAGCCTATCAAACTGCAATGGTTACCTTGCAACAAGGTCATCCACGGCTTAGAAACTTACAACTCAAACTGGCTGATGTGGTGCTCCCTCAATGATAGCTAGTACTATACGACTTACGTTGATTTTGACATTAATGGCCGCTGTTACAGCATGTGGTACCGTTAGCGGCTGGCTTGAAGATGATGTTTATGAAGTGCCGCCTGCTGAGTTAACTGAATTTAGCCCAGAATTTGAACCACAAATTGTCTGGTCGACTGACACTGGCGGATCTGAGGATGATTATAGTAATTTAGCTGCCTGGATCCAAGGTGAAAATATCATTGCTATTGATTCAGAAGGTGAAGTCAACAGCTACAATATTAAGTCTGGCAAGCAGCAGTGGCAAGTCGAACTTGATGTTACTGTTGCTACAGGTGTTGGTGGTGGCGATGGTCTTATCATTGTCGGTACTAAAGAGGGAAAAATACTGGCATTAGACGAAAGTAATGGCTCACTCATGTGGAAAGCAAAATTAAGTAGTGAAGTGCTCGCACCACCTAAAGCGGGTCTTGGCGTGGTCGTTGCCAGTACTGCAGATGGTAAAATGTCCGGTCTTTCAGTGACAGATGGTCACGTATTATGGAATTACGAACGTGCAGTGCCGCTATTAAGTTTGCGAGGTTCAGGTGCACCAGTATTAGTAGGAGATATGGTTATTGAGGGTTTTGCCAACGGTAAATTGGTTGCCCTTTCGATTATCGATGGCGTGGTCATATGGGAAAAGAGTGTTGCTGTGCCTCGGGGCAGGACCGAGCTAGATCGGCTAGTCGACATCGATTCTGATCCAGTTATTGTCAATAATACAGTCTATGTTGTGGCTTATCATGGCCGAATGGCTGCATTATCACTCGATGATGGCTCTGTACTATGGGGACGTGAAATGTCTTCACACTCAGGTTTAGATGTAGCGGTTGGTGATGCAGTTTATATTAGCGATGATGTAGGCAATGTTTGGGCCTTACAAGACGGTTCAGGCGATGCGCTTTGGCGACAAACTCGATTATTACGACGCGAGCTAACAGCACCGGTAGTGGTTGGTGAAAATGTTATTGTTGGTGACTTAGAAGGGTATGTGCATTGGCTTTCACGAGAAAATGGTCGTTTTACAGCACGAGTCAAACTCACTGATAGCGCTATTCGTAGTAAACCTGTCGTCAGTGATGATTTGGTTTTTATTATGGCCGCTGATGGTCAACTAACCGCATTCCGGATCCAATAATATGAAGTCAGTTATTGCCTTAGTAGGCCGACCTAATGTAGGAAAATCAACCCTATTTAATCGTTTGACTAAAAGTAGAGATGCCTTAGTGGCTGATTTCTCAGGCTTAACTCGCGATAGAATTTATGGCACGGTTAAGAGCGATGGCTGTGACTTTATATTAATCGATACTGGTGGTATGACTGTAGAATCAGACAGTATGTCAGATTTAATGCGTAAACAAGCCGATCTTGCAATACAAGAAGCTGATTTAGTCTTATTTTTGGTTGATGGCCGAGCTGGAATAACATCTGACGACCATAATATTGTCAATACTTTACGTAATATTGATAAGCCTATAATTCTAGTAATAAATAAGTCAGAAGGTGAACAGCGAGATCTTATAGCGTCAGATTTTTACGCCTTAGGTTTGGGTGAACCACAAGTTATCTCAGCATCTCAAGGCCGAGGTACGGCAAATCTATTAAATGCAGTTACTGATATTCTTCCTGCAGCACTTGTCGTTGAAAGTGAAGAACCAGAAGAAAATGAAGAAACTAGAATGGGTATTCGCCTTGCGGTATTAGGGCGGCCGAATGTAGGTAAATCAACCTTAATCAATCGCATTATGGGGGAGGAACGCGTTGTCGCATTTGATGAACCTGGTACCACACGCGATAGTATTCATATTCCATTCGAAAAAGATGGTACGCGTTATACGCTAATTGATACTGCTGGTGTTCGTAGGCGCTCTAAAGTTTCGGAAATGTTAGAAAAATTCAGTATTGTTAAAACATTACAGGCTTTAGAAGAAGCGAATGTCGTGTTGTTAGTGTTAGATGCACACGATGGCATTGTGGAACAAGATCTCCATCTCGCTGGATTGATTCTACAAAGTGGTCGCGCATTAGTCATTGCGGTAAATAAATGGGATGGTTTAGAAAAAGGTGAACGCGATTGGGTTACAACCAATATTGAACGACGTATCCCCTTTTTAAACTTTGCCAATACTCACTTTATTTCTGCGCTACATGGTAGTGGCGTAGGTTTGTTATTTAAGTCAGTTAAACAAGCTTATGAATCGGCAATGGCACAAATACCAACACCACGTTTAACAAGGGTATTAGAGGATGCGGTAGCTGATCATCAGCCACCAATGGTCAATGGTCGCAGAATTAAATTCCGTTATGCTCATCTTGGTGGCAAAAACCCACCACGTATTATCATTCATGGAAACCAAACTAATAAAACGCCAAGAAGTTATATGAAGTATTTAGAAAATACTTTTCGCGAGGTGTTGAAATTGCACGGAACACCCATAATGATTGAATTTAAAATGAGTGATAATCCGTTCAAGGATAAGAAGAAAAAATTAACTAATGAGCAATTAGTTAAAAAGAGACGTTTAGAAAATCAGCATTCTAACCTGAAAAAACGTCAACCCTAATCTTATCAATAATATTTTATCAGTATCTATTGATACGGATAGATAAGGCAGGGATGTCTCAAAACAGTTAACAATTTTTACTACAGTCCATCTGTATTTTTTGCTACCCAGCGTTCGCCATTTTTTGTAGTTTCTTTTTTCCAGAAAGGTGCCTGATGTTTGAGTTCTTCAATTAACCAGCTACAGGCGTCAAGTGCTGCTCGACGATGAGCAGACCAACATGCAATCAACACGATCGGATCGGCAGGATTGATTTCACCAACACGATGAATGATTAAAGTATCAAGCAAATTCCAACGCTGTTTGGCTTGTTGCTCTAATTTATCTAAATAACCTTGTGTCATTGCAGGGTAATGTTCCAGATACATAAGTGAGACATCAACATTCTCATTAAAGTCACGCATTGAGCCAATAAAGGTCGCTGTAGCTCCAAACTTGGTTGCAATGTCAGCCTGTTGTTGATGTTTAACAATAGCTTGCCAGGGGTCAAAGGAGAGTGGTTCGATATAATTAGACATGTTAGCCGCCGGTAACAGGTGGAAAAAAAGCGACTTCATCACCGTCATTGACCAGACTATCAAATTGAGCATATTCAAGGTTAATCGCGACCAGTACATTCAGCGGCCGTTCGGCTTTGTCTGTCGCTAGATCCCATACTTCACCTGCACTGCTAACATGATTAATATTAATATCGCCAATACCCACTGTTTCACGAAGACTGGCAAAAAATTTGACTTGAATGCTCATTTGGTTAATTGTTTCACTAATTTAAAATTAAAAGGATACCACTTATGACAGATTTAACGCATTTTAATCAAGCGGGTGAAGCTCATATGGTTGATGTTGGCGCCAAGCAAATTACTAAACGTGTTGCTGTTGCAGAAGGTCAAATATTGATGCTTGATGAAACACTTGCCTTGATAAAACAAGGTACTCACAAAAAAGGTGATGTTCTGGGAATTGCTCGTATCGCCGGCATCATGGCAGCTAAACGTTGCTCTGAACTAATTCCGCTTTGTCATCCACTGGCCTTAACTAAAGTCACAGTTGATTTCAAGATCTTAGAAAATAATGTTGCTGTGAAGTGTCGAGCCCAAGTTGAAACTAGCGGTCAGACGGGTGTAGAAATGGAAGCGTTAACAGCTGTTCAAATTGGCTTGTTGACTATTTATGATATGTGTAAAGCGGTTGACCGTGGCATGGTGATGACCGATATTTGTTTGCTTGAAAAAGTGGGTGGAAAATCAGGGCATTGGGTACGAAAGTTATAGCTTATTGTGACTAAAACTAATAGGCTTCAGCCAATAAGGCTGCTTCCAGCATGTTTATGATAGTCCAGTAAAACAAGTTAACCTGCGATACGATTTATCTACTCCGCAATAATATTTAGGAAAATATAATGATTTTTAAAAAATGGCTATCGCTAATTTGTATCCTTACAATCTTACAGATTTCGGTGACTGTGCAAGCGGTAGAACATTTAAAAATGTCCACAACAACCAGTACTGAAAATTCTGGCTTATTGGCAATATTAGACCTGGCGTTTGAGGCTAAATACAATGTTAAAGTTGACGTTATTGCTGTGGGTACAGGGAAAGCCTTAAAAATAGGCAGTAATGGCGATGTTGATGTTGTTTTTGTTCATGCACCAGCCGCTGAGCTGGTATATGTCAGGCAAGGTGACTTTATCGATCGCCAGGCAGTTATGCACAATGATTTTGTTATTGTCGGTGCCAGTAACGATCCCGCAGGAATTAGTCTGGCTATATCAGCCAATGAGGCATTTCAAATGATTGATAAAATGAAAGCCGCTTTTGTTTCACGTGGTGACGATTCAGGTACACATAAAAAAGAAAAACAATTATGGCTTGCAGCAGATGTAATCCCCGATGGTAATTGGTATATTCAAGCGGGCCAAGGAATGGGTGCAGTATTAAAAATTGCTGATGAAAAACAAGCCTATACCTTGACTGATCGCGGAACTCAAATTGCTTATGCTGACAAGATGAGCTTAAAAGTAATCTTTGAAGATGATGAGGCCCTCTTTAACCCTTACCATGTGATGGCGGTTAATCCTGAAAAACATACTCATGCAAACTATAACTTAGCAAAAAAATATATAGATTTTGTTACCAGCGAGGAAGGGCAAACTATCATTGAGAACTTCAGAATTTCAGGTCAACAGCTGTTTTATGCTGATGTAATAAAGTGAAATGTTAGATATAAAAAAAAGCCCGTAAGACGTAAGTCTTAGGGCTTTTTGATTAGATTTATCGCTAAATATGACTTGCTTTAAATCTCAAGAGATTAATGTTTTTCCATATCTGCAGCTGCTTTTTTCATAGCATCCATATCGGCGTCACTATCCATCGCCGGCATTTCAGTCATTGTATCAGTTGAATTATCTGCATCTTGCGCAGCTTTGGTGGCTGCATCTACTGCACTATCGAGCATATCGCTAGCGCTATCAACAACATCTGATGCTGTATCAACAGCAGTGTCAACCATTTCGGAACCGCTTTTAACAGCATCATTAGCCATTTCAGATGTGCTTTCGACAGCATCAGCAGCCATTTCTTTAGTTGCATCAACTGCATTTGAAGAGCTTTCAGTCATGGTGCTAGCAGCTTTTTCTGTCATTTCTACAGCTTGATCCATTATAGAACTGTCGGCATCAACCGTACTATCTGCATTTTGGTCACAGGCTGTGATGAATAAAGTTGAAGCGATTAGAGTTGTAAGTATTAATTTTTTCATGATCTTAAATTCCTTAATATTAAGTGAGCCCATCTATGGGCACTTTTATGGGCACTTTGTAATAAACAGGCCGTTCCTATCCCTGACTGAGCAAATTACGCAGATCAATTATAGCAGAATTAGCTCGGGAAATATAAGAAGCCATTACTAATGAATGGTTGGCCTTTAATCCAAAACCACTTCCATTTAAGATGACTGGACTCCAGATAGCTTCCTGGCTGGCTTCAAGTTCACGGATAATTTGTCGTAAACTGATCAGTGCATTTTTCTTGACTAAAATATCAGAAAAATCGTGTTCAGCTGCTTTCAGTAAGTGAATTAAAGCCCAAGAGGAACCACGCGTCTCATAAAAGATATCATCAAGTTTCACCCAAGGCGTTTGGGTGATTAGCTCGTTAGCACTAGGGGTTGATTGGTTGGCATCAGGCTCACCCGCTAGGTCAGTGTTAATGCGAACTTGACCTACGCTTGCCGCCAAACGCTGTGACAAACTGCCCAGACGTTTTTCTACAATCCCTAACCAAGCGGCTAAATTATCTGCACGAGCATAAAACTGAGCGTCATTTTGTTCAGGATCACTAAGCTGCGCTAGATAATATTCAAGGGCATTAATGCCTTTTCTATACTCACTTTCAGTAGGAGGAAACATCCATGACTCTGAGTTGAAATTAAATTGTGGTTCCGCAATCGCAAGATTAATATTTTCTAGTGATTGAGATTGTGAGCGACTAATATCATTGCGCAAAGCACGAGCATAATCACGAATTTGTATTAGTACACCAAACTCGAAGTTAGGTACATTGTCCATCCAAATCGATGGTGGCATAACATCGTTACTGAGATAACCACCGGCTTTATTTAATAATGAGTTTGCAAGCGAAATCAAGGTAAAAGTTGAGACATAACCTGTCACCAATTGTTGAGAATTTTGGGTAGCATACTGAGTCGCTTGTTCAACAGGATCAAAATCATCAGGACTTCGATCCCACCACAGCATGATGATTATTAGTACTAAAATAATACCAGTGAGAAAGAGCCCGCTAAATTTTAAAGCGAGTTTACGGCCATCACTAGCATTATTATTACTAACAATGTTGTAGCCGATATCGCGTGCAAGTTGAATCAGATGTTTGAATGCCATGTTGGGTGTATTGCCTAATTGTAAAGTAAGTACATTAGGTAGGTTATTCCCATAAGTCGATAATGGCAATAATCTCATGATGATAAAATAAAATGAGACTTGACTTGTAGTGGCTTAGCTCAGAATAATGTAAGGTTGCGAACAATATTGATGGGGCGGGGAGATGCTTTTATTATGACGTTTAGAATTGAGATCGAAGATCTGGCTAAGCATTTTGGTGCTATTAAAGCGGTGGATGGTGTGTCATTTTCAGTCAAAAAAGGTGAGGTTTTAGGCTTTTTAGGACCTAATGGTGCGGGTAAATCCACCACGATGAAAATGATTACCGGATTCTTGATGCCTACTCGAGGTACTGTTCGAGTTTGTGGTCATGATGTGTTGGTTGATCCTATCGCTGTTAAGGCTAGTTTGGGTTATCTGCCCGAAGGCGCGCCAGCTTATGCAGACATGACGCCAGATGGTTTTTTACGGTTTATTGCGGATATTCGTGGCATAACAGGTCTGGATAAAAAACGCGCCGTAGACTCTGCTGCCGAAAGGGCTCAAATTAAAAATGTTATGTTCCAGCCAATTGAAACCTTATCTAAGGGTTACAAACGTCGTGTTGGCTTAGCGCAAGCGATATTACATAATCCGCCCGTTTTGATTTTAGATGAACCGACCGATGGTCTAGATCCAAACCAAAAATATGAAGTACGCACCCTAATTAACGAGATGGCAGACGATAAAGCGATCATTATTTCTACTCATATCTTGGAAGAAGTGAATGCCTTGTGTACACGCAATGTCGTCATTGCAAACGGTCAAGTTAAATTTGATGGAAGTCCTAGTCAGCTTCAGGCCATGTCTCGTTATCACAATGCGGTCTGTGTTACGGTTGCAAATATTGATTCTGAGGCCTTTTCAACATTTTTAAACGAACTTGATTTTGTAGCGAGTGTCGAAGCTTTAAACTCGAAAGGGGGAGTTCGTGTTTACCCCGCTAATAGTCAACAAATTACTGTTGAATTATCACAAGCTATTCGTGGTAATGGCTGGGAAATAGAGTCTCTTTATGCTGAACAGGGTCGTTTAGATGAAGTGTTCCGAACTATCACAACAGGTTCAGCTGACAGTTTACGGAGTAGCATGTAATGAATATGCGAAATATATGGTTTATTATGAAACGTGAACTCAGTGGCTATTTTGCTACGCCAGTTGCCTACGTTTTTATAATTATTTTTTTATTGCTGACCGGTTTTTCAACTTTTTTTGTTGGCAACTTCTTCGAGCGTGGTGAAGCTGATTTATATCCATTTTTCTCGGTTCATCCTTGGATTTATATTTTATTAATTCCCGCCATTTCAATGCGTTTATGGTCAGAAGAACGTAAAAATGGTTCGATTGAATTATTGATGACCTTGCCAGTATCCGTATTTGAAGCGGTGTTAGGTAAGTTTTTAGCTGCATGGGCGTTTACAGGCTTAGCTTTGGTATTAAATTTCCCATTGTGGATTACAGTCAATTATTTAGGTTCGCCTGATAACGGCGTTATTTTTGCTGGTTTTCTGGGAAGTCTATTGATGGCTGGTGGCTTTTTAGCTATTGGTGCTTGTATCTCAGCGACCACTAAAAATCAGGTAATTGCTTTTGTACTGAGTTTGATTGTCAGTTTGATTTTTGTATTAAGTGGTTATGGCATTGTATTAGACTTTTTCAGTGGATGGGCACCAACAGCATTAATCCATGCTGTGAGTTCTTTCAGCTTTTTGACTCATTTTGACGCCATTTCAAAGGGGGTTATTGATATTCGAGATATGTTGTATTTCGCTTCAGTGATTCTAGTATGGCTGTTTGCAAATGCCGTTGTTGTTAATGCCCGTAAGGCCGATTAGGAAATTTAGCAAGATGAAGAAACAACTATTATCGACCGTAGGCCTAATATTGGCCGTTATTCTGTTTTTGTCATTTAACATTGTTACAAATGGCAACTTGAAATCTGCACGTATCGATTTGACTGAAGATAATTTATATACCTTGTCAAAAGGGACTTTGAATATAATCCAGTCAATAAAAGAACCGCTTACATTGAGATTTTATTACTCAGATAAGGTGGCTCAAGAGTTACCCAGTGTTAAAGCTTATGCTCAACGAGTTCAAGAGTTATTAGAAGAGTATCAGCGTGCCGCGGATGGCATGATCAAATTGATAGTGATCAATCCTGATCCCTTTTCTGATAATGAGCAACGTGCAGACCAATATGGTCTTCAAGCCGTTCCAATCGAAGGCAAAACCGATCAACTCTATTTTGGTTTAGTAGGCAGTAACTTGTTAGATGGTGTGGAGCGCGTTTCCTTTTTCCAACCAGAAAAAGAAGATGTACTTGAATATGATTTAACAAAGCTAATTTATAAACTGTCTAGTTCTGATAAAAAAACGATTGGTATTATTAGTTCTTTGCCAGTTGATGGTGAAGGTTATGACCCACTAAAAGGTTATGCTCCCACAGACGATGGCCCTCAACCTTGGGCTGTAATGGCTGAACTGCGTCAATTGTTTAATGTGTCAGTGTTACCTATCGCTATTAACCGCATTCCATCAAGTATTGAAGTTTTGATGGTTATTCATCCTAAAGAATTAAAAGACAGTGTTTTATATGCTATCGATCAGTATGTTTTGGCAGGCGGTAAATTAATTGCATTCGTTGATCCTTATGCTGAAATAGACATTCCAGAAAAAGATCCTGATAACCCAATGAATGCGATGTTGGCTTCACATAGTTCAAATATGCCAACCCTATTTAGATCCTGGGGTTTCGAGCGCTCACCTACCGATGTTGTGGCTGACCGAAAAACAGCGATAAAAGTTGATTTTGGTGAAAGAACCAATAATCAGCCCATTGACTATGTATTGTGGCAAGCGATTCCTGCTGACCAAATGAATGCGGATCAAGCCATCACTAATCATTTAAAAAAGGTAGAAGTTGCAACTGCCGGTCGCTTTCAAATAATAGAAGGGGCTACCACCAAATTTTCACCACTCATTTCATCAAGTAATGAAGCGATGATGGTTGATAAACGCGTAGTACAATTCCGCAATGATCCGATGGCGCTATTAACTAAGTATCAAGCGGGCAGCCTCAGTTATCCTATTGCTGTTCGAGTTTCAGGTGCAGTTAAATCAGCTTTTCCTGAGGGTTTAATAAATAAAGCTGGTATTGCAGAAATACTGCCAGGCTACTTGAGTGAGTCTAAGCAGGATATTGATGTTATTGCAGTTGCAGACGTTGATATGTTGCAAGATAGGTTTTGGGTACAATTACAAGACTTTTATGGAAAACAGATTGCTTACAGCACCTCTAATAATATTGATTTTGTCATTAATGCCATTGATGAGCTAACCGGAAGTGAAGGTTTAATCAGTGTTCGCTCTCGTGTTGGTTTTTCTCGTCCATTTGAACGTGTTTTAGATCTGCAGCGCGAGGCAGAAAAAAACTACCGGACAAAAGAACGCGAGTTACAAAAAATATTAAAAGAAACGGATCAACGTATTGCCAGAATGCAAGTTGAACGTAGTGGTAACGGTGAACAATTGTTGAATCAAGAGCAACAGCAAGAAATTGCAGACCTGCAGATAATGAAAAACAAAACACAACAGCAGCTGCGAGAAGTACAGGGTAATTTACGTCAAGATATTGATAAATTAGATACCCAACTTAAATTCTTTAATATTGGTCTTGTCCCTTTAATTGTTGCGTTTTTGGCAGTACTCACAGGCTGGATGCGTGTTCGTAAACGTACTAAAGGTCGGCATCAGCAGTAAGTTAGACTCGATACTCTACTAGGTTTGTAAACATGATAAAAAAATTAAATAGTCTCACTGTATTATTCATTATTACCATGGTAATGGTGATTTTAATGTTATTGACGCTGCAAGATCCTAGCGACAGCAATGACGATGATGGTTTATTGTTCCCCACTTTATTTGAGCAATTAAATAGTGTTGATACTCTGACATTTAAAAGTAACCAAGATGAATTTACAGTTTATAAACAAGGCGAAGATTGGTTTATAAAAGAACGACTGGACTACCCAGCAGACTTTGACTTAGTCAAGCGGGTATTGATTGATCTGAGTGATACTAAAATCCTTGAACGTAAGACTAATAAAGCTGAACAATATCCATTACTAGGGCTTGATAGCATGGATGAAGGTGGAGATGCCTTATCGTTAACGCTATTGAATGGAGATAAAACTATTGCTGGCTTGATTTTAGGTAACGAGCGTGAAACAACAGCAACAATGGGTGCCAAACAATTTTATGTGCGAAGAGGCGAAAAATCACGAGCGTGGCTAGCAGAGGGGTATTTGAATATTAATCCGTTGATGTTGAACTGGATTAAAAGTGAAGTTATTAATATTGCACGTGAGCGGATTGCCAACGTAAATATTATCCAGCCTACGGGTGTAATGGCAAGGCTGGTTAATTTAGGTCAAAAAGATAAATTTGGTACACCACAGTCATTAGATAAAACGGTGTTTAAATATGAACAGCTAGGTTATGACATTGCAGGCACTTTGTTTCAATTACGAATGGAAGATGTGCAGGCGGCTGAAGGCTTTTCAAGAGGTGATGCCGAAGTTGTGGCCGCTGAGTTTATCACTTTTGATGGCTTGAAAATCACAACGGAGACCTCATTTAATGATGGTTTTTATTTCACTACCTTCAATGCAGAATATGATGCCGCTTTAATTAAAGCCGCACCAGCAGATATAAAAAAATTGACGGTGTTAAAAACAGCTGAACAGGTACAAGCAGAAGTGGATATAATTAATAGTGAATTACATCCGTGGGTATATCGTTTTGGTGGTTTCGTGGGTACTAATTTGATGCGTGCAAAATCAGATATGGTTACTGAAACTAATAATGTGATACCGATGCCTGCCGATGTGATGGGCTTTGGTTCTTAGATCCCGAAGCAATATTTAGTGCATAAAAAAGCGTCATAATAGGTGTTTTATTATATCGGATGATAAAGGGTGGATGTGATGCCTTATAGCTGGGTTATTTCAGCTAAATAAATTGTAGCTTAATGATGAGTATACTAGCCAAATAAAATACCGGCATGTTAATTGCATCCTTCATTGTAAATAAGCGTTGTGCCATAAAAATGGCATTATGATAAATAATGAGGGTAGAGTAATGGTAATTAATTGGAAACAAACAGTAAGCTCGTTATGTGGCGTGTTTTTATCATTCAACCTATCGGCCGATCCTTTGCAGGGACTAGATGAGATTGAACAACTAGCCTACGAATATGCACTTAAAAAAGCTCAAGCTAATTATGATAATCCTCAAATTGCAATGGATTCGTTAGATGATCGTTTACGCTTACAATCGTGTGAAGGCACTTTAGATGTATTTTCAACGAAGGCTGTTGTTGATTTAGGTAATCAGACGATAGGTGTAAAATGTAGCATCCCTGTCGCATGGACTATATATGTACCGATTAAGGTAAAAGTGTTTAAATTGGTGGTGGTCGCGACTAAACCGCTATCATCTAATCATTTACTTAAACAAAGTGATATAAAGCTACAGCAACGTGATATTGGTAGCTTGCAATATGGCTATTTGAACAAGCCTAACTTAGTCATTGGTCAACAACTTAAAAGTCCCATTTCAATCGGTACTGTCATTAAACCTAATAATCTTCATGCTCAGAATATAGTGCATCGAGGTGAGCAAATCATGCTGGTGGCAATGGCCGGACAAATGGAAGTAAGAATGAGTGGAACAGCCTTAGCTGATGCCACCTTAGGCCAACGAGTAAGAGTGAAAAATAGTACCTCTAGACGGATAGTCGAAGGCATTGTTGGCGGACCAGGTATTGTAGAAGTATCCTTGTAAATCAACACGATTAAAAGACTCAAGTTTTTATAATTCTGGCCGATATAATTATCAGACTGTGAAGGAGAACAACAATGTCAGAAATAAATACGATAAAAACAACAGGCCAACCAGGGCTAGATGTAACCCAGAAGATCAATGCTAAAACGAACACTAGCACTGATAAAACACTGAGTACACAAAGTAATGAGTCCACGGTTGATACCCTGAGCTTAACTAATACTGCAACCCAGTTGCAGTCAATACAAGAAAGTTTAGCTGATGCAGCACCAACGGTCGATGCTGACCGGGTATCATCTTTAAAGGCGGCTATTGCAGAAGGCAGTTACAATGTTGAACCTGCGGAACTGGCCAATAATATGATTAATTTCGAGCAGCAGCTCGGTTAGGTACATACCATGACAATGACTTCATTACAGCAGTTACATAGTGTTTTACAAGCAGAACAGTCAACCGCGTCCAAGCTACTTGCGATACTTAAGTCTGAACGTGAGATGTTAACAAACTCTGATGTTGATGCCATGACTAAAGTCACTGCTCAAAAGCAGCCTTTCGTTGTTCAGTTAGAACAATTGGGCCGTCAACGTGAAGCAATATTGCAAGCAGAAGGTTTTTCGGCAGGCAAAGTTGGTTTAGCGGCCTTTATCGCCAATCAAACTGAGCAACATTCACGTATATTAAACTCCATGGTTGATGGACTCAAAGTAATAGCTAAAGCTTGCAGAGAACATAATCAAGTTAATGGGGGCATTGCTAATGTTAATCGCCAATACCTTCAGCAAGCAATGAACATCTTACGTGGTCGAGATGTAGCTCCTAGCGCTTATGGTCCTGGTGGCGAATATACCAATCAAGTAGTGCGTCAGCCCTTATTAGGAAGAGTTTAAGTCTGCGTTAGTGCGCTAAAAGAATCAGCAAGATGAGTTGTTAATTTTTCAGTTAGCCAGCAATAACAGTTTATGCTGATTATTGTAATCTTGCGGCACGGAAGTCACCAATTTAAGCTAACTAAGCTAAATTTCTAGGACAGCAATCATTATTGAGCGTGTAACAAGTCATAAGTCTGTCTTAGAAGTGATAACCACGCGTATTGTCATCGCCGCCATCTCCTATTTTTAGTTCAACGTATTTGTTAATAGCATTTCATATTAAACAATATCACCGGTACTTAACTTAGCGCTTATATAAGTTTGATTTATTACAAAAGACCTTCGTCATCTGCCATTAAATTATCTAGACTGGTTAGATGACCACGTATATTTTCTCGATTGGATAGTTTACTTTGTGCTGCCAGAGGCAAGTCAGTGAAATGTATTACATTTTTGTTAATTAAAGTATTAATTAGATCTTCGAGGACTCGAACCAGCTCGATATCTGAGATAGTGAGTGCTGATTTAGCCTCAGTATGTGAGGCTGACAGTTTGATAAACTCAATGAGTTCTAAATCATCTATAGAAACGTATTCTTGTTGAGCAGATTGTTGCGTTTCATAAAAAGCATTGATTTCGCCAGATGTATTCCGTGTTATGTAGGCCATTTCGTACCTGTAGTGTTAATTAGAAGTTATTGTATCCATGATTATTATGTGTAAATTGACACTAAAAATAAAGGACTGGAATCATCAATGAACCAATGATGCCTGTTACTATAATACATAATCTAACAAACTTCTTTAAATTGCGATACTAATTTATCATTTTGTGATAAAGTTCGCATCAATTTTAAAAATACTTAAACTGAATGACGTATAAAGGATAGTAAATTAAGAATGTCTGAACAGCCAACACCATTAGAAACAAATCCTAAACAGTGGCAAGCAGATGACGGTCAGAATTCGTTAGATGACCCCTTACTTAATTGTCTTACCGTACTTAGTAAGCTATTAAATAAACCTCATAGTGCAGACTCGTTAATTCATGGCTTACCGTTAGTTGATAATAAGTTAACACCTCAGTTATTCGAACGTGCAGCTGAACGAGCTGGCCTCACATCAAAAATAGTCAAACGTCCTGTTCGGCGCATTTCTAATTTAGTTTTACCCGCTGTATTATTACTTGAAAATAGTAATGCTTGCATTGTGCTTGAGTTCAAGGAGAAAACGGCAAGGGTTATTTTCCCTGAAACAGGTGAAGCAGAGTCTGAGATCCCTTTGGAGGATCTAAGCGATATTTATGCTGGTTATGCGATTTTTATAAAATCAGTTCATTCGTTTGATAAACGAACAGAATCATCAATAGTACCCAAGACCAAACATTGGTTTTGGGGAACAATATTACGCTTTTGGCCGATATATGGTGAAGTGTTTGTTGCGTCAATATTACTCAATACTTTTGCACTAGCCTCACCGCTATTTGTAATGAATGTTTATGATCGGGTTGTACCTAATCGTGCTATTGAAACCTTATGGGTGTTGGCAATTGGTATAGCAACCGTGTTTATTTTCGATTTATTACTACGATCATTACGTGGTTACTTTATTGATATGGCCGGTAAAAAAGCAGCTGTAATTTTATCTGCAACAATTTTTGAAAAAGTAATGGGCATTAAAATGGCCTCTCGGTCAAATTCTGTCGGTTCATTTGCCAACAACATGCACGAGTTTGAATCGTTTCGAGAATTTTTTACTTCTGCTACCTTAACTACTCTTATTGACTTGCCCTTTATGTTCTTATTTATCTTTGTTATCTGGACGATATCAGGTGAATTAGCTTATGTGCCATTAGTGGCGATTCCACTAGGTATTATAGTCAGTCTTATCATTCAGGTTCCGCTTAGCAAAACAATTCAAAATTTATTTCGCCATTCGGGACAAAAAAGCGCAACCTTAATTGAGACGTTAACGGGCTTAGAGACTATTAAGAGCATTGGTGCTGAATCACAGATCCAGCGTAAATGGGAACAAACAATAGGCTTTATTGCCAAATACAGCCAAAGAGCTCGCATATTGTCTTCAACGGCCGTCAATTTCACGTCATTTTTACAACAAATGGCCTCAGTCAGTGTCGTGGTGTTTGGTGTATATAAAATATCAGAAGGCGATATAACAATGGGCGCCTTGATTGCGAGTACTATTTTAACGGGTAGGGCTTTAGCGCCAATGGGTCAGGTGGCCGGGATTTTAACCCGCTACCATCAATCTAAAGCGGCTTTAAGTTCACTAAATAATTTGATGAGTCTTCCTGTAGAGCGACCATCAGGTAGAGAGTTTTTGCATCGGCCAGACTTTAACGGCAATATTGAATTCAAAAAAGTATCTTTCCGGTATCCTGAACAACCTATGGATGCATTGACTGAAGTGAGCTTTACTATCAAACAAGGTGAGAAAGTCGCCTTCATAGGTCGTATTGGTTCAGGTAAAAGCTCTATTGAAAAACTACTATTAGGTTTATACGAACCCTTAGATGGATCGATATTATTCGATGGAACCGATATTAGACAAATTGATCCAGTCGACTTACGAAGGAATATAGGTTATGCACCGCAAGATGTAGTACTGTTTTTTGGCAGTATTCGTGACAATATAGTTATGGGTGCACCATTTTCTGATGATGAGGCTGTCATTAAAGCAGCTGAAATCGCTGGTGTTACAGAGTTTGTTAATCGTCATCCGGCTGGTTTTGATTTGCCAGTTGGGGAACGTGGAGAAGGACTTTCTGGCGGTCAGCGACAAAGTGTTGCGATTGCGCGAGCATTGTTGCAAAATGCACCCGTATTAGTGTTGGATGAACCGACAAATGCAATGGACAACAGTACAGAAGATCAATTTAAATTAAATTTGAAATCTCACTTAGCAGATAAAACCATGATATTAGTAACTCATAAAGCTTCTTTACTTAGTTTGGTGGATAGAATTATCGTCATGGATCAGGGACTCTTAGTCGCCGATGGTCCCCGCGAACAGATCCTTGCTGCTCTTAAGAGCGGCCATATTAAAGTGACAAGGGGGTAGCTTTATGGCACGGTTAAATCGTACCCATCCAGATGATGCTGAGTTTATGTCAGAAGTCAGTGCTGCAACATTAGAATCAGCACATCGTGCAGGACATTCACTATTAATATTGAGTCTTGCCTTTTTTATTGCAGCTGGTTGGTGGGCATATGAGACTAACCTCGATGAAGTGACTAGAGGTGAGGGCAAGGTTATACCTTCAAGTAAAATTCAAGTAATACAGAATTTAGAAGGTGGAATACTGGCTGATGTTATGGTTGCTGAGGGGCAAGTCGTTGAGAAAGATCAGGTTTTATTAAAAATTGATGATACTCGCTTTTCATCATCAGTGAGAGAAACTGAGCTCAAATATTATGAACTTCTAGCACGCAGTTCACGGTTGAAAGCTGAAAGTGATGGTGTTGACTTTATTGTGCCAGAAGAAGTGGTGACTGCTAATCAAATATTAGCAACCAATGAAAAGTCATTATATTTGTCAAGGCAACGTGAATTGCACTCAGCGCTGCAAGTATTAAAACAACAATTAGCACAGCGCAGGCAAGAATTGATAGAACGACGAGCAAAACAGTCACAATTAGTACAAGGTTATAAACTCAGCGATAAAGAATTAAAAATGTCCGAACCATTGGTGGATGTGGGCGTAATATCGGAAGTGGAAGTGTTACGTTTGAAGCGAACAGTCAATCAATTATATGGCGAGATGGAAGCAAATCGCTTGGCCATTCCCCGCACGCAGTCTGCATTAAGTGAAGCGCAACAAAAAGTGAAAGAACAAACGATTCAATTTAAAACGGATGCGGCAACTCAGTTTTCAGAAGTCAATGCTGAACTGAGCAGAGTCAAAGAAACAATATTTTCTGCAAAAGATCGGGTGACACGGACTCAGGTACGATCACCATTAAAAGGCACCATAAAACAATTAAAAATTAATACGGTCGGTGGCATTATTCAGCCGGGTATGGATTTGCTAGAAATTGTGCCGATAGAAGACAATTTATTGATTGAAGCTAAGATTAGACCTTCAGACATTGCGTTTTTACGTCCTGGCCAAGAAGCGATGGTTAAACTAACCGCCTATGATTTTTCAATTTATGGTGGTTTACCTGCTAAATTAGAACGAATAAGCGCTGACACAATTAAAGATGATAAAGACGAAAGTTTTTATTTGATTTATTTACGTACCGATAAAAATTATATTGTTCACAAAGATGTTAAATTGAATATCATTCCTGGAATGACAACGACAGTAGATATACTCACGGGTAAAAAAACAGTGCTAGATTATCTACTGAAACCGATCTTTAAAGCTAAAAATGAGGCCTTAAGAGAGCGATGATTTTGAACGATGAGAGGGAAGTTCCTGTGTCATTAAAAAAGACGGTATATATAGCTATCTCTACTGAAGGCATGGCTGATGCAAATATCAAAGATTTGTCCAAACACTATAATGCGAAGTATTGTCAGTCGATAACAGATTTAATGGTTGCCATTGATAAAGCGCAACCAGATCTTATCTTGTGTCATGAAGACTTAATTGAAGACAAACCAATCTCATCGATAACATTGATTAAGTCGGCAAGTCCTACTAGCCGGATATTAGTGATTGGCCACGGACGCGCTATAACTGGCCAAATTGCATTACTCAAGCTCGGTGCACGAGGTTATTTTGATCAGCAACTACCACTTCAAAAGTTGGATTTTGCAATAGAAGGAATATTGCATGGTGAGGTATGGATTGAACGACATGTTATATCGGGTTTGATCGATGAATTAAATCAGGTTGTTGTGCCGGCTATGACTGAACAGCAGCATATGGCCTTGGCTTCACTAACACCCAAAGAACACGAAGTAGCCACATTAGTAAGCCATGGAGCCACCAACAAAATGATCGCTAATCAAATGGTAATATCAGAACGCACTGTAAAAGCTCATTTGACGACAGTTTTTCACAAAATGACGATTTCAGATCGACTTTCCCTAGCTATATTTTTTAGAGATTTGCGTTAAATTTCTTATAAGAATAGTATGTATGTATTATGGAGTCAATACTCAGGTCGCAAATTGATTTATGCCAGTTAATTTATGAAAAAGAAGGTTCAAATAATGAAAATAAAAATAATAAAAAAACTTACCGCTATCACCTTATATCTGGGTTTTGCCTCCACATCGTTTGCGACAACTATTGAAGAAGCTATTGATGCTACGATGAAAACTAACCCCGATGTGCTGGCTGTTAGTAATCAGCGTAATGCAGTTGCAGAAGAAGTAAATCAAGTGCGTGCAGGCTACTTTCCTACTATTGATTTGGCCGTGGGCACGGGTTATGAATCAACTGATAATGTGATAACTAGACAAAATGGCACAACACATGAAAGTGTTGGACTGAATCGTGATGAAGCAAGTCTAAATTTACGTCAAATGTTATTTGATGGTCTGCAGACTAAAAATGAAGTACGCCGCCAAACAGCAAGATCAGACAGCAGTGCATATACTGTGTATAGTTCTGCAGAAAATACAGCATTAGAAGCTGCTGAGGCTTATCTAAATGTACTACGCACCCAAAAACTACTTGAGTTGGCAACTACTAATTTAGAAGCCCACGAACGTACTCATGATCAGATTAAATTACGTAGTGACCGTGGCGTAGGACGCCGCTCTGATATGCAGCAAAGCGAAGGCCGAAAAGCGCTAGCCATGGCCAATAAAATTGCAGAACAAGCCAATTTGTTAGATGCAGAAACAGCTTATTTTCGTGTAGTTGGTTTAATTAGTGAATCTTTAACACAGCCAGAAACCCCCACTGATATTATTCCAGCTACTTTAGATGAAGCGATAAGTTATGGGTTAGACAATCATCCTACTTTAAAATCTGCAGATGCAGATGTTGAATCAGCCAATGCCCAACATGAGACAGCTTTAGCGCCATTTTATCCTCGTGTTGATTTTGAGCTTGGCGCAACAGCAAATAACGATCTTGATGGTATTGATGGTCATAATAATGATGTAACTGCCATGTTTCGTTTACGTTACAACTTACTCAATGGCGGCAGAGATAAGGCCCGTCGTCAAGAGACTGGCTACTTAATTAATCAAGCTTCAGAAACGCGTAGTAACACTTATCGCGAAGTTGAACAAAGCGTTCGTTTGTCATGGAATGCATTAAAAGTAGTGACTAATCAAATGAGCTTTTTTCAGTTGCATGTTGACGCTAGTGAGAATTCACGTGATGCGTACCAACAGCAATTTAGTCTGGGTCAACGTACCCTATTAGATTTGTTAGATTCTCAAAATGAAGTTTTTGGCTCGCGCCAAGCTTTAGTTAATGCGCAATATGATGAGTTGTTTGCTATGTATCGAGTCTTAAACAGTATGGGTGTTTTGGTGCGGTCATTAAATGTCGCATTACCTGAGGCAGCCACTAATTTAGCCAGTACTAGTAAATAATAAATAAAGAAACAGTCAGTAAAAAGCCACTAATTTTTAGTGGCTTTTTTATATCTGATATTTGAAATTACCTATGTTACTTTTTAGTTTTCCTAGGTCGTGATATCATAAATCAATTGCCTAATTTGAGGCGTTTTTAAAGAAGACCCTATGAGTAAACAGTCATCATTTTCATATCAAGAGCTTTTGCAATGCGGACGAGGCGAATTATTCGGTCCTGGCAATGCACAATTACCCACCCCAAATATGTTGATGATAGATCGAATTATTCATATATCTGATCAAGGGGGTAAATACGGCAAAGGTGAAGTGATTGCCGAATTAGATATTACGCCAGATTTATGGTTTTTTGATTGCCATTTTCCAGGGGATCCTGTTATGCCGGGATGTTTAGGATTAGATGCGATGTGGCAATTACTTGGTTTTTTCCTAGGTTGGGGGGGTAATCCAGGCCGTGGTCGTGCTTTAGGATCAGGAGAAGTAAAGTTTTCTGGACAAGTATTACCCACAGCAACAAAGGTCACCTATAAATTAGATTTAAAACGTGTCATCGCTCGTAAGTTAGTGCTAGCTATAGCCGATGGTACTGTCTCGGTTGATGGTCGCGAAATATACAGTGCCAAAGACCTTAAAGTAGGTCTATTTACTTCTACTGAAGATTTTTAGGAAATAGCGATGAAACGTGTAGTTGTCACAGGTTTAGGTATAACATCTTGTTTGGGTTTAGATGCAGAAACAGTCACGGAATCTTTACGTATCGGCCGTTCAGGTATTCGTTTTAAACAAGAATATGCTGATATGGGTTTTCGTAGTCATGTTGCAGGTAGTGTTGATATTGATTTTAAACAACATATCGATCGCAAAGTCCTTCGTTTTATGGGAGATGCAGCCGCTTATGCCTACATTTCAATGAAACAAGCGATTGATGATTCTGGTTTGAGCGAACAACAAGTATCAAATCCACGTACCGGACTAGTTATGGGCTCGGGCGGAGCATCATCATCCAATCAAGTTGAAGCAGCTGATATATTACGGGAAAAAGGCATTAAGCGTGTTGGTCCTTATCGAGTGACACAAGTGATGGGCAGTACAACTTCGGCTTGTTTAGCAACACCCTTCAAGATAAAAGGTGTCAATTATTCAATGTCATCTGCTTGTGCTACAAGTGCTCATTGCATAGGTAATGCGATGGAACAAATTCAACTGGGCAAACAAGATATTGTATTTGCCGGAGGTGCTGAAGAAGAACATTGGACAATGAGTTCTTTGTTTGACGCTATGGGTGCCTTATCTACAAAATATAATAACTCACCAGAAAAAGCATCACGAGCCTATGATGCTGACCGTGATGGTTTTGTTATCGCTGGCGGTGGTGGTGTACTTGTCTTAGAAGAGTATGAACACGCTAAGGCTCGTGGTGCCAAAATTTATGCTGAATTAACTGGGTATGCAGCAACATCAGATGGATACGATATGGTGGCTCCTTCAGGTGAAGGCGCTGTGCGTTGTATGCAACTAGCAACATCGACGGTTAAAGCGCCCATTGATTATATCAATGCTCATGGTACCAGTACTCCCGTTGGCGATTTAGCGGAACTAGGAGCGGTTAAAAAAGCATTTGGTGACAATGTCCCTACCGTAGGTTCAACTAAGTCCTTATCAGGGCACTCATTAGGCGCTGCAGGTGTTCAAGAAGCCATATATTGCTTATTAATGATGGAAAATGATTTTATTGCAGCCTCTGCCAATATTGATAATCTTGATCCAGAAGCAACCGGCATTCCAATTATTCGTCAACGTAAAGACAACGCGGGTTTAAAAACAGTAATGTCTAATAGCTTTGGTTTTGGTGGCACTAATGCCAGTTTAGTATTTGAAAAATTAGTAGATTAGTTTTGATTTTAACTCAATGGATCAAAAAGGCCACCTTATTAAAGGTGGCCTTTTTATTTAAACATGCTCAGTTTTATTTAAACAAGATCATCATCTGTGACAGCGCCTCGTTTTCCAGCAAGTGACTCTTGAATCAAGCTAATAAGTTTTGCTTTTTTATCGGGATCATCCAAATGTTTAGAGCTAAAAGTAATGCCATATTTACTTGCATACTGTTGAACTATCATTACTAAAACAGTTTCATCTTCCACCTAAATATCTCCAATCATCAAAAAATAACACTATTATAAACAGTCACAGTAATAAAGCATTCATTCAATGAAATTGAGTCATCAAACTTTTGGTACCGGCCAACCTATAGTTATTTTGCATGGCTTGTTTGGATCGGCTGATAATTGGCGAAGTTTAGCCAAACAATTAGCAACACAGGCTCTTGTAATAACCGTCGATTTACGCAATCACGGTCGTTCTCCTCACTGTTCAGAACAAACATATGCCCTGATGTCTGATGACTTAGTTCAATTATTACAAGAGTTAAATTTAAAGAAAGTCGATATTATGGGCCATTCAATTGGTGGTAAAGTAGCGATGGACTTTAGTCTGCGTTATCCTCAATGGCTGCGAAGAATGGTGGTAGTAGATATCGCACCTAAGCAATATCCTGATGAACATAGTGCAATATTTAAAGCGTTACTCGCTATTAACTTATCGTTGTACTCAAGTCGTAATCAAGTAGATAATGCATTAAAATTAGCCTTGCCAAACAAAGCAGTACGACAATTTTTATTAATGAACTTGAACTTAAATGGTGAGCAACTCGACTGGCGAATTAATTTACAGGCTTTATATGATAATTATCCAGAATTTCTTGCTGCAGTATGTGAAAGTGAAGCGAGTCTTATTCCAAGCTGTTTCATTCGAGGTGGACAATCTAACTATATTAGTAGCGAGGATGAAGATTTAATTAAAAGCCGCTTCCCACTTGCACAACTTACCACTATTAAAAACGCAGGACACTGGGTACATGCTGATGCGCCACAACAATTTTTAACAACAATAACAGAGTTTTTTGATTATGCTTAAACCTGAAATATTAGAAAAGCTGATTTCATTTCGAAGCGACCGCGACTGGCAACAGTTTCATAACCCAAAGGACTTAGCTATTTCATTGTCTATTGAAGCTTCTGAGTTATTAGAATGGTTTCAATGGAAAACAAATGATGAAATTAAAGCTCAACTACAGTCAACTAAAAGACAAGCTCTGGAAGATGAACTGGCAGATGTGGCTGCTTATTTAGCTTATCTCTGCCATGATCTTGGTGTAGATATCAATAAAGCATTGGCAGTTAAAATCGATAAAAATACACTTAAATATCCCATTGATCAAGTTAAAGGCCGAGCTGATAAATACACTGAGTATTCATGAGTGTGAACAAAAATGCTAGGATACGATTAATTATATATGTATGAAGGTAATATGGATTTATGAACGCCATTGTTTTTCTTATTCAGTGCTCAGATCAAAAAGGTTTAGTCGCAGGCATAACGAGTTTTTTTGCAGAACGAGATTTTAATATTTTGCATTGCCAACAGTATACTGATGTGCAGGATGCTCAGTATTTTATGCGAATAAAATTAGAGAATAATACCCAGTCAGACCGGCTAATATTAGAACAACATTTCACTGAATTTGCTAAAAGTTTAGGTTTAACTTGGTCGGTACGTTATTCAGATCAACCATATCGTGTTGCCTTACTGGTCACGCGTGCATCACATTGCCCTTATGATTTATTGTTACGAGAATTAGAAGGTGAGCTGAAGTGTGAGATCCCGCTGATTATTGCAAATCACAATGATCTTGAAGGCATGGCAAAGCAATTCAATAAACCATTTTATCATCTGCCTATTAGTAAAGAGACTAAAAGCCAACAAGAAGCTCAAATTAACGGCTTACTTGCTGATTATAAAATTGATTTGATTGTTATGGCTCGTTACATGCAGATCCTATCTGAAGCTTTTGTCCAGCAGCATGCGGGTCAAGTCATTAATATTCACCATGGATTTTTGCCGGCATTTCAAGGAGCAAAACCGTATCATCAAGCTTATGCACGTGGTGTGAAAATTATTGGAGCAACTTCACACTATGCGACGGCGGATCTAGATGAAGGTCCAATTATCGAACAAGGAGTTGAACGAGTGATGCATGATAATAGTCCAGAAGACTTAGTGATGATCGGCAAGGATATAGAACGCCTCGTTTTAGCTCGTGCTGTTAAAGCCCATATTGAACACCGCATTATTATTTCTGGTCGTCGGACGATAGTTTTTTCAGAAGGTGCTTAAACTTTTTTATAAGGCAATATTAATTGCTCACTATTCTTCAGTTTAAATAAAAAAGTTAATGGAATCATGTTATGAATATAGAAGAGTATAGCTTATCTAGCCAGGCGAAATTATTGGCTGAGCCATTACAACAACTCATTAATGATGGAGGTATTGAAGTACCTATGTTGTCAGAAGTGGCAAATAAAGCATTATTATTGGCACAAAATCCAGATTCAGATGCCACTGAAATGGCCAAATTGATACAAAGTGATCAATCTTTAGCAGCTCATGTTATGCGAATTGCTAACTCCTCAGCATATACTCCGATGTCAAATTTAGTCTCACTACAACAAGCTATCGCAAGATTAGGTATGGGCGTGATAAGTGAAATTTCATTAACGGCTGCTATTGGCTCTAAAATGTTTAACACGCCGGGTTATGAGGAATATGTGGCTGGTGTTTGGCGCCATGCTTTAGCAACCTCTTTGTGGGCAAAAGAAGTGGCACGACATTGCAGAAGCAATGTTGAGGTTGCTTTTCTAGCGGGTCTGCTTCACTCGATTGGTCGTCCCGCAATATTGCAGACCATCATCGAATTGGCAAAAAAACAGCAAATAAAATTAACCGAACAAGATATTCGCCAACTTGAAAATAACTACTGTCATCGACTTAGTGAAAAGGTTGTTAATTCTTGGAAAATGCCGACCTTAGTCATCGAAGCTATCAGTGCCTATAGGAGTGATGATCAGATTTTAACGCTAAGTGCACAAGCTGCTCAAGTTATCGTCGGTTCTAGATTTGCCACTTTTATGTTGACAGATGAAATCATAGATAAAAAAGTCTTATTTGTTCTGCCAGCCCTTACGCCTCTTAATCTTTATCAAGATGAAGTGGAAAACTTGTTAAATAAGACCGATGTAATTACAGCGCGTTTAGAAGGATTATCATCATGAGCAATACCGAGTTTAATTACGATATGTTAGTTATTGGCAGTGGTCCAGCGGGTCAAAAATCTGCCGTGCAAGCCGCTAAAGCTGGCAAGCATGTCGCTATTGTCGAACTTGATAGTTTGTTTGGTGGCGCCTGCGTGCACCGCGGTACTATTCCTTCTAAAACATTGCGTGAGAATGCGCTTCGTGTCAAAAATATGCGGCAAAATGCAGCACTAGCTGATTTTGATCTTGGTGAAGATACCGAAATGGTCACCTTGATCGATCGTCTAGATGAGGTACTTAAATCGCATGACAAGTATATGCGGGAGCAAATGGATCGTAATAATGTCGAACGGATCCACGGACGTGCCAGTTTTGTTGATAATGTAACAATAAAAATTACCAAAGTGGGTGGCAAAGTTACTACTGTACGCGCCAAGACCATTATTATTGCCGTGGGTTCTTATCCGCGAACTCCGGATAACATTCCTATCGATCATGAACATATTTTTGATAGTGACTCAATTTTATCAATGTTATATTTACCTTCAAGCCTTACTGTATTAGGCGGGGGAGTTATTGCTAGTGAATATGCCAGTATTTTTCAAGCTTTGGGTGTGAACGTGACTATGGTCGATCGTTATCCAACACCGCTAGGTTTCTTAGATGGCGATATGACCGCTACTTTTGTCGAAGCTTTCAAACAAATGGGTGGTACATGGATAGGTAATCAAAATGTTGAAAAAGTCTACTGGGATGGCCTAAGTGAAGTGGTTACAGAATGTGCTGATGGCACGATAATTCGTAGTCAAAAATTATTGTGTGCTGCAGGTCGCTTAGCTAATGTTAATGCTTTACAACTTGAAAATGCAGGTTTAGCAATTAATGATAAGGGGCTGATCAGTGTCGATGAGAATCTTCGAACTGCTATTGCTAACATATACGCCGCAGGTGACGTGATTGGACCGCCATCGCTGGCCTCAGCCTCAATGGAGCAAGGACGCCGTGCCTCGTGTAATGATTTAGGTATTAAAATTGGTAAAATGAGTCAACTGATCCCGGCGGGGATTTATTCAATTCCTGAATTGTCCTCTGTCGGTTTGACTGAGAATCAAGCGCGTCAGCAACACGGCGATATCATTGTTGGTATGGCTAAGTTTTCTGAAGTCGCACGTGGCCTTATTTCAGGCAATACCGAAGGTATATTGAAAATTGTCGCTGATGCACAAGGTAAAAAGATTCTTGGTGTGATGTTAGCAGGTGAAGGTTCAACAGAAGTGGTTCACATCGGTCAAATGGCAATGTTATGTGATGCGGATGTCGATATCTTCATCGAAAGTACATTTAACTTCCCCACCTTGGCAGAAGCATACCGCATCGCCGCATTAGACATTCTAGCTAAACGTCCACGATAAGAAGAAAACAATGAAAACAATTATGATTACGGGTGCAACATCTGGGTTTGGCGAGGCCTGTGCTCGCACGTTTGCAAGCCATGGCTGGAAATTAATTCTTACTGGACGACGCCAACAGCGCTTAGCTAATTTGCAGTTAGAGCTGGGCGGGCCAGAACAGGTTCATATCTGTGGTTTTGATATTACTGATCGCCAAGCGGTTGAAAATGCCTTTAATACCTTACCCGCATCGTTTTCTAATATTGATGTATTACTCAATAATGCTGGGCTCGCTTTAGGCTTGGAGCCTGCTGATCAAACCGATCTCGATGATTGGGATAAAATGGTTGATACCAATATTAAAGGTTTAATGTATTGCACCAGAACGGTATTGCCCAAAATGAAACAGCAAGCCAGTGGTTACATTATTAATATTGGTTCAGTAGCGGGTAATTGGCCTTATCCTGGTGGTCATGTTTATTGTGCTAGCAAGGCTTTTGTCAGACAGTTTTCATTAGCTATTCGGGCTGATTTATTGGGTACAGGTATTAGAGTGACTAATATTGAACCCGGTAATGCTGAAACTGAATTTTCTATGGTGCGTTTTAAAAACGATCAACTGCGGGCTGATGGTGTCTATCAGCAAACAGTGGCATTAAGCGCTCAAGATATAGCAGATACGGTGTTGTGGTTAGCCAATACGCCTGCCCATGTCAATGTTACCACGATGGAAATAATGCCCACTGAGCAAGCAACAGGACCATTGGCCATTTATCGAAAAGTTTAATGAGTGTAAACAAGAATCGAAGTAGCAAAGATCCTTTAATAAAGTCAGGGGCCACCATCATGATATTGTCTTAAAAAATAATATCAATCTGTCTGGCCCCTAATCCTTAGTTTTTTGGTTGATTAACCACCAAAGTCAAAACGAATACCGGTGTATAGAGTCCGCCCTAAGATCGGCGATTGATCTTTAAAGAAGCTGGTATGTCTGCGTCCATCTTCATTAAGCAAATTACGACCTTGAACAAAGATTTCAGTTCCATTCCAACTTGCTGGTGACCAGTTTGCATCAAAAGAAACTAGATTATAACCATCGGTATTACTTTCAGTGACAGCTGTTTTATTTTGTTCAAAGATCCGACGGTAGTCGAGACTGACATCCCAATCGTTATAAGAAGAATCTAAGCCAATACCAACGCGAGTCGGGCTCATGCGTGGTAAATCACCACCACCGTTAAGTTTACCGCGCACATGATCAGCTGTTAAACGCATACTAACTGGAATAGGACCAACAATTAGATCGGTATTAGCACCAAATTCAACCCCGTAAAACCGAGCATTCTGCTGCTCATTAAGCACCAGGGTATTACCGTCTATTTCGACGGCATTACCGCTGCCATCATCTTGTGAAGCCAAATAAATAAAATCATTTACAGCATTATAAAAGGTAGTCAGTTCATAACGAAATGCACCACTATGGTGGTCTAAACCGATTTCAAAATTTGTATAACTTTCTTTACCCAGCTCAGGATCACCAATTTCAACAGTGCCAGCAGCTGCATGGCTTCCAAAGGCATAAAGTTGTTCAGCAGAAGGCGCCCGTTGTGAACGTGTCACCGACAGTCTCAGATGATGTGATGGATCTACATCAATGATAGTGCCTGCAGATAAACTAAAGGGGGTGAAACTACGATCACCTAAGATGGCAGATTGTTCGACTTCTTCTCCACTGGGCAGGTCAATGTCACGACCATCACTAAGATCATTTGAACTTGAGCGCACATGATCAACTCGGACAGCAAGCTCAAACCGGCCAAAATCAGTTGGACGCTCTTCCACCATAAATAAGCCGATTGTACGGGTGTTATTATTGCGAATATAAAAACCATCGCTATGGCCGCCGCCATGACCTTCATCATCATCGTCTTCGTCAGTATGGCCACCTGCTCCGTGTCCCTCACCTGCAGCGCCAAACTGACGATTATTAAATTGCAGACCAACAACACCGAGCCAATCGCCAATGGGGTTATGGACCATTTCTAGTCGCATGTCAGTTTCGTCATTGTTAAAACTTAATTCAACCTCACTTGCTTCAAACGCTCCATTATTGAACTCTGAACCAATTTCCTGCTGGCGAAAATTGGTATGAGCCATTTTCAGCCTAGCAAGACTAAAACCAGGTAGAGGATTATTTAATTCACCACGAAAATCAAAGCGGTCATTTTTAGCACTAATACGTTCTTTTTCTTCTTCACCTTTTGCCATAAATACGGTTGGGATTCCATATTGGGTGTCCAAATTGCTGTAACCTAGGCCAGCAAAACCCCAATCACCTTTGTATAAACCGGTGAGCGAGAAGGCATCATTTTCTACAGCACTGTTTTGCAGTTCATTTTCACGACCAACTTGCTGATCTGTTTGTTGAAAACCATCTATATCAAAATCATTGCTGCGACGTTTTGAATAATCGACGCGGACTACAAAACTGTCGCTTAACGGGAGCTCTAACCCTAGTCGACCTTGACGGTCAGATCCATTATAACCGTAGATCATTTGACCATCTATCCTTGCTGAGTCTCCAAATTCTGGATTAAAACGGTTACTACGGACATTGATGACACCGCCGGCAGCTCCACTGCCATAAAGCAGCGTAGCTGGGCCTCTAAACACTTCAATTTGTTGGGCACGGCCAGTACTAAGTCCAATAGCATGATCGGCACCTTCACCTGAAACATCGGCGGTACTTAAGCCATCTTCCAAAACCTGCACTCGCGAGCCTTGTAAGCCACGAACTACTGGCTTACCAACACCTTGACCAAAGTCGGCACTATGTACGCCCGGCAGTCCATCTAGTGTTTCACCCAATGTAGCGGCACGTCTTTTGTTGAGTTCATCACCCGCAATGACGGTAACAGGCTGAATTAATTGATCGGATGTACGATTGCCCAGTGGATCAGCAGTGACCACCAAAGAAGGAAGATTAACAGAACCTTCGGCAGCAAATGCTATCGAAGTCATAGGGGAAAGTGCTGCAGCAACTAGCAGAGCACATAGTTTTATATTCATCAGAAATAATTCTCATAGCAGAAATCAATAGTCATTTCCTAGATAGGAAATGATCTTAAGTCAAAATTGAAGGCTAGGAGAAAAAGGGGGGGCCACGTATGGCGTAAGCTTTATACTGCTTAGCTTGCAACAAGCTAATAAGTTGAACCGGCAGGAACTGGCCGGTTTGTCGCGCTGTAATAACTAGGGTGTGGGTAGCAGTATCAAGTGCTGGGTTATTAGCAAAACCTTCACAACGTTCACACTGTTCGCTTTCAGCATGATAAGCATGTTGGACATCATGCCAAATAGAAAACGACTGCATTAACAGCACTAATGCTGCCAATAGATAAAGCCATTGACGTTGTTGCATGATGCGGTTCACGAGAATTATTTACTTCACTATATTAGTAATTTTGAAAGCGTAGTCTCATAGATAGTTGACAAGATGTCAAGATCTGAAACAGATACACATTCATCAATTTGGTGAATGGTTGCATTAAGAGGACCCAGTTCGACGACTTGTGCTCCAGTTGGCGCAATAAAACGGCCATCAGATGTGCCGCCTGAGGTTGATAACTCGGTATCGTAGTTGGTAGTCGATTTAATAGCTTGTTTGACAGCATCCACTAAAGCGCCACTAGCAGTGCGGAATGGTTTTCCTGATAATTCCCATTTTAGATCATAGTTTAAATCATGATGGTCTAATATCTCTTGCACTTGTTGCTGTAGTTCTTTATGAGTCACTTCGGTCGAATAGCGGAAATTAAATACTACATCCGCAGTGCCTGGAATGACGTTTGTGACACCGGTGCCAGAATTGAGATTGGATACCTGAAAGCTGGTCGGCGGAAAATCTTCATTTCCCTGATCCCATTCAACAGCGCATAATTGCGTTAATGCAGGAACAAGCAAATGAATTGGGTTTTTAGCCAAATGGGGATAAGCAATATGACCTTGTTTACCTTTAACGGTTAGACGGCCATTTAAAGAACCACGACGACCATTTTTAACAACATCACCGACTTTGGCTGTGCTTGTAGGTTCGCCAACAATACACCAATCAATTTTCTCACCCCGTGTTTCCAATGTTTCAATGACTTTCACCGTTCCACCTGTAGCCGGACCTTCTTCATCACTGGTAATTAAAAAAGCGATGCTACCTTTGTGATCCGGATATTGGCTAACAAAGCGTTCACAAGCGGTGACAAATGCAGCAATACTGCCTTTCATATCAGCAGTGCCACGGCCATATAATAAACCATCACGAATTTCAGGTTCAAAGGGAGGCGATGACCAATTTACATGTGGACCTGTAGGCACCACATCAGTATGACCAGCAAAAGCTAATACGGGTGATTGAGTACCTCTACGCGCCCAAAGGTTATCTGTCCAATCACCTTCTTGACCAAAACGAAGGTGTTCAAGACTAAAGCCAATCGCAGCGAGACGTTGAGCTAGTAGCATTTGGCAGCCTTGATCGTCTGGTGTAACGCTAGGGCGACTGACAAGGTCTATGGTTAAATCAAGAGTAGCTGACATTTTATTTTCCAAAATGGGCGGCATAATCCGCTTCTTTGAACCCAAGCTTACAGCTTGAATTATCTGATAAGACGGGACGTTTAATTAGCGTAGGATTGTCTAGCATTAAGGCAATCGCGGTTGTTTGATCGAGTTGTTCTTTACGAGGAGCGTCTAATTTACGCCAAGTTGTACCACGTTTATTTAATAGTGTTTCCCATGATACCGTTTCAAGCCACGATTCGATCGTTGACTGGTCTAAGCCATCTGCACGAAAATCATGAAACTGAAAAACAACGCCATTGTTATCTAACCAACGGCGTGCTTTTCTAACAGTATCGCAATTTTTAATACCGTATAAGATCATGACTTAGATATCGCGAAGTAGCTCATTAATACCGACTTTACCACGTGTTTTGGCATCAACTTGTTTAACAATAACCGCACAATAAAGACTATAAGTGCCACATTTAGAGGGTAAGTTACCTGAAACTACAACTGAACCTGCTGGGATCCGGCCATAAGAAATTTCACCAGTCATACGGTTAAAGATCTTAGTGCTTTGACCAATGTAAACACCCATTGAAATAACCGCACCTTCTTCAACGATGACACCTTCGACCACTTCAGAACGAGCACCGATGAAACAATTATCTTCAATAATGGTGGGGCCAGCTTGTAATGGTTCTAGAACGCCACCAATACCTACACCACCAGAAAGGTGAACATTTTTACCAATTTGAGCGCATGAACCAACGGTTGCCCATGTATCAACCATAGTGCCAGAATCAACATAGGCACCGATATTAACGTATGAAGGCATCAACACAACGCTTGGCGCAATGTAAGAACCACGACGCACATTGGCTGGTGGTACTACGCGGATCCCCGCTTTATTAAAATCTTCTTCATTAAAACTAGCAAATTTAGGTTCAACTTTGTCGTAAAAGTTAGTTTCTCCACCGTCCATAATTCTGTTGTCATTCAAACGAAAAGAGAGTAACACTGCTTTTTTTAACCACTCATTAACGATCCAGTCACCATTTTGTTTCTCTGCAACACGGGCTGTACCGTTATCCAACATGGCTAATGCTTGATCAACGGCATTTTTAACCTTAGCTTCGGCATTGGCGGGTGTAATCTCTGCACGGCGTTCAAACGCTTCTTCAATAATTTGTTGAATATCACTCATTTTAGTTCTCCATTAGGCTTAATAATTTATAAAGTGTGAATTAATTTTACAATACGGTTGGCAGCATCAATGCATTCTTCTATAGGGGCAACTAGCGCCATTCGAATACGATGTGAACCCGGATTGCAATTGTTATTATCTCGAGCTAAAAAACTACCCGGTAATACGGTAACGTTGTGCTCATCAAATAAACGACGAGCAAATTCAGTGTCAGATATTGTTGTTTCTGCCCATAGGTAAAAGCTGGCCTCAGGTAAGGTCACATTCATATGGGGCGACAATATTGCCAGAACAGCATTAAATTTTTCGCGATAAAGTTGACGGTTATTGATGACATGTTGTTCATCATTCCATGCGGCTATTGAGGCTGCTTGGCTAAAAGGAGGCATCGCACATCCATGATAGGTGCGGTAACGTAGAAAGTCTTTTATTACTCGAGCATCACCTGCCACAAAACCAGAACGCAGACCCGGTGAATTAGAACGTTTTGATAGACTGTGGAATACGGCACAGCGGCTTAAATCTGTATAACCTGCTGCTACAGCTGCTTGTAATAAACCGATAGGCGGTTGTGTCTCATCAAAATAGAGTTCGGAATAACATTCATCAGAAGCGATAATAAAGTCGTGTTGATGTGCCAATTCAATTAGTTTGATTAAAGTTGCTTGTTTGATGACAGCGCCGGTCGGATTGCCTGGACTGCATAAATAGATTAGTTGGCAACGTTCCCAAGTATCAGCGCTAACTGAGTCAAAGTCTGGCACAAATTCATTATCGGCAGTGCAATTAAGAAAATAAGGGTGCGCACCTGCTAAAATCGCAGCGCCTTCATAGATTTGATAAAAGGGATTAGGCATGACTATAAGCGGAGTATGTTTGCTGCGGTCGGTGACTGCTTGAGCAAAAGAGAATAGGGCTTCGCGGGTGCCATTAACAGGTAATATTTGGCTAGTAGCATCAATATTACCGTCAAGGTGAAAGCGCTTATCTAGCCAAGTGGCGATAGTTTGACGTAATTCTAAGCTACCGGCAGTGGTTGGATAGTGTGATAGGCCATGTAGATGCTCGATTACCGCCTCGGTGATGAAGCTCGGAGTTGGATGTTTAGGTTCGCCAATCGATAAGGCAATATGAGTCAGACTAGTGGGTGGCGCGCAACCCGCTTTTAGTTGAGCTAGTTTTTCGAATGGATAGGGATGCAAGTGAGCTAGATCTGGATTCATAAGAAGTCACTATTAAATAAAGCAGACTATTATAACGGGTTATAGCTTAGTCGTGGTATAAGGTTCGTCATGAATTCACCGCACTCACCACATAACCGTTTAGCCATTGTTGCCTTATTATTTTCATCAAGCTTATGGGGAGTCATCTGGTATCCCTTACGTTGGTTAGATGAAGCCGGCATGTCTGCGGTGTGGAGTTCCTTAGTGATGTACCTTGTTGCTGCTGCTTTAGTGCTGCCTTTTCTATTTAAAAAAAATATTTTTAAGGCAAATGATAGTATTGATTTATTGTTTTTGGCTATCGCGGCAGGCATTACCAATATTGCCTTTCTGGTGGCCTTGACTGAGGGTGAAGTAATGCGTGTTATGTTACTGTTTTATTTATCGCCCATATGGTCAGTTTTACTCAGTCGCTGGTGGTTAAAAGAACATTTGTCTAAATCCGCCATTGCCATGTTGAGTATAGCCATGGCAGGATCATTAGTTATGTTATGGGATGCCAGCATAGGTTGGCCTTGGCCACATGGTTTAGCTGACTGGTTAGCATTGATGGCTGGCATTACCTTTTCAATAAATAATGTGTTGTCTAGGAAATTAGCAGATGTATCAATGGCGGCTAAAACCGGCGTTATTTGGTGGGGTGTTGTTTTAGCTTCGATACTGGTACTTGTTTGGCAGCAAACACCTGTGCCAGATGTAACAATGAATGTGTGGATCGTTGCAGGCCTCGTTGGTTTGATAGGAATTGTTGTAATGACAGTGACTGTCTTGTACGGCATAGCGCGAATGCCAATCTATCATTCATCAGTGATCATGTTATTCGAGCTGGTGGTTGCTGCTATTGCTGCTTGGGCACTGACTAATGAGGTGATGTCATCACATGAATGGTTGGGTGGTAGTCTGATAATGCTGGCAGCCTATGGTGTTGCTAAATCAGAAGCTTAGACCCACGCAATAATTATCATTTTTATTCCGTGGGAGAGTAATTAAGATCAGGGGGTAGTGAGACTGCACTGTTCATAATTACTGTCTATCAAAATTATAATGTAATATTATTACTTGTGTTAATACCATGTAAAGAATTTAGAGAATATATTTATGATTAAATCAATTGCGCATGCTAGTTTTTTAGTGGCAGATGTTCCTCGTGCCCTAGAATTTTATTGCGGCGTATTAGAGATCCATTTAAATGAACATCGGCCTGATTTTCCCTTTGATGGTGCTTGGTTAGATCTTGATGCGGCAGGTCAACAATTACATCTGATGCAATTACCCAATCCTGATTCAATGGACGGGCGACCTGAACATGGTGGTAAAGATAAACATATTGCATTGGTGGTTGATGATTTAGAGGCATTAGAAGCAAGATTAGAAGCAGCGGGCGTGATATTTTCTCGAAGTATGTCAGGCCGTGCCGCTTTCTTTTGCCGAGATCCCGATGGTAATGCTCTAGAATTTGCTGCGGACTTTACGCCTAAAAAATAGTGGTGTTTTACTGATATTTGATGGATAAAAAGACTTAGGATTTATTCCCTGTACCTGTGGATAACTCTGTGGTTAACTTAAAATGAAATGACTAAGTGATTAATTTTCACCAATATTAACTGATCTATCTAGAAGGTAGAGGGGAAGTATAAAGGTTAATTTAAACAATTAGTTATACAGTTGTTTATATGAGATAATATTGTTGTGGTATGTCTTAATAAGACTTAGTTATTTCAAATGCCAAAGTGTATAACTTAGCAAGTACTTAATGTTTAGCGACCTCTTTATCTTTATTGATGCTGACTAATTTGTATCTTTCTCAATCAGCCTATTAAGACGGACAGAATGAGAGTGCTGATGGTTTAAAAAGTTTCATTGTTATCTCTAATTATTAACAGCCAGCTAAGATTGAATAGATAAATAATGACCAAAAGAGATACATCGACTAAGGCAGAGAGTTTTTTTGTATTGTAAGTTCACATTGATGATTTTTGGCATGTATTTGACCATCAATTGATATTGAATAAAGACTGTTTTGAACTGTAAAACATACTATCAATGACTTACAGACTTACTCACATTATCTGTGGATAACTCTGTGAGTAACTTATGTGAAAATCGCTAAGTCATTATTTTGTAACACTCTACCTCAAATTGGTCAAAAAGTAACCAGCAAGGTTATACTGTTCTAAATCAGTTGCTTACATGTCTTGATAACACATTCAATGACTTAGCAATGATACTTGTTACAGTTATTTGATATTTTCGCTAACTAGTGCATAACTTAATTTATCCCGAGAGCAGATTATAAGAATTATTGCCTAGCTAATGCTGGAGATTGACGGTCGTCATGGTCCTGATCTTCCTTGTCTGTTGCTGTTTGGCGATGTGTCTCCAGATATTTGAAATTAAATAATGTATTGTCAGCCAGTTGTGAAGGTGAAATATTTTGTAAACTTCGAAAAATATTTTCCAAACGACCAGGTTGTTGTTTTTCCCAACCTTGAAGCATGTCTTTTATTACTTGTCGTTGTAAGTTTTGTTGCGCTCCACATAAATTACAAGGAATGATCGGAAAGTTTTTGTGGTTAGAATAGCGAAGAATATCTGATTCTTTGCAGTATGCCAGTGGCCTAATCAAAATATTTGTCTTGTCATCACTTAATAATTTAGGTGGCATGGCTTTAAGTTTGCTGCCATAAAACATATTAAGAAAGGCCGTTTCAATAATGTCATCTCGATGATGACCGAGCGCGATTTTAGTGATGCCATTTTGACGAGCATAACCATAAAGTGAACCACGGCGAAGACGAGAGCAGATCCCGCAGGTTGTTTTACCTTCGGGTACGATTTCTTTAACAATACTGTAAGTATCTTTTTCAATAATATGAAAAGGTACATCCATCTCCGTTAGATATTCAGGCAAGATATGTTCAGGAAATCCCGGTTGTTTTTGGTCTAGATTAACAGCAATAATCTCAAATTGAATAGGGGCATGTTTTTGTAGATTCAGTAAAATGTCGAGCATAGTGTAACTATCTTTTCCCCCAGACAGACAGACCATGACTTTGTCACCATCTTGAATCATGTCGTAATCAGCAATCGCTTGACCGACATTACGACGTAGACGTTTGTGTAACTTATTAATTTCGAGTGTTTGTCTTGCTGTTGCAGAGGCTGCTGACATTTAAATTAGACCTGAAAAGGGTTGTACTGTAACTAAGGTGTTAGCGGCCGCACCATCGCATTGTTCATCAAGTAGTATGAAACAGTTGGCGGTACTCATTGAATGTAAGATACCTGAACCTTGGCCGCCGGTTGTTTTTACTTTTGTGATGCCGTCATCATCTTTAAATAAAATGGCACGTTGGTATTCGAAACGACCAGGTCGTTTACGTATAGCATCGATACAGCTTACTTGAAATGTAATTGCATTAGGTTCTGTTTCTCCCATTAATTTTCGAAGGGCAGGTGTCACAAACTGATAGAACGTCACCATCACAGAAACAGGATTACCAGGTAGGCCAAAAAATAAGGCATTATTGATTTGACCAAAAGCAAGGGGACGGCCAGGCCGCATCGCAATTTTCCAGAAATCGACTTTACCTAGTTCTGCTAACATTTCTTTTACATAGTCGGCATCACCGACGGAGACACCACCTGAAGTGATAATAACATCAGCTTGCTGAGCGGCTTGTAGTAAAGTATGGCGCAGTTGCTCTTTTTGATCAGGTACAACACCCATATCGAGCACATCGACATCGAGACGTTTTAACATACCATAAAGGGTATAACGATTACTGTCATAGATTTGGCCTGTTATTAACGGTTCTCCAATGGACTTAAGTTCATCTCCCGTTGAAAAAAAGGCAACACGTAGTTTACGGCTGACATTCACTTCAGCAATACCAAGTGATGCCATTAGGCCAAGATCAGCGGGAATAATACGGCGGCCGGCTCGAAGAACAACATCGCCCGTTTTTAAATCTTCGCCTATATAACGGACGTGATTACCTTTTGGGTGTTTGCCATGAATAGTGATCGTATTATCAGTAGCTGCTACTTGCTCTTGCATTACAATAGTATCGCATTGGTCTGGTACCACGGCGCCAGTCATGATTCGAATACATTCACCCTGATTAACTGTCGCTTGAAAGGGTTGACCTGCAAAGGCAACTCCAACTTGTTTAAGGCTAAAGGAATCATCCAGCATGTCTGAACTTCTAATCGCATAACCATCCATTGCTGAGTTGTTATGAGCCGGCACATTAAGGGGGGAGATAATATCTTCATGTAAAATGCGATCTAAAGTATCGCGAATTGCACAGCGCTGCCAAGCTCTTAATGGTGAAATTAAAGAAGCTATGCGTTGTCTAGCAGCATCAATACTCAGTCTGTTTTTATCTTCTGGATCAGCACAGCTGGCTTGTGGAATAAATTCTGACATGGCGTTAGTGAGTCCAACTGTTAATAAAATGTAGTAAATAATCCGCGATGGTAGCGATATTGTTGATATCAAGTTGTTCGATATCACGTTCAAGATCAAGAGGCAGATCACTTGCGATGGCAATGATATTTTGGTCTATTGGATAGAGCAAAGGCTTTTCTAAACTAGAGCGGTGTAGTTCAATTTTGGAAATAGCCTCATGTTTGAAACCTTCCACTAAAATGAGGTCAAGTTTAGAACAATCAAGCCTAGGAATAAGGGTGGATAAACTAGCTTCGATTTTAGCCACCGAGGGCACTTCCATCAACGCCATTAACCGGCTAGATGATACCAATACTTGTTGAGCGCCCGCTTGGCGAATTTGATAGCTATCTTTACCAGGTATATCAATATCAAAATTATGATGTGCGTGTTTGATTACGGCAACCCTTATCCCTTTAGTCTTTAGTGCTGGAATTAATTGGCGTAATAAGGTTGTTTTTCCTGTACCACTGAAGGCGGCAAAACCAATTAGAGGAATGGGAGACAATACTGGTGGCAGATGGGTGACTAAATCTTCAGGATGGTTAACATTGAGAAAGGTATCCGCTTGATCGGAAAAATCAACGACTGCCATAGTATGACTTGATAACCAGGCATCAATTTTACGACCACCTTGTTGAAGATAGTTTTGCAGATCTGTTTTCAGTCGGCATGGAATAAGGCAAAATACTGGCTGTAAGCGGTTACCATCATGTGCAACGGCAATATCTGCTTGCTGCATTAATAATGTCTCCATCATTCTTTGACGTAATTGCGCTGATATATGAGGTGAATCACAGGGAGCCGTTAAAATATAGTCAGTATCGATTGCTTGCATAGCGCTAAGCATGCCGGCTAGTGGCCCGCAAAAATCATCTAAACTGTCATTTATGACTGGAAATTTATAAGCCGCATACTGTTCAATATTTCGATTAGCATTGATAATTAACTTATCTACTTGCGGTTTTAAAGAGGCGATGACGTGTGCTATCAGTGGTTTATGATTGAATAAAATTAGTCCTTTATCTTCACCACCCATGCGGCGAGCTTGTCCACCTGCCAAAATGACACCGGTAATCGAGGGTATAGAGGATGTATTCATAATGATTCGCTGTTATTGTCGAAGGTAAAATATAAAAAATTAAGGGATAAACCCATGAATAAACAAAAGATATATTGGATCTTAGGACTTATTATACTGTTAAATGCACCACTAGTATGTTCTGATACATTGAATATTGTGGTGGAAGGTTTATTTAGTGATAAAGCGGTGCTGAAAATAAATGAAAAGCAGCGTTTATTAAAAGTCGGTACTGTGAGTCCAGAAGGAGTGAAACTTATTTCTGCCAATAGTGTGAGCGCAATTATTGAAGTAGATGGGCTTCAAAAAAAACACTTATTGGGATCACAAGTGGGGGGGTATTATGGGCCTGCCGCACAGCAGCCAGTTGTCAGTATATGGCCTGTTAATGGTATGTATCTGACTACCGGTAGTGTTAATGGATATACTGTTGATTTTTTAGTGGATACAGGCGCATCAGCTATTGCCCTCAATGCTGCAACAGCCAATCGACTCGGTATTGCTTATCTTGAGGCTCCAGCCGCTATGGTTAAAACAGCATCAGGAATAACAAAGGCCTACCCAGTAAATTTAGATCTGGTTCAATTAGGTGATATTAAACTACATAATATTGAGGCTTTAGTGCTTGATGGTCCGCAACCTGAACGTGCCTTGTTAGGCATGACATTTTTGGGACAATTAGAAATCAAACAAACAGAGCAGCGTATGGATTTGAAGAAAAAATATTAGACATTGAAAGATTAAATAAAAAAAGCCCCTGTTAACAATTGCTAACAGGGGCTTTTAAGCTTATGCGATATCGACTTTAATCAAAACCATTAGTAATGAGTGCATAGGCCGAATGATTGTGGATAGATTCAAAATTTTCAGACTCTACAATGTAAGCATTAATACGTTTGTCATCACTTAAGCGAGCCGCAATATCACGTACAATATCTTCAACAAATTTCGGATTGTCGTAGGCTTTTTCAGTGACATACTTTTCATCTGGACGTTTAAGAAGACCAAATATTTCACATGATGCTTCTTGCTCAACCACATCAATTAAATCTTCAATCCATACAAAGCTATCAACACGAACGGTTAGAGTAACGTGTGAACGTTGATTATGCGCACCGTAGTCAGAGATGTTTTTTGAACAGGGGCAAAGGCTTGTAACGGGAACGATGACTTTGACCGTCATCATCGTTTCATCACCGGTAATTTCACCGATAAAGCTGACTTGATAATCCATCAAACTTTTTACTTTGCTGATTGGTGCTTCTTTATTAACAAAATAAGGAAAATCCATCTCAATGTAACCAGATTCAGCTTGTAAACGTTCCGTCATTTCAGCAAGCATTTCACGGAAAGATTTAACAGTGATTTCACGCTCGTGTTGATTTAAAATCTCAACAAACCGTGACATATGTGTACCTTTAAATTGATGAGGTAAGTTCACATACATATTAAAATTAGCGATAGTGTTTTGTTCGCCTGTCGAACGATCGCTTACTTTGATTGGATGTTGAATGTCCTTTATGCCCACTTTATCAATGGCAATCTGGCGTTTATCGGCGATATTTTGAACATCTTCGATTTCATCGCAGCAATCTGGTTTTTTATCAGTAGTCATTCTTTAGTTAGTCCTCACTGTAATGTACACAGGCGCGATCAGTTTCCCAAAGGGTCACACCGGAAATTTTAGCTGAGTCAATATTTAAGGTTCGGCTCAGGCTTTGATAAAAATATTGGGCAATATTTTCTGCTGTAGGGTTAACGGTATCAAAAGGTGGGATATCATTAAGATAACGGTGATCTAGTGTTTTGGCGAGTTCACGAGTCGCAACTTTTATCGTTTTAAAATCCATTCCCATGCCATGACCATTCAAAGTGGTCGCAGTCACTTCAACTTCTAACTTCCAGTTGTGACCATGCATTCGACTGCAATCACCAGGGTAATCGCGTAAGGTGTGGGCTGATGCAAAATCTGCCAATATTTTTAGGGTATATGTTGGTGTAATCATAGTTGACTATTATACTCGGGAATTAGGATGACGGACAGAGGATTATGCTGAAAAGATATTATTGACAGTATTAATAATGCCTTTTGCATCTAATCCACAGTCACTTAACATTTGTTTATGTTCGCCGTGATCGATGAATTTATCTGGTAGTCCCATGATCTTAATGGGGGTCGTATTACCGATGGCTATTAGGTATTCTACGACGCCACTGCCTGCACCACCAATACATGTATTTTCTTCAATAGTGATAATTAAATCATGTGTATTGGCCATTGCCTCAATCATTTTATGATCCAATGGTTTGACAAAGCGCATATTGATTATTGTTGCATTGAGGTTTTCTGCCGCATCAAGCGCCGGTTGAACCATACTGCCAAAAGCAAAAATGACGACTTTTTCACCTTGTCTTTTTAATTCGGCTTTACCAATTTCGATAGTATTCAGTGCGGGTGATATGACACTGCCATTTCCAGGCCCCCTAGGATAACGTACTGCACTTGGACCATTAAATTTATAACCAGTCGTTAACATTTGACGGCATTCATTTTCATCGGCAGCGGCCATAACCACCATATTAGGAATGCAACGCAGATAACTTAAATCGAAGCTGCCTGCATGGGTTGCACCATCTGCGCCCACTAATCCACCACGGTCAATAGCAAATAAAACGGGTAAGTTTTGCAAGGCAACATCATGTATCAATTGATCGTATGCGCGTTGTAAGAATGTTGAATAAATAGCGACCACTGGTTTTTTACCTTCGCAAGCAATACCGGCAGCTAAAGTGACAGCATGTTGCTCAGCGATGCCGACATCAAAATAACGGTCGGGATAAAGCGCAGCAAATTCATTTAAACCTGAACCATCACTCATAGCCGGTGTAATGCCAATTAAATCGTCTGATTCTCGCGCCATATCACAAAGCCACTGACTAAAAACCTGGGTATAGCTAAGGCCAGGCGGCTTACTGCCCGCAGGACTCACGCCATGATATTTACCTGGATGTTGTTCGGCGGGCTCATAACCCTTACCCTTTTTTGTGACGATGTGCAGAAATTGTGGACCTTTACGTTCGCGTAAATTCCCTAAGGTTGTCATTAAAGTATCAAGATCATGGCCATCAATAGGACCAATATAGTTAAAGCCCATTTCTTCAAATAAGGTGCCTGGGATCACCATGCCTTTGACATGCTCTTCAGCTCGTCGAGCAAATTCCCATGCTGAAGGGATCTTTTCAAGCATTTTTTTACTGCCTTCGCGGGCAGAAGTGTAAAAATTGCCTGATAACAACCGTGCAAGATAATTTGACATGCCGCCAACATTCTTAGAAATAGACATTTCGTTATCATTGAGAATAACTAACAAATTGGCACTTAAATCACCGGCATGCGCTAACGCTTCATATGCTTGACCTGCGGTGAGTGCACCATCGCCAATGATAGCTACGGCACGGCGAGAGTCACCATTAGCTTGAGCAGCAATCGCCATACCTAATGCGGCGCTTATCGATGTGCTGGAATGACCGACACCAAAATGGTCATAATGACTTTCACTGCGTTTAGGAAAACCGGATAATCCGCCTGCTTGGCGCATGGTATGCATTTTATCGCGTCGGCCAGTTAGAATTTTGTGTACGTAACTTTGGTGACCAACATCCCAGACAAAACGGTCTTCAGGGGTGTTAAATACATAATGTAACGCTAAGGTTAGTTCAATCACGCCCAAGTTAGATGAGATATGTCCGCCCGTTTGTTGCACGCTATTCACTATTAGCGCCCTAATTTCTTCGGCAAGTTGTGGCAACTGTTGTTTATCTAACTTGCGTAAGTCAGCAGGGCTATCAATCTTAGATAGTAAGGAATCGATATGTGTCGTCATGTTAATGTGACCGTTGCACTACAAAGCCAGCTAATGCAGCAAGCACTTGAGTATTGAAGGGTAAATCATCGAGTTCAGCTAAAGCCTGATCTATCAAGTCGATCGCTTTTTTTTGTGCTGATGCTAGGCCCGCTAGCGCAGGATAAGTGGGTTTGTTGAGTGCAATATCAGCACCTTGTTTTTTACCTAAGGTGTGAGTGTCAGCTGTGACATCAAGCACATCATCTTGCACTTGAAAAGCTAAACCGATGCAATAAGCATAGGTATCGAGTTTAGCTAGTACATGGCTGTCTACTTGGTCTGAAGCTAAGGCACCTAAACGAACACTTGCACGAATCAATGCACCGGTTTTAAGCTCGTGCATGGCCTGAAGTTTATCAAGTGTCAGTGTCTTCCCAACAGACTCAAGATCTATAGCTTGGCCACCGGCCATACCTAAAACCCCCGATTGTTGAGCCAGTGTTTTGACCATCTGAGATTGTTGAGTTGGCGTTAAAACGTTGTCACACAGTGTTTCAAAGGCCAATGATTGTAAGGCATCACCCACTAACAATGCCGTGGCATCATCATATTTTTTATGACAGGTCGGTTGACCTCGACGTAAGTCATCATTGTCCATGATCGGCATATCATCGTGAACTAAGGAATAGGCATGGATCATTTCTACGGCAGCGGCGGGGGAATCAAGCAGCTCTAACGCAACATCTAATGCCTCACCGGTCGCATAAACTAATAAAGCGCGTAAACGCTTTCCTCCGTTTAAAGTCGAATAATGCATCGCTTCAATCAATTTAGGTGACGTGGATTGACTCGTAGTAAGTTTATCAGGAAGTCGAACAGTGAGTGCCTGTTCGATGCGCATTTGTCGCTGTTTTCGCCAATTAGAAAGTATAAAAGTATCGGTCACGATTCAGAAATATTACTATCAAAATCGACTAACTTAGATTGACCAGACTGCTGCATCAACATTTGTACTTTTTGTTCAGCAGCTTGCAGGGCATCTTGACAGTCACGAGTAAGTAAGACGCCACTCTCGTATAGCTTAAGTGATTCTTCAAGACTAATATCACCTTGTTCAAGCCGATTAACCAGTGATTCTAGCTCAGTTACCGAAGCTTCATAATCCAGTTTTTTTCGTCTTATGGCCATACCTGTCCCTATAGAAAATTTAATCAGCAGTTATTATATGTTAAAGCAGGTTTTATTGCCTGCTGGATTGTTTCGTCGCTAGCCGTTACGCTATTGACTTATTATCGGATAAATGATCTCAACTAACTTACACATACAAATTTAGGACTATGCAAAAAATAATTCGCGGTTTTTATAATTTACCTTCATCAACCAATGAACCGCTTGCTGGTTGTGTGGCTACTATTGGCAATTTTGACGGGGTACATCTCGGTCATCAAGCAGTATTAAATCAGCTTGCTATGAAAGGGAGTGCGTTGGGATTACCTGTTGTTGTTATTACCTTTGAACCCCAGCCGAATGAATTTTTTTCTGCTGAACATGCGCCCGCTCGGTTGAGTCGTTTCCGGGAAAAAATTGAAGCCTTACGCTGCTATGCTATTCAAAAAGTTTGTGTATTGCGTTTTAATCATAAAGTAGCGCAAATGACTGCCCATGATTTTATTCAGCAGTTGTTGATTACCGGCTTGAATGTTCGATATTTGGTGGTGGGCGATGACTTTAAATTTGGTGAAAATCGCCAGGGAGATTTTGCTTTACTGCAACAAGTAGGTAAAGAGCAGGGGTTTCAGGTGGTCAATATGCATACTTTTGCTATTGATAATAAGCGAGTTAGTAGCACTAGAATTAGACTTGCCTTGAAGGCAGGGGATTTAGTACAGGCAGAAAAACTGCTAGGCCGTCCTTATCGTATGAGTGGTCGAGTGGCACACGGTGATAAACGAGGCCGCACCATGGGTTTCCCCACTGCAAATATCCATCTTCATCGGCGTAAAGTGCCCTTAAGTGGTGTCTATGCAGTGCAATTATTTGGTATTGAAGGTGAGCCTATTAAAGGTGTTGCCAATGTGGGTATTCGCCCGACAGTAGGGGGAGGACGTGCCTTGTTAGAGGTTCATCTTTTTGATTTTAATCGAGATATCTATGGCGAACATGTACAAGTGCACTTCTTACAAAAAATACGTGATGAACAAAAGTTCGAGAGTTTGAATTTATTGATGGCTCAAATTGATCTAGATTGCCAGCAGGCTAAGCGATATTTTGCTGAGCGGTCTGTCGTGTGAGGGAAGCATTAGTATTCTTGTTGGTGCGATTCTTGATAAGATGTGCACTATAAAAAAACAGATTAAGCAGGCAATAACACAATGAAGATCTTAATTAGTAATGATGATGGTTATATGGCTCAAGGTATTCGTGCCTTGGCGGATGCTATGTCAAGTCTTGGCGATATCACTGTTGTTGCCCCAGATCGTAATCGCAGTGGCGCGAGTAATTCTTTAACCTTGGAAAACCCCTTAAGAGTCAGTCGGCTAGAAAATGGAGTTTATCGAATTGAAGGAACACCAACAGATTGTGTTCATTTAGCGGTTACAGGTTTATTGGATGAAGAGCCCGATATGGTGGTATCAGGCATCAATGCTGGTGCAAACTTGGGCGACGACGTGCTGTATTCTGGTACTGTAGCAGCCGCAATGGAGGGCCGTTTTTTAGGCTTACCAGCAATCGCGATTTCCCTTAATGGTCATACTGCAACCCACTATGAAACCGCGGCTTGGGCTGCAAAAAAAATCGTAATGCATCTAAAAAAATCATCACTTCCAGCTGATACCATTTTGAATGTTAATGTACCTGACTTACCGATTGATCAGATTATCGGTTTTGAGAGTACGCGACTAGGTCATCGTCATAAAGCTGAACCCGTAATCAAAGAGTTTGATCCTCGCGGACGTGCGATGTATTGGATTGGCCCCGCTGGCGAAGAACAAGATGCAGGACCGGGCACTGATTTTGATGCGATTCGTCGTGGAGCGGTGTCTGTCACACCATTACAAATCGATTTAACAAGTTACAGTGCCATTGATGGTGTTGCTAAGTGGTTGCAAGGTGTTGTCATATGAGTGATGCATACCAAGGTATTGGTATGACATCACAGCGGACACGAGATCGCTTAGTTGTGCGATTAAAGGAACAAGGTATTCGTAATATTGATGTTTTGGCGGTGATAAAGTCTTTGCCACGTCATTTGTTTGTCGATGAAGCCTTGGCAAGTCGTGCTTATGAAGATACCGCTTTGCCAATAGGTCATGGTCAAACGATTTCCCAACCTTTTATTGTTGCTCGAATGACGGAAATTTTACTCGAAGGTTTGCCCAAGAAAAAAGTATTGGAAGTAGGCACGGGATCCGGATATCAAACAGCTGTTTTATCTCGGCTGATTGAGCGAGTATTGAGTGTTGAGCGTATTTCACCCTTACAAAATCGAGCCCGCGAACGTTTTTATGATCTAAAATTAAATAATATTCGTTTAAAACACAGTGACGGTAGCTGGGGTTGGCAAGAAAATGCTCCTTACGATGGAATTATTGTAACCTGCGCGCCAGAACAAGTGCCTGAAAGTTTATTGAAACAGTTAGCTCCTGGTGGTCGTTTAGTCATCCCGGTAGGCGGCGCTATAGGTCAATCATTAAGAGTGATAGATCGCAATGGGCAGGTTTTTGAAGAAACAATACTCGACGATGTTAGTTTTGTGCCGTTGTTGAGCGGCGAAATCTAATGGGATTATTTTCAAAACTGTATTTTCATGTCATGCAATGGTCACGACATAAGTATGCCAGTTATTGGTTGGCCTTAGTCAGTTTTACTGAATCCTCCTGCTTTTTAATACCGCCCGATGTTATGTTAGCGCCAATGACATTAGCTAAGCCAGAAAAAGCATGGTTTTATGCTGGCCTCACCACAGTTACTTCTGTACTGGGAGGTTTGTTAGGTTATATTATTGGTATCACCGCATTTCAAATGATTGAGCCGTGGTTAGTCTCTTTGGATTATATAGAGGCTTATCATCTTGCCGAGCAATGGTTTGTAAAATGGGGTTTTTGGGCAATATTATTAGCAGGCTTCACCCCCATTCCTTATAAAATATTTACTATTGCTTCTGGAGCAGCTGCAATGGCCTTAGTTCCTTTTATTATTGGGTCAGCTATTGGTCGTGGCATGCGTTTTTTCTTAGTGGCAGGTTTAATGCGATGGGGTGGTGCAGGCTTAGAAGCAAAGCTACATCTTTGGGTTGATCGTATCGGCTGGGCAACCGTTATATTGCTATTGACAGGTTATTTGATTTTCGCATAGTGATGAGAGTAATTCTGATCTTACTGTTATTATCGCTAACTGCCTGTGGTGGTAGTCAAGCAGTTGTTCCAGTAGGTAGTTATAGTAACAATTCAAACATTTCGTCTAAAAGTGTCAAGGCTAGTTCAAGCTCAGTTTATAAAGTGAGAAAGGGTGATACCCTATATTCGATTAGTTTTCGCTATGGTGAGGATTACAAAAGACTGGCCAAAATGAACAATATTCGTTCGCCTTATAATATATATGTCGGCCAAAAAATATATTTTAAACAACTTAAAAAGACGGCAAGCCGTACAAAAAAAATTACCAAACAAAAAGTAGTTACTAAAAAACCAACCGCCACAAAATCAGTTACTAAAAAGAAAACAACATCAACTAGTTCTTCTAATAAGCGTCTCTCATGGCGCTGGCCTACAAAGGGTAAAGTAATCTCAACCTATTCCATCTCATCTACAGGTAGGAAGGGGATAGATATAGCAGGCCGATCTGGGCAGCAAGTGCTTGCCGCCGCATCTGGCAAGGTTGTGTATAGCGGAAATGGCCTTGCAAGATATGGTAATTTATTGATCATTAAACACAATGATGTTTATTTGAGTGCATATGCACATAATAAAACGTTGCTTGTTAAAGAGGGGGAATATGTGAAGGTAGGGCAGAAAATTGCTAAGCTGGGTCGCAGTGGCACTCAAAGGGATCAGTTACATTTTGAAATTAGACGTAATGGTAAACCAGTCGATCCCTTACGTTTTTTACCTAAACAATAATTAATATGGCGAATACGCTACAATAATCAGCCTCAGGCTATCTAGTGTAGATTAGCTCAGTTATTTGCAAGAGGATTTACCGTTGGAACTAGGCGCAACCATGCAGCGAATTAAAGAACTCCGAGGTCGTAGTGACGAGCTTAGGGGGTATCTTTAACTATGATGTAAAAGCGGAACAGTTAGTTGAAGTTACTCGCGAACTGGAGTCCCCCTCAGTATGGGATAATCCTGAACGAGCTCAATCCCTAGGCAAGCAGCGGGCCAGTTTAGAGCGGATAGTCACTACCTTGGCCAGTCATCACACCACACTTGATGATGCAAAAGAATTACTTGAAATGGTAGTAGAAGAACAAGATCAAGATACTTTTGATGTTGTTCAGCAAGATTTAGCTATACTTGAAACAGCCTTGGAAAAACTTGAATTTCAGCGGATGTTTTCTGGGAAAATGGATATCAATAATGCCTATTTAGATATTCAATCAGGTTCAGGTGGTACGGAAGCACAAGATTGGGCTGATATGATTTTGCGCATGTATCTTCGCTGGGGTGAAGCTCAAAGCTTTAAAGTTGAGCTGGTAGAAGCCTCTTCAGGTGAAGTGGCCGGTATCAAAAGTGCCACGATTCGTTTTGAAGGGGAATATGCTTTTGGTTTGCTTCGGACTGAAACAGGGGTACATCGTCTGGTGCGCAAATCACCCTTCGATTCTGGTGCGCGTCGCCATACTTCCTTTGCTTCAGTATTTGTTTATCCTGAAGTAGATGAAAACATTGAAATCGACATTAATAAAGCAGATTTAAGAGTGGATACCTACCGTGCTAGTGGTGCTGGTGGTCAACATGTTAATAAAACTGATTCAGCGGTACGAATTACCCATATTCCGACTAATACAGTTGTGCAATGTCAAAATCAACGTTCTCAGCATCAAAATAGAGACACAGCAATGAATTTGTTGCGAGCCAAGCTTTACGAATTAGAATTGTACAAACAAAATGAAGAAAAACAATCAGCTGAAGATGCTAAATCTGATATAGGTTGGGGCAGCCAAATTCGTTCCTATGTCCTAGACCAATCGCGGATTAAAGATTTACGTACCAATGTTGAAACGGGCAATACGCAAGCTGTTTTAGATGGTGATTTAGACCTATTTATAAAAGCATCCCTAAAATCGGGATTGTAAAAGAGACCAAAGATGACAAACGAAATTGAACAAGATGAAAACCGACTAATTGCACTGCGTCGTGAAAAATTAGCGGAGTTACGTCAACAAGGAAACCCTTTTCCTAATGATTTTCGTCGTAATGTAGTTAATGCAGAACTCGCAGCAGAGTATGAAAATACCACAGCTGAACAATTAACTGAAATACCACGTCGCGTAAAAATTGCCGGTCGTTTGATGACTAAACGTGTCATGGGCAAAGCTAGCTTTGCCAATATTCGTGATATGTCGGGCGACATACAACTATATGTTAAACGTGATAATTTAGTGGAAGGTATTTATGCTGAATTCAAGCGTTGGGACTTAGGCGATATTATTGCAGCAGAAGGGGTTATGTTTCGTACTCAAAAGGGCGAATTATCGGTGCTGGTGGATGATATCCGCCTATTAACAAAGTCACTGCGGCCCTTACCTGAAAAATTCCATGGTTTGTCTGATCAAGAAACGCGTTATCGTCAGCGTTATGTTGACTTGATTATGAACCAAGCCAGCCGTGAAACATTTATTATACGTACACGTATTATCGACGGAATTCGCCGATTTTTGATGGCAAAAGATTATCTAGAAGTAGAAACACCGATGATGCAGGCAATACCGGGGGGCGCCACAGCAAGACCCTTTACGACTTTTCATAATGCCTTGGATATGGACTTATTTCTACGTATCGCACCAGAGTTATATCTTAAACGACTAGTTGTTGGTGGGTTTGAACGGGTATTTGAAATTAATCGTAATTTCCGTAACGAAGGTTTATCTACTCGTCATAATCCTGAATTTACCATGGTTGAATTTTATCAAGCCTATGCTGATTTTAATGACTTGATGGATTTGACTGAAGAAATGTTACGGACAGTGACTCAGGATGTATTAGGTACATCACAAGTTCATTATCAAGGCACCGATTTGGATTTTGGCAAGCCATTTCATCGCATGACGGTTATTGAATCGATAGTAGATTTTAATGCAGATATTTCTGCCGAACAATTAGCAACAATAGAAGCGGCAACCGTAGTTGCTGAAAATTTAGGCATTCCACTAAAAGCTAGTTATGGACTAGGTAAAATTCAAATCGAAATCTTTGAAAAAACCGTTGAACATCGCTTAATGGAACCAACCTTTATCACAGCATACCCTACAGAAGTATCACCATTAGCACGTCGTAGCGATGCAGATCCCTTTGTCACTGATCGGTTTGAGTTTTTTGTGGGTGGTCGAGAAATTGCGAATGGCTTCTCAGAATTAAATGATGCTGAAGATCAAGCAGAACGTTTTCAAGCACAAGTGGCTGATAAAGACGCAGGTGACGATGAGGCAATGCATTTCGATGCCGATTATATTCGTGCCTTAGAATATGGTATGCCACCTACAGCAGGCGAAGGTATAGGCATCGATCGTTTAGTCATGTTGTTAACTGACTCACCTACAATCCGAGATGTATTATTATTTCCACATATGCGACCCGAGTGAAAGGGATATAAATTATAATAAAAAGGCTAATTCTTTGCAGAATTAGCCTTTTTTTCTGAAATACTAGTGGCCCCTTAGACTTTAAACGCTAGCAAATAAGGCTAATGCTTCAGCATATTCAGCACTATCTTCATCCAGTTCAGAGACATTGATGTTGGTATCTATATTCAGTCTTGTAAAGGCTTTGATATTGTGTAATTTTTCGTCAGGTAAAGCTTTTTCAGTATTGGTATAACTTTGTATAATAGCGACTTGAATAATGTCGACCAAATCTGGGGGACCCTCAATATCACGCTCATAATTGTCATGCTCTGCAGCAACAGCAATCAAACTTTCTGGAAATTCCCAACTTTTCAAAATGGCGGCACCAATACGTGTGTGCAAACGTGAGATCAGACTATCTAATAGCACTGGATCTTGCATAATTACCGGAGAATCCTCTGCTTTTAGTAAAATAGGCAGTACACCGATATTGTGAATTAAGCCTGCCAGCATCGCTTCATCTGCTTTAATACCTGGCTGTTTAGCAGCAATAACCTGACTAATAGCAGCAACTTCTGTCGAGTGATTCCATAATTCGTGTAGGCGCTTTTCCATCTTATTTGAAGTGGCTTGAAACATTTGTTCCATGACTAAACTTGTCACCAAGTTTCTCACCATTGTGAGTCCTAATCTAGAAACGGCCATTTGCACGCTTTCAACTGGAATGCGGCCGCGATAAAGTACGCTATTTGCGACTTTGAGTAGGCGAGTTGACAAGGCAGGATCGGTGACGATGATCTCAGCTAATTTTGCTGCGGTAGAGTCTGGATCATCTACCACTTCTCGAACTTTCAAGGCGACTTCCGGTAATGTTGGTAAAACTAACGAGCCATCTTCTAAATCAGCTAAAATCTCGTTATAAAAAGTTTCTTGTTCAGTCATTAGGATAAGTTCTGTAGAATGTTATTTGTAGAGCCGACCATTTTCAGTTATTTTTGTTGGTTTGCCAACTGTTATTGCTATCTTCAGGTACTTAAGTGAACGACGACTTCCCTAGAATTAAACGACTACCACCGTATGTATTCAATATCGTTAATGATTTGAAAGCTAAAGCGCGCGCGCGCGGTGAAGATATTATCGATTTTGGTATGGGTAATCCAGACCAGCCTGCACCACCGCATGTTATTGAAAAATTAGTCGAGGCAGCCCAGCGGCCAGATACCCATCGTTATTCGGTATCGCGGGGAATTCCACGTTTGCGTAAAGCGGTCTGTGATTGGTATCAACGAAAATTTGATGTAACGCTGGATCCAGAAACAGAAACCATTGTTACTATTGGATCAAAAGAAGGTCTAGCGCATTTGGCTTTGGCCACTGTTGGTCCGGGTGATGCTATATTAGTACCTAATCCAGCTTATCCGATTCATCCTTATGGGTTTGTTATTTCTGGCGCAGATATACGCCACGTACCTCTCGTATCTGGCGGTGATTTTTTCGCTGAATTAGAAAAGTCAGTAAAAGATTCATGGCCAAAACCAAAAATGTTGGTACTTAACTTTCCAGGAAATCCAACAACACAATGTGTTGATTTGGAGTTTTTTGAGAAAGTGGTCGCCTTTGCTAAAGAACACCAAATTTGGGTAGTGCACGATTTAGCCTATGGTGAAATTACTTTTGATGGCTACAAAGCGCCCTCTATCTTGCAAGTTCCTGGCGCCATTGATGTGGCAGTAGAGTTTTATACCTTGTCTAAAACCTATAATATGCCCGGCTGGCGGGTTGGTTTTATGTCCGGTAATCCAACCTTGGTAGCGGCCTTGTCAAGAATGAAGTCTTACCTTGATTATGGCATGTTTACACCTATTCAAGTTGCTGCCATTGCCGCTTTAGATGGCCCACAAGAATGTGTGGCTGAAATAGTAGAAACCTATAGGAAACGTCGTGATGTACTTTGTGACGGGTTAAATTCAATCGGTTGGATAGTCGAAAAACCTAAGGCAACGATGTTTGTTTGGGCAAAAATACCTGACAAATATCGTGAAATGGGCTCACTAGAATTTACTAAAAAGTTATTACACGAAGCCAAAGTAGCGGTATCCCCAGGTATCGGTTTTGGAGAGTATGGTGATGATCACGTTCGTTTTGGTTTAATTGAAAATGAACACCGCACACGTCAAGCGATCCGTGGGATCCGTGACATGTTTAAAAATAGTTAGGGGACAGTTTTGCAATCAGTAAAAATCGGAATTTTAGGCTTAGGCACCGTCGGTGGTGGTACCGTCAATGTATTAACTCGAAATGCAAAAGAAATTAGCCGTCGAGCGGGTCGTGATATAGAGATTTTTCGAGCGGCCGATCGTGATTTAGAGACACCAAAAATATGCAACACAGATGGTATCTTGATGACCGACAATGCCATGGACATCATCAATGATCCTGACATACAAATTGTTGTTGAACTCATTGGTGGTACAGGTGTTGCGCGTGAATTAGTGATGAAAGCCATTGAAAGTGGTAAACATGTCATCACGGCAAATAAGGCACTGATTGCCATGCATGGTAATGAGTTATTTGCTAAAGCTCAGGAAAAAGGCGTCACTATCAGCTTTGAAGCAGCGGTAGCGGGTGGTATTCCGATTATAAAAGCGATGCGTGAAGGTTTAGCGGGTAATCGCATTGAATGGTTAGCAGGTATTATTAATGGTACTGGTAACTTTATTCTTACCGAAATGCGAGATAAAGGCCGTGACTTTGCTGATGTATTAACGGAGGCGCAGGCACTAGGTTATGCCGAAGCAGATCCGACATTTGATGTTGAAGGTATTGATGCCGCGCATAAGCTGACTATTATGGCTTCAATAGCGTTTGGTATTCCCTTACAATTTGATAAAGCCTATACAGAGGGTATTAGTAAAATCTCTCAAGATGACGTTCAAAATGCCGGTGAATTAGGCTATCGAATTAAACATTTAGGTATTACTAAAAAAACACCTCAAGGTATTGAGTTACGTGTTCACCCAACCTTAATTCCTCATCGCCGATTAATTGCTAATGTTGATGGCGTTATGAATGCTGTTTTAGTCCAAGGCGATGCAGTTGGCCCCACACTTTATTACGGCGCTGGCGCCGGTTCTGATGCAACTGCATCAGCCGTTGTTGCTGATATTGTCGATGTAGTAAGAGCCTTAACGTCTGATCCTGAAAACCGCGTGCCTCATCTAGCCTTCAAGCCAGACTCTTTAGATAACACTCCTATTTTGCCAATGTCAGAAGTGATTACGTCATATTATTTACGGATTGCAACAGAAGATAAATTAGGTGTTCTGGCAGATATTACGCGGATCTTGAGTGAAAATGCTATCAGCATTGAAGCAATAGTTCAAAAAGAACCTGAACCGCAAGCTGGCATGGTTCCACTTATTATGTTGACACACGAAGTTGTAGAAAAAAATATGGATGCGGCGATTGCCCAAATCGAAGCATTATCAACTGTCATGGATTCTGTTATGCGAATTCGTATGGAATCATTAGGATAGAGCTAATTTAGTTCTCCACTATAAATATTTAAAGAGGAAGTTTTTATGACATTTCGTACACGTTACACAGGTCTAATTGAGCGCTACCGAGACCGCCTACCGGTTAGTGCCGATACCAAATTAATTAGCTTGGGTGAAGGCAATACGCCATTATTAAAATTGAATAATATTCCTGGTGTAATTGGCAAGAATGTTGAAATTTATGTCAAATATGAAGGTTTAAACCCAACAGGTTCCTTTAAAGATCGTGGTATGACAATGGCGGTTACTAAAGCAGTTGAAGCAGGGAGTAAGGCAATTATTTGTGCTTCAACGGGTAATACTTCAGCTGCCGCTGCCGCTTATGCTGCACGTGCAGGTATTACGGCCTTTGTATTGATACCTGATGGCAAGATTGCCTTAGGTAAATTAGCACAAGCGATGATGCATAATGCCGTGGTTATTCAAATCAAAGGTAACTTCGATGAAGGCATGCAATTAGTAAAAGATGTCGCTGAACATGCGCCGGTCACTATTGTTAACTCAATTAACCCTTATCGTCTGCAAGGCCAAAAAACAGCCGCCTTTGAAATTGTTGAAGAATTAGGCCGTGCGCCTGATTATCATTGTTTGCCTGTGGGTAATGCCGGTAACATTACTGCACATTGGATTGGATATAGTGAATATGCATCAGAATGTGGCGATCATGTTACTGATTCATGTGCACTTTGCAAAGGTGACTGTAAATTTACCAAGGGTGCTATCATCAGCAGTCGACCTAAAATGATCGGTTATCAAGCTTCAGGCAGTGCACCATTTATGCGTGGGAAAATGGTTGATGCACCTGAAACAGTGGCTACAGCTATTCGTATCGGTCACCCGCAAAGCTGGGATATGGCGTGGAAGGTTAAAGAAGAATCAGAGGGTTGGTTTGATGAGTGTGATGATGACATTATCTTAGCAGCACAAAAACTATTAGCTGAGCAAGAAGGGATCTTCTGTGAGCCTGCTTCTGCGGCCTCATTAGCGGGTGCAATTAGAGACATTCAATCAGGGAAAATTCCTGAAGGTAGTACCGTTGTATGTACCTTGACGGGACATGGCTTGAAAGATCCTGATATCGCCATTAAACAAAGTACATCTCCACTGATTACCGTTAATGCAAACCTTGATGCGGTACGTGATGCTATTTTAGACAATATGGCCCGATGAGAGATAAAGTCGAATTTTCAGCGCCCAGTGAGGCGGAAATAAAAGCGGCAAAACTGCCGCATGATATTTTTTTAAGCAACTTAATTATGAATCATATTTTGTTGTTTACTGCGATTTCGACCTTCGGTCCACGATACTTAGCTTTTATGGTGATAGTGCCTATATTTTCAATTTCTGCGCTGATTTATACTTTCTACCGAGCAAGCAAGGTAAAACGAGAACAGAGTGAGTTTGTTTTTATTCATTGGCAAATTGCCCGCCGGTGGAGTTTATTTTTTACTTATGCTTTGTTGTCACTATCCTTAGTTGCATTGCTAGGTTGGTTAGCTAATCAGCATCTTGGCCTAATGAAAGAGGCCGTATATGGCTTGATTGGTGGTTTTGGTGTTTTACCTACATTAGTGACAGTATTAATCTTGATCGTTATTGAATCAGATTCACTACATCACGCCCGAGTCGGCACGCTTCCTAAATGGGCCTTGCGCCAGTTTCTAGGTATTGAAGACTAATAATTTTTGTCGCCATTCATCTGATAATTCATTAATTTCAGATGCCATTTTCATCACGGTTATAGCATCAATAAAACTGGGATCAAAATATGCTTTAAATAAGGTTTTTACGGATAACTGATGAGGATGTTGATAGATTCGCATCACCTCATCACCTGATTTAATTGACCCAATTTTTAGTACTTTGAAATACATACCGGTATGACCATGCTGTATAAACTTTTTAGGCATTGTATTAAGCATTAAGGCTATGCCAAGCTTAAAACAAGGTATTCTTGGTTGGCTCACTTCTAAAACACAGTCGCCGATTTGTAATTGGTCACCGATGCATAATAAAGATTCATCTAAACCACTAATCGTCAGGTTTTCGCCAAATTGACCGTAGTGTAGCTCAGGTCTTTCAAGTGCCTGCCGCCAATAATCATATTGTTCAGTTGAAAAAGCATAAATGGCTTTGTGGCCACTGCTATGATTTTCTCGATCAACCTGCTGATCACCTATTAAACTAAATGTTTGAACCAATATTTTGCCTGTAACGGGCTTTTTAAAAATACTGCTTGAAATTCGACCGTTGTTATAATCAATTTCAATGGGAAGTGAGACATTAACAGACACTAACTTCATTATTTATGTGGTACAACAGAGTGAATCACGAGCTTGTATTCAAAAAACACTTCAAAATCAGTATAGATCCAGCGTGAGATTGGTGGATCCCCGATAGCGTCATATTTTTGCAGAGCTTGTCCAAATTGTTGCTCAACAAAGGCCATAGACATACCTTGTGTTGGACGTAATACCCCTTGGCTACTGTTCTCTACTTGATTAGATTGATCTGCTATAGATATGACTTTTGCGTGGCTTAAATCGCTTGATGCTAATAATGCACAAGCAACTAAGCTAAACATATATTGGGTCATGGATTTATCTCCTTTGAATGATAGACACTAGAGACTATTCAGGTAAGAATAGTTCAATTAAAACATTAAGATAACGCTGGCCTTTTTCTGTCGGACGAATATGGTGTATATCTCTGGTTAAAAGACCTTCTTGTTCGGCATATTGTAGGGCTTTATCTATATGAGAAATGGGTATACCGGCATGTTGGTAAAATAACGGAGTAGGGAACCCATCTGTCAGTCTTAATGCGTTTAACATAAACTCAAAACCAATATCTGCCCGAGTTATGACTTCTTCACTTAATACCACCGAAGAGGAGCCCGCAGTATCTATAAAAGCTTGTGGCTGTTTTTGTTTAGATCGGCGAGTAATTGATTGTTTAGCTGCATCGGTTATTTTGCCATGTGCACCGGCGCCAATGCCTAAATAATCACCAAACCGCCAATAATTTAGATTATGTTGGCAGCGATGTTTATCTTTAGCATAAGCAGATACTTCATATTGCTGATAGCCGGCTTTTGCCATTCGATATTGATTGGCTATTTGCCAATCAATGATAGGGTCTTCATCAGGTAAGGTAGGAGGGTGTTGGTAAAATAATGTATTAGGCTCAAGGGTTAATTGATAATAAGATAGGTGGCTAGGTTCGAGTGCAATGGCTGTTGCAATATCATGTCTAGCGGTTTTCTCTGTTTGATGTGGTAAGCCAAACATAAGATCTAAGTTAAAATTATCAAAGCCTACTTTGTGAGCGGTTTCAACGGCTTTTATCGCCTGTTTACTATCATGAATTCGACCCAGTGCTGTCAAAGACTGATCATCAAAACTTTGAATACCTATCGATAAGCGATTTATTCCTAAATCGCGATAGTCGGCAAAGCGCTGTGCCTCAAAGGTGCCTGGGTTAGCTTCCAAGGTGATTTCAGCATGTGGACTTAATGGGATCAAAGCACGGATGGATGAAAATAAACGCTCATAGGCTTCAGCTGAAAATAGACTAGGTGTGCCGCCACCGATAAAAATATTTTGCACGGTTCGGCCCCAGACCGACGGCATTTCTTGCTCCAAATCGCGGATTAAGGCGTCTATGTAGGCTGCTTCAGGTAAAGTATCTGGCGACGTATGTGAGTTGAAGTCACAATAAGGACATTTACGCACGCACCAAGGCACATGAATATAAAGGCTAAGGGGTGGTAGGGCAGTGAAATTAAACATGGTTAGTTCTGAGCCTCGGGTTTCCAGCCTGATTTCCATAGGGGGAGCGGAATAATGGCTGGCGGTTCACCATTGTTATCAAACCAAGAATCAACGGCATAACGAATATTAGATTCGATATCAGTTATGGTAGCCGTCTTATGTGGAGAAAATAATCCGCCGCGAGATATTCTTGATGCTTGTTGGTGAAATACCATCAGATTTGCCTCAGACAACAATCGTAAATAAACGGTGGTGTTGGTTGCTTCATCAATGCAATCTAGTTGCCCACTCAAACCATTAACGACATAATTTTGTGCACGGTCCTTATACGTACCGGCTTGTTGGCCAGTCATTGTTTCGAGTAAAGAAATAGCTAATTTAAGTTGCATACGTTCTTGTTGAGCATTAGTTAATGGAGGATAAAACAAGGCTTCTATCTTGGCCCATTGTGACAACGACAAATGGACATAGGCTGTTTTAGAACAAGTGTGTCCATGACAAATCGAGTAATTATCAGGGGTTGGAAACCCAATAAAAGGTTGATTGATACTGGCTAATAGCTCCTGTATATCATCAATGATGAAAATAGGTTCTATAGGCTCGCGTGCGACATTGTTAGAGCTACAGCTAACAACTAGGAGACAAATAATAACAATAAGACGCTTCACATTATTAATGAGGCAGTATTTTATCTATCTTGTTAATTAGATTGGCTACCGCACCAGGGATAGCCACCTTAGGATCTCCTTTTACTTCGCTGCGAAACTCTTTGACCAATTTATTTTGAGAAGTATCAAACACTCGGACAATTAAATAAGAAAAGAGATAGGTCGGTTTATGCAATCGGCCGATAATAATGTAATCTGCGTCATGGCTACGGCCTAATTCTGAGGCACACTTGGCACAATCAAATAGATAGCCCTTACTTTTATCAGCAGCATTTTTCGCTTCTGTCGATACATCAACCACAATAAAGCCGTCTTTATTGCTTAAGCCTTTACGAACAAACATTTCAATATCATGCAGGTTTTGTTGCTCTTGGGCATTAATTTCAGCGACTTTTTGTGGATCAGACAATTTCATCGTTAAATCTAATAGCTCAAATCCTGGCACCGCAACCGTAGTATGCGCCGAGACCGGGCTAATGATTAAGGCCAATGATAATAACAAAAACTTAAGACTTATTTTCATATTTAACTTCCTCGATAAATTTTCGAATCGCCTTGCCACGATGGCTAATGGCGTGTTTTTGTTTTGCTGATAATTGTGCTGCACTGCATTTAATTTCAGGCACCCAAAAGATTGGATCATACCCAAAACCTCCATTACCAACAGGCGCGCTTAAAATCTGCCCCTGCCAATCTGCCTGACAAATTAAAGGCGTTGGATCTTTGGAGTGTCGCATCATAACCAACAGACACTGATAACGTGCTGCTCGTTCCCGATCAGGTACGCCATTTAATGCCGCTAAAAGGGCTATACGATTATCTTCATCCGTAGCATTGTCACCGGCAAACCGTGCCGAATAAATCCCTGGTGCACCAAGTAAATAATCAACTTCAATGCCAGAATCATCAGCAATAGCAGGTAGACCAGTGTATTCACAGGCATTACGTGCTTTGATAATGGCATTTTCAACAAAGGTTAAACCGGTTTCTTCTGCTTCTGGCACATTAAATTCAGATTGCGGTATAACGTCAATATTAAATGGTGCAAATAATTCGGCAAACTCACTCAGTTTGCCCTTATTACCACTGGCCAAAACGATTTTATTCATAATATAAATACTTTATAGTGCGAGCGCGTTAAGTTGATGTTGCATCAAATTTTCAATACCTTCACCCGCTAAGGCTAGCATGGTATTTAATTCTTCTGGACGAAAGGCGTGACCCTCAGCGGTACCTTGTATTTCAATGTAAGCCCCAGCCTCATTCATTACTACGTTCATATCGGTTTCAGCATTTGAATCTTCAGCATAATCAAGATCAAGCACTGCTTGACCATTGTAAATACCGACTGAGACAGAGGCCACTTGTCCATGCAAAGGGTTCTTTTTGATTTTTTTGTTATTTAACAGAGAACTAATCGCATCATGCAAAGCAACAAAAGCACCCGTAATAGAGGCGGTACGTGTGCCACCATCTGCTTGAATAACATCACAATCGATGGTTATGCTCCGTTCGCCTAAACCTTTCAAATCTATTGCTGCACGTAAAGAACGCGCAATTAAGCGTTGGATCTCCATAGTACGTCCACTTTGTTTACCACGGGTCGCTTCACGTTGCATCCGGCTTCCTGTAGAACGTGGCAACATGCCATATTCTGCAGTAACCCAACCTTCACCCTTACCACGTAAAAAATGTGGGATACGTTCTTCAACGGTAGCTGTACATAAAACCTTGGTATCGCCAAATTCGACTAAAACTGATCCCTCCGCGTGTTTGGTGTAATTGCGAGTGATAGTGATTTCACGAAGTTCATTTGCTTGACGACCGCTTGGACGCATAGGGTTTTCCTCAAATAACAAAATTAATCTCACTATTATACGGGGCAGAATGTTATTACTGAGGCTTTTCGTTAAGATGTCCTATTTACAAACAAATTGAGGAATCATTGTGACTCGAAGTATGACCGCTTTTGCTCGCCAAGAAGCACAAACAGAACAAGGTAATTTAACTTGGGAAATTCGTAGTGTAAACCATCGTTATCTTGAAGTCTCAGTCCGGCTAGATGAATGTTTTCGGCCATTAGAGATGAAAATAAGGAAACTCTTTGCTGACAAATTAACTCGGGGTAAAGTAGATGCGGTATTACGATATAAGGCACCTGAACAACAACAATCTGCATTAGAAATTAATCAAGATCTAGCTAAAACACTTATCGCAAGTTGTGATCAATTAGCCCTATTGACCAATCGATCTGCGCCGATTAACACGCTTGATGTTTTGCAATGGCCGGGCGTATTAAAAGCCAATACCCCTGATCAAAAAATACTTGATAAAGCGATAATAAGCTCAGTCAATGACGCGATTAAAGAACTAATCGAAACTCGAGAAACAGAAGGCGCAGCCTTACATAAAATGATTGAACAGCGATGTAGTGATATCAATAATATCGCTATCGAAACGCGCAAAAACATGCCGATTATACTTCAACAACATCGTCAACGTCTGGCTGTTCGAATAGCAGACATGCAAGTGACTGTAGAGCCTGAGCGGCTTGAACAAGAAATGGTTATATTGGCTCAAAAAAGTGATGTTGCTGAAGAGTTAGATCGACTTCAAAGTCATATTGTCGAAGTACAAAATGTATTGCAGCGCGATGAGGCTGTAGGTCGCCGATTAGACTTTTTAATGCAAGAATTGAATCGTGAAGCCAATACATTGGCATCAAAATCAATAGATACAAGCACTACACGTAATTCAGTGGAGTTAAAAGTGCTAATTGAACAGATGCGGGAGCAAATTCAGAATATAGAATAGAATTTTTGATCATCCGATCTTTCGATATTGAATGGCTTGAATATTGCTCTAGATTTCAAAAACGATTTTTTAAATATAAACGGATATTTGTAAACATAACAATATGAAAGGTTAAATGACCATGAAAAAACAACTAATTAGAATTTTATTAATATTTGGTTTACTCCCCGCCATATTATTAACTTTAATGCTAGTGTGGGTATCATCGCAACAAGCAGAATTAGTTTTTCAACATGAGATTACGACTAAACTGATTTCTCAGCGTGAAGAAAAAAAATCACAAGTAGAAACATACATAGCAGGACTTAAGAGCCAAGTTAAAACTTTTTCGAATAACATAATGGTGATTGAGGCAGTCACTGAGTTTAAGGAATCGTTTAAAACCTATCGTGGTGATAGTTTTGTATATTCTGATGACAAACAAAAAAAGAGTGTGAAAGCCTATTACACTCAACAATTTCAGCCACGCTACCAATCTCGTAATAATGGCCAATCTTTTGATGTAAATCGCATTATTTCACAATTAGATGATGATTCGATTGCTTTACAATATAGCTTTATTAGTAACAATCCAGAAGCCTTAGGTGAAAAAGATGCTTTAATGGGTGTGAATAATAATACACGCTATAATCAACAGCATAGAAAGTACCACCCTCACTTTAGAGACTATTTACAAGAGTTTGGCTTCTATGATATTTTTTTGATAGATGCCGACAGTGGTGATATTGTTTATTCTGTTCTTAAAGAGCTTGATTACAGTACCTCATTAATAGATGGACCTTATTCTAACAGTGGTATAGGCCAAGCCTTTAAGCAAGCTAATGCTGCTGACCAGCGGGATGCGGTTGCACTGATTGACTTTGCTTCATATGCTCCGTCTTATGAAGATCCTGCCGCTTTTATTGCATCACCGATTTATGATGGGGCAAAAAAAGTCGGTATATTGATTTTTCAAATGCCTGTTGATCGTTTAAATAAAATTATGACTTACGATTATAAGTGGGCAGATGCCGGCCTAGGTAATTCAGGTGAAACATACCTGGTAGGCTATGATACGGCCATGAGAAGTATGGGACGGTTTTTAATTGATGATAAACCTGCCTACCTTGAAGCGTTAAGACAATCAGGCGTATCAGCAGATTTAATCAAGACTATTGCTAACAAAGAAACTACGATTGGTTTGCAAAAAATAGATACGATAGGCTCTCGAGCGGCATTATCCGGACAAACTGGTTCAGGTATCATGAAAGATTATCGCGGTGAATCAGTGCTTTCAGCTTATACGCCCATTAATGTTGATGGACTCAATTGGGCCATCATCAGCGAAATTAACCAAAAAGAAGCATTTTTTCCTGTAACAGGTATGGTGAAAGCCATCCTAATCTGGTCTCTAAGCGTTTTAGCTATTATTGCTTTGCTTACTGTATTTATCAGTATTAAATATGCATCTATCTTTGTAGGCCCGATAGGCTATGTGGTTGGTTCATTGAAATATATTGCTAAAGATATTGCTGCAGGTAATGTCGATTTAACTCAACCATTACAGCCGCCTGGTAACAATGAGTTGGCTAACTCTCTGGCTAAATCCATTAATGTTGTTTTGGGGCAATTTGCTGATGTCCTTAGAGTTTTCACTGATTCAACCAACAGCATTGTTACAGCAAGCCAACAAGTCAGAGCACTTTCAGAACAATCAAGTGAATCGATGATGGCACAAAAAATAGAAACTGATCAGGTAGCTACGGCCATAACTGAGCTATCTTCTTCATCAGAAGAGGTGTCTCGAACGGCAAAATTGGGCGCTGATGCGGCAAAATCTGCCGATGATGATACTACAACGGCGTTAAATACAGTCAATGAAGCAACAAAAACAATCCAAGAATTAGCGACGAGCTTAACAGATGCCTCAACGGTTATTAATAGTCTTGAAAGTGATAGTGCAAATATTGGCTCAGTATTGTCTGTTATTGAGGGTATTGCAGAGCAAACTAATTTATTGGCACTCAATGCGGCTATTGAAGCAGCTAGAGCAGGAGAGCAAGGTCGAGGTTTCGCTGTCGTAGCCGATGAAGTTAGAACCTTGGCAGGTCGTACACAAGATGCAACACTTGAAATAAAAGGTATTATTGAGCAACTTCAACAACGATCAAAACAAGCAGTTGGCGTAATGGATGCGGGCTGTAATATCGCTTCAATAGGTGTTGATAAATCTGTATTAGCTGGGCAAGCTTTAGAGAGCATCTCGTTTAAAGTAAGTGAAATTGATAATTTGAATGCAATGATTGTTTCAGCAGCCTACGAACAATCAACTGTATCTGATGAAATAACTCAAAATGTAGTTCAAATAAGTAGTTTAACTGACAATACAACAGAGAGATCTCAGCAAACATCTGATTCGAGTGAAGAGCTTATGCGCTTAGCAAATTCTTTGAAAGATATTGCCATGCAATTTAAAGTTTAAAAGCTGGTTATTTTTATTATTAAATCAGGTGTTTTGCTGTTGAATTCTGATAATAATCTGAGATTGTTAAATCTTAATATGATTTAAAAATAGCATGTATTAGAGTATTTATTGTATCTAAATGCACCTAAAACCAGCCACATAAGAGTGTAACTTGACTCTTGAATAAGAGCCCGTAAAACATCTTAAGGTAATGAATATATTATATTTATCTATTTAATTGGCTTGCTGGTGACGGATGTATTAATGATGTTGCCGCAGTGGATATATCCATTGATCTTACTACTTTGATTATTCAGGATACAGATGGCATGTAAAGCCAGTAGCTTCATTTTAAAAATGATAATATTTTTGAGGCTGGTTTTAATAGCCGGCCTTTTGTTGTCTACTTTCAGTCAATCACGAGCAACAGTAAATCTGATAATCGAAACAATATGGTATTGAACTGTTTAATGAGTAATAAAAAGGCTTAAAATTGACTAATCTTGCCAGACGATAACCTCAGCTACAGCTTGGTTATTTTGTGTGTGTCTGTATTTAGAACTGGCTTCATATACCACTTTTCTGACACGATTTAACGCACCTATCGGCCGATGTTGTTCGAGTGCATTCCACGGTGAAAAAGAAAGGTTTTCACAGTATTGTCTTTGTTCAGCTGAATCAAATTCTTGTTTAGGAATGCTAATGGTAGCGACAGGAATAAAGGGTGAGTCAGATTGTTTCCAAAGTACACTGATGTCTTCAACAGGCATTAATTTACTTGGATCTTGTAGTTGTACCATCAGTTGCATACATGCTGAGTCGCTGGATAGTTCAGTAGCTAAGGTGGTCTTTAAAAAATCTGGCTGATCGCTGTTCGGATTAGGCTGGTCAGGTGACTTTGTACAAGATTTTGCCATAAACTTAATGTTATGTGGGCCTAATTTGTAGACCGTATTACTGAAGTATTCATCCCAAACAGGGCTATAGGGAGGGGGGGATAAAGTGTCTATCACATGTGAAAGTTCTCTTAAGCGCCATTTAAAAGGATTGATGCCCTTGATGAAATATTTGATTTTATCATCGCTTTCGATAAGAGAATTATAGTCTGTTAAGTCAGTTGAAAAGAATGCAGGACTACTGTGCATCAGAAAGTCTTGGGTCTTAGGACTATTGGCTTGCTGAATTATTTGTTGGTCGTAGATATTAAATAGCTTGATTGCCATACCTCGGGCATCTCTTTTATTATCATCACTTGCCGCAACATTAGAATTAGCATTAGAAAAACGGATCCAACTTTTATACCTTTTTCCTGCTGTTTGAAATACACCATGTTGTAGTTGTGGATCTATATTTTGATCCACATCCACATAAGCTTTGATACACGCATGGCCCTTAGCATGGGCACCACGGGAGACATAGTCTGTTCTTGTTACGTCGATGATGTTGGTAAATATATCTACCGACCGCTGAATCTGTTGTGCTTCGTCACCAGGAATAACTTCATCAACGCTAACAATGGCATCATGACTATTTAAATGAAAGGCAACAAAAGCTAGTATCAATAAAATAATACTAACTAATCCAACTATAATTTTAAGGAATATTTTCATAGATTATTTTTTATACCCATAATTAACCATTACATCAGGTGTTAAGCAATATGGTTTTAGATAGTTTAGAGTGTTTTTAAATACTCAATCAATGCCCAGCGATCAGACTCAGTAAGCGCTGCTTTGCCATAATAACCAGTGCCATATTCATGGCCGGTATTGCTGTTACCTGCGTGGTTTGTATCAAACAAAAAACTCTTGTCTGATGCTTGGCTAACATAACCTAAGTGTTTAACATCATATTCCCATGAACCTAAATAAAACTGCTTAACACGTTGCTGGGCAGGTAATAAAAGTTGGTACATATCAGGGACAGAACCATTGTGTAAATAGGGAGCACTGGTCCACACCCCATTTAATGGTCGCGCCTTATAAGCGAGTAAGGCATGGTTAGACACTTCTTGACCATGTTCAATAATCTCACCATCAACATATTTAGGTGGATGATTAACCTCAGGATGACCTAAATTTTTAGAATCACGTTTGGCAAGTGTCGCTTGGATAGGATTATTCTTTAGAATGCCAACCATTATATTATTGGCAATGTGAATGGCAGGGGCTTCTTCAGCCAAAGCATTACCGGCAAAATAATAGCGAGGACGGCCTTCAAACTTACCGGTTTTACCGGTGGCATTAATGGCATTTTCAGCCATCAGCGGATCAGTATTAATTTCAGATAAGGTGCTCATGCGTACTTGAATTTTACGCATGGGATCTGTGCGATCCATATCGACGTGGCACTCAATACAATGATTTTCGTATAAGCTACGGCCGATTTTAACAAGATCTTTATTTATTTCAGGAAAACTTTCTGGCCACAGTGGTGAATGCAGCTTGCTTACTACATGTTCTAATTCGCGTAATTCACTGGTGTTTATTGATGAGTCATATCCACCATCAATAAAACCTAACCAATTGCTCGTTTCAGTTTCAATATCGCCAAAAACACCGATTACTTCTCCAATATTTCTGGCAAGAGAGCCAACACTAGAGTTAGATTGAGAGCCATTCCACTCTACATAATCATGTTGAGGTGTATCCCATATGTAAGGATAGCTAGTAGGTGCGTTCGGTGAAAAGTTATTATTATCAACACCGGTTGCACTAAGGGCTCTGTTTAAAATCGCGCCAAAGGCATCTAGACGGGAAAAACCATAACCAAGATCAGTATGATTTTGTATTGCGTAGTGTTTACGCTTTTCATATTCAGCAACCAGTTGCTGTTGTAATGCCAGTTGTCGTTTTTCTGTTGCTTTGTCACCTAATAACTTTTGTTGAAAACGTAGAAACTTTTGCTTGTCATCCAGCGTTGCTTTTAACGATGATGTCAATTGTGTTAGAAAAAGCTGCAGATCGACAAACGCCTGGCCACCATCAATACGAATATTTTGATTGTTATATGTGATTTGTTGAGTATGGCAGGCTGCACAGGTTGGCCCCATTTTGTCTTCATTACGAGCTAAGCCAATCGGTAAACTATCGGGATTATTGTCACTTGCTGCCGCTGGAATAAAACCAAAACTAAGCATACTGTTATCACTTCTAAATAACTGTTCACTATCAGATTGTTCTAGATGTAAGAAAAAATCATAAGGAATGAGGCGCGATCCTTGATCGGCGAAATAAAAATAGTCTCGTTCTTCATCTGACCAGTTTTGTTCAAGATAGCTGATATCTCCAGTATCAGCGGCATATACCAGCGGAACTGATATGGACAAGATACTAAATAATAGTGTTAATACAGTGTGTTTTAAATAGTTCATACTTATAACCTAATTTTGAATGTCATCTCGTGAGAGCAGTGTGTTTAACAAATTGTCTTGGAAATTAAGGTTACCCGTTAAACTTGAATGGGATACACATAAGAAAAATGATTGTTGTATGGGTAAAAATATATACTCATGGCGTTTTACACTTGGATCGAGTGTATTGCGACCAAGTAGTGAGGCCTTAGTAACAGAGCCATCGCCAGGTTCGAGTAATAGTGCATCGTAATCAATGCCTTCAACGGGTTGACTGATTTCTTTGGGATGCATACGGATTATCGACTCACCGTCTACTTCTTCAACAATAATTCTGGCTGAAGTTAAAGAGCAACCACCACCAAAAATGGTTAACTTAGGATGTTTTTCTGGTAATGGAATCGTTAATGACCACACAAAACGACGGGCACGTTCAAGATGTTTTTCAAAATAGGCTTCTAAGGTGGCTAGATAAGCTTCACCTTGTTGTTTCGATTCAAACTTGTCTAAAATATTTTGTCTCACCTCAGGATTAAATATTGACCATTGAAAGCGGCGCCAAATATTGATATCAAACAAATCACGATCTAGTGACTTACCTTTACTGGTGACAATCCAATCATTGAGTGGATGAGGAAATAATTGATATAAGCTAGGCATGGTTGCCAAGGTTTCAGTACCAATGCTATTCAAGCCAAGACTAACCCCCTTAATAAACAGGTTCAGGGTTTTAACTGATCCTAAATTAGGCGTACCGAGTAAAATAACGCGTCGAACGCGTTTGCCACCATACATACTAAGATTTTTATTAAAATCATTATCATTGAGTACATCTTGGTTACCGTAACGAATATAATAACGAGCAATTAAACCGCCCATGCTGTGAGCAAGAATATCAACTTTTAGATTGGGGTCTTTATAGTCGACTCTTATTTGCTCAATAAAATCAGCTAGTTTGGCAGCACTGACTACATTGTCTTGACGCCAATCATAATGAAAAACATAGTAATTTTTGTTTGTAGGCTCAACTTTCTCGCCTACTTTAGCCAGCTTATATCCGCCTGAGTCACCCAGTGTACGTACTATTTTTCCATAGAAATCTTTACCTACAGCACCTTCTGAGATCGCATAGGCCTCGGTATTATTTGGAATGGGATTGAGAGTGTCAGGATCAATTGTCAATGCGAGATCAGAATAATCATTTAGAAATAAACGACTGGCCGAACCTGGCCATAACTCTTCCTTAGTCGTTTTACTTCGTACAGTACTGCCTAAAACGCCATGAATTAATACGACAGGAGGTTGGTCATACACTTCCATTGACTGCATATAAAGTCGCTGAAGATCAGGGGCAAATACTTTGTTATTGGTAAATATACCAGCAACAAATACGGCTGATAATATTAATAGTATTAAAGTGTATTTATTAAAAAAAGTTTTCTTAAATGTTCGATAAGTGAAACGTAACATAGTTCAAGCCTAGTATTTATGATTTCTGGATAGTCTAAACTAGACTGATGAGACACGAGATAATTACATAATTAAACCTACTTTGCTTAAGTTATTATCTTATCTAGTACCTTGGTACTATAGACATAATATTTTTGTGGGAATATGATGTTGTTCATCTAACATGTTCAGAAAGTTGATTACGTTCTCAGGGAGAGAAGTTATGGCGACTCAATTTGGTACAGTTAAAGTATTAGTAGGTAGCGCAACAGCAACTAGTGCTGATGGCGTTATACGAAATCTAAAAATTGGCGATCAAATTTTTGCTGATGAATTAGTTACTACCGGTGCGGGAGGAGCCATTGAACTTGAATTTGCCGATGGCAGTTTTATGGACCTAGGACGAGAAACTCAAGCCTTACTTGATGATGCCGTGTTCAATTATGAGGCTTTTGCAGAAGCTGCAGCAACGGCAGAAGCAGAAGCTGATGCCATTCAGGCAGCTATCTCAGCAGGAGTCGATCCTACTCAAGTCACAGAAGCTACAGCTGCTGGCGCAGGTACACAAGGTGAGGGTAACGAAGGTCATCAGCCAGTTATTGTGGATTACCTTGCGCCAGAAGCACCTGTTACTTCTGGCTTTGATACTATCGGTGTTGCGAATGAATTCCCTGTTATTGTAAATGAACTTCAAATACGAAACGAAGAGCCAGAAGCTACTCCAACGATTATTACCAGTGATACTGGTGCGCTTGTCAATGAAGCAGGTCTCATCACAGGCAGTGATCCAAGTAGTGATAGTGAAATTTACACGACCGGTGCTATTACAGCGACAGGCGGTACGGGCTCTTATGTTTATGCGTTAACGGATCCTGCAGATGGAGACTACGGTAATCTAGTATTAAATACAGCAACAGGTACCTATACTTACACCTTAGATACAGCCTATGATGGCGCAACTGCAGATAATGGCATAACCACAGAACAAGACCGAGATAGCTTTGCTTATAAAGTGACCGATAGTAATGGGAATGTTGCGGCGGGTACGATACTGGTTGATATTGTGGATGATGTGCCTAATGTTGATATGACCTTAGGTGAACAGGAACAGGAACAGGGAGTATATGAACAAGATTTACTCTTAATGACTCAAGATGCTGACACAGTAGGTTCAAACTCAGATACAGACGTATCGTCAATCTCTTTTAGTGCTGTGCTCAACACAACGCCGAACTATGGTGCAGATGGTCCTGGTAGCACGATTATAAGCTACAATTTAGCGTTAGCTAACGGCGTATCAGAGGGTGACGACTCAGGTTTAAACAGTCGCGGCAGCGATATTTTATTGCGTGAGAATGGTGGCGTAATTGAAGGTTATGCGGACGGAGATGTCATCTTTAGCATTGGTGTTAACAATACGGGTGTTGTGACCTTGACGCAAAATGAAATCATCGATCATATAGAAGGTGGTAGTGATGATGACATCACTGAACTTGCTAATGGTTTGGTTGACTTAATAGCCACAGCGATAACTACAGATGCTGATGGCGATACCGCAACGGATAGTGAAACAATTGATCTAGGCAATAACATTCGTTTTGAAGATGATGTGCCGACTGCTGTTGCCGACACAGGTGATGCAACGGAAGGCGCGTTATTAACCGTCTTAGTTGGCGATGGAGTGTTAGCAGATGACACCTCAGGCGCAGATGATTGGACAGCAAGCAATGCAGGTGTTGTCGGTGTAGTGGTGGGAAGTGCT
>JAWUYH010000020.1:0-9546 GCA_034110895.1 Gammaproteobacteria bacterium | reverse complement strand
GTTGCCGATAAAATGATGCGAGCGGGTTGGGATAGCAAGTTTAGAGCGGAAATACTGTTTGGTCAAAAACCAACCAAAATATAATCCCGCCCTGGCTAACGGAAGAATTGACGGACGACTGAACCCCCTAGGCAATGTTTGTACTGTTATTATGAGGCGTAGTATTTATTCTAACTGACTGGTATTTATTTACATATGTATGAACCACGTATGAAGGCAATGGGAGTAACGGGCATTCTGATTAGTGCAGGCTGCGTTGCATTTGGCATGATCCTTTCTTTACCGACTAAAATTTTTATCACTTTTTTATTGGTAATAACGTGAAGCTAACATGGCCAACACAAAAGCCAATCTACCTAAATAATTAGCAAGTTTTCTCCCTACTTAGCACACTTAATTTATAAAAGTGCCACTTCCAACTAAACTGACCTCACTAAAAGCTATATGATGTCATTAGTGCGTCGGTTATAGTAGGGTCTTTAATAGCAGAAATAATAGCCTAGAAGTATATTAAGCAACTATATGAATTCTGAACTTAATCAAAACCAACTTTACCGAATTAACCAGTTGCTTAAAACGTATCCATCCCTCATGGATGCTTATCACAAGTTAGAACCATTCGTATTGGGCTTATTTGATGCAGAGCGCATGAGTATTTTTCAGCGCCGCAGACAACATCAGGATCTGGTTGCTCGTTTTAAAACCGGTACAGAAACCCGAGAAATTAAAGTGCCTATCAGCCCTATGTCAATCGCGGGCTACGTGGCACTAAGTCAATTACCCCTCATTATTAATGATCCATACAATAAAGAAGAACTTGCCAGTATTCATAAACGGCTCAAATTTGCCGATAAGTTCGACAAAAATTCTACCTTTACAACACGCAATATCATATGTATTCCCATACTCGATTCTGGTGTGCTAATGGGTGTGATGCAAGTTATTAATAAAAAAGACGAAGCTTTTTCAAATGAAGACCTTACCCTTGCCATTGAGATAGCAGGCATCATGGGTAAAAAGTTTCGATATGAATTAGGTGGCACTAGCCAGCCTTTTGATTATCTCGTGCATCGTAGTCTTATTAATGAAAAAGATCTCAAGAAGATACAAGAAACAAGTCATGACAATAAACAGTTAGTTCAAAGACTTTCGTCTGAACATAGAATAGTTGATGAAGACTTAGGCAATTCTTTGTCTGTGTATTATCAAGTACCTTATTTGCCGTATCTACCCGACAAATATCATCTGTTTCAAAGCGACAGTAAATTGAATCTGTCTTACTTAAAACGCAATCTTGTAGCCGTGTTAGCAGACGTCAAAGACAACCCTATCGTGTTAATGGCAGAGCCTAATAACGCCACCTTATTAATGGAAATTGAAAGTGCGTTGGGAATAGACAGTTACGAAATATCGGTAAGTTTACCTAATATCATACTGCAATATTTAGGTGAAGCAGCCGGAGGCGGTGCAGGCCCTGGAGCGATGGATGAGATCCTTGATGAGATTGGCAGCAGTGCAGATGAGTTAGATGAGCAGTCTGATGAAATGTCGGACGACGCACCTGCGGTAGTTAGGCTGGTCAGCCGAGTATTACATGATGCCAAACGTTTAAATGCATCTGATATTCATGTTGATCCAGAAAAGAATGCGCCCACCCGAGTGCGTATGCGCATAGATGGTGTATGTAGGGACGTCACCCAAGTGCCTGCGTCGCACCATAGTGCTGTGATCGCTCGTATCAAAATCATGTCGAATCTGAATATTGCTGAGAAGCGTGTTCCTCAAGATGGTAAATTATCTTTTAGAATGTCGGGGCAACTTATTGAAGTGCGGGTTGCCACCATCCCGACTATTGCCGGCGAAGGCGTAGTCATGCGGATATTGGCTGCAGGCGGTGCGATGCCTTTGAGCAAGCTAAATCTTTCACCACGTAATCATGAAAAAATCCTTGAGTTGGTGCAAAAACCTCACGGTATCATATTAGTAGTGGGGCCTACTGGTTCTGGTAAAACTACAACCTTGCATGCTGTATTAGGGCATATCAATACTCCAGAAAAGAAAATTTGGACAGCAGAAGATCCCGTAGAAATAACTCAACCAGGTTTACAACAAGTGCAAGTTAGCGCCAAGATTGGTTTTACCTTTGCTAATGCATTGAGGGCTTTTTTACGTGCCGATCCAGATATTATATTGATTGGTGAAATGCGCGATAAAGAAACCGCACATGCCGGTATTGAGGCTTCACTGACGGGGCATTTAGTGTTTTCTACATTACATACCAACTCAGCACCAGAAACCATTTCACGTTTGCTAGACTTAGGCCTCGATCCAGTGAACTTCTCAGATGCTTGTGTCGGTATTTTAGCGCAACGATTGATCAGAACCATTTGCCCAAATTGCAAAGAAAAGTATGTTGCGAGTGAATCAGACTTAGCCTTTATTAAACGCCAATATGGTGAAGAATATATCGAAGAGCTGAATTTGCCTGAACCATTGATATTGTACAAAGGCAAAGGCTGCGATGAATGCGGTGATACGGGTTACAGAGGCAGAACCGGTGTACATGAATTGTTATCCATGACGGGAGAATTGCGCTCTTTGGTCTATAAAGAAGCCTCGGTGCACGAAATGAAAGCTCAAGCTATGACTGATGGTATGCGTACGTTAACTCAAGATGGCATATTAAAAGTATTAAAGGGTGATACAGATATTCCACAAATACAAATTATTAGCGGCACAGGTTAAGGGTTCTATTAACTGCGACTTGATAGGTCTTTTAGTGGATCTACTCGTTATTCATTCAGATGTAGATACCACCTTAAGACTTAAAGGTGCAGTTGTGCTATTTGGTATACACCGTGCTGCCGTTAATTTTAAGCATTTCTCATCTAGCTGACTTGCAGAAATTACCCATAATGCTAATGTATTTCGGATGAATTTCTAAGCCTCAATAGAAATCTTAAAAACCAATAAAAATCCAAGGGAACCAATATGATACATCTTAAAAAGACTCTGCTGCACGTAACGTGTTTAGCAGCGCTGATTAGTTTTTCTTGTACTGTACTGAGTCAAACCGTTGAAGATTTGCAACTGACAACTAGTGATGAAGCACAAGACGAAAAAGAACAATGGGATGTACTAAACCCACCTTTCGACTTAGCCACAATATCAATCGACACAGATAACACCACTTGGTCTAGTTTAGATATAAGTCCCGATGGCACAAGCATGGTGTTTGATATGCTTGGTGATATCTACATCACAGATATAAAGGGTGGTAACGCCACAGCACTGACGCAAGATTTCGCATGGAATATTCACCCCGCAATTAGCCCAGACGGGGAAAAGATCGCATTTATCTCTGACCGAGGCGGTCTGTCTAACCTTTGGGTGATGGCCAAAGACGGTACCCATTTAAAACAACTCAGCACAGAAAAAAACAATTTAATTCACTCACCCAAATGGAGTCCTGATGGGCAATATATAGCGGTGAGCAAAGGCATTATGTCGAGTCGTAGTATTCCCGCGGGTGAAATTTGGCTTTACCATCATTCTGGAGGGGATGGACTGGCCGTTAAAGAACGTGTAAACGGTAAGAAAGACCAAAAAAATATTGCAGATCCCGCCTTTTCTCCCGATGGTAAATACCTGTATTTTACTCAAGATGTATCAAGCGGCAGTACCTTTAGCTATAACCGCGATCCTTTAAAAGGTATTTTTGCCATTACCCGATACGAATTAGCCAATGGTGAAGAAGAACGTTTTGTCAGTGGTACTGGCGGCGCAGTTGTGCCTACTCCTTCTCCCGATGGCAAACACCTTGCCTTTATTCGTCGGGTTAAAGAGAAGACCGTACTTTTCATTAAGGATTTGGCGACAGGTATGGAAAAACCTTTATACATGGATCTTGAACGAGACATGCAAGAGGGGTTTGGCTCGGAGGGTTATTTTGCCTACTTTGATTGGACGCCTGATTCCAAACATATTGTTTTCTGGACCGCTGGAAAATTTCATAAATTAACAGTCAAAGACCAGTCTATCGTTACCATACCCGTTAATGTCAAAACTGACCTAAAATATGCTGACGCTGTGCGTTTTGACGTAGATGTGGCTCCTGATAACTTCTCTATAAAAATGACACGTTGGGCTCAAAAATCTCCTGATGGTAAATCAGTGTTGTTTCAAGCTTTAGGTAAACTCTATGTAAAAAATATTAAATCGGGTAAAACATCTCGATTGACCAAACAAAATGAACATGACGAGCTTTACCCTCGTTACTCCAATGATGGCAAAAGCATTGTTTACACCACATGGAACGATCAAGACCTAGGTTCAGTCAACATAATCAAAGCGCGAGGAGGTAAAAGTAAAAAACTAACAAAAGCCCCCGGCCACTTCATAGAGCCCAGTTTTTCAAGTGATGGTAAATTAGTAGTTTACGACAAAGTCACTGGTGGTTATCTGCTTAGTCCAGAGTATTCTGTCGAACCGGGTATTTACGTGGCTAATGTTAAAAATGGCGACACTAAACGCATCGCCAAATCTGGTTCAGCCCCACACTTTGCAGGTGATAATACAAGAATTTATCTAACTACCTCAGTGTCGGGTAGTAGTTACCCAGAAACCCAATTAGTCAGTGTCGATTTAAATGGTGAAGACAAAAGAGAGCATTTATACGGCGCCGACAAAGTATCGGAATATCGTTTATCTCATGACAAAAAATGGGTCGCTTTTGTGCATCAATACAATGCCTATGTTGCGCCTTTTGTCGATACTGGTAAGCGGGTCAATATTGGCCCTAAAATGTCTTCATTACCAGTCAAACAAATTTCAAGTCGCGCAGGTGAATACCTAACCTGGAGCGCCGATAACCAATCTGTTAGTTGGTATCACGGTGCCACTTTTTATGAGCGTGAATTAAAAGATGCTTTTGCATTTTTAAGCGGCGCTCCAGAATCGTTACCAGAGCCCGTCAGTGAAGGTATAAACTTATCTTTCCAACAAAAAGCAGACAAACCTTCAGGCTACAAAGCCCTAATAGGTGGGACTGTGGTAACCATGCGAGATGCCAACAGACAACGAGAAGTGATTGAAAATGGCGTAGTGTTAATCAAGGACAATAAAATTGTCGAAGTGGGCAAGTCTGAAGATGTCACTATTCCTGATGAAGCATTGCTTATCGACACAAAAGGTAAAACTATATTACCAGGCTTAATCGACACCCATGCTCATGGGTCACAAGGTAGCAATGAAATTATTCCACAACAAAATTGGAGTATGTTTTCTAACCTAGCATTTGGTGTAACAACGATCCATGATCCATCAAACGATACCACTGAAATATTTTCAGCGTCTGAATTACAAAAAGCGGGCAAAATTGTTGCACCACGTATTTACTCAACTGGTACCATTTTATATGGTGCAGAAGCGCTGGGTTATAAAGCTATTATTAACAGTTACGAGGATGCTTTATTCCATATGCAAAGACTAAAAGATACTGGAGCAATATCTGTAAAAAGTTATAACCAACCAAGACGAGATACTCGCCAACAAGTATTAGCTGCAGCTAAAGAACTAGGTATGATGGTCGTGCCAGAAGGTGGCGGTAAATTTCAACAAAACATTTCGATGTTAGTCGACGGTCATACCGGTCTTGAACACTCATTGCCAATTGCTAAAGGTTATGATGATTTAACCGCTTTATGGTCAGCCACAAAATTCGGCTACACCCCAACATTTGTTGTTTCATATGGTGGCATGATGGGTGAAGAATATTTTTATGATAAAACAGAGGTCTGGAAAAACCCGCGTTTAATGCGTTATACCCCCAGTTTCTTGGTCGACAGACGTTCAATAAGACGCCCCACAGCACCAGATAATCAATACAACCATGTGGCAGTTGCCCAATATGCCAAAACATTACGAGACAATGGCGTAGGCGTCCACATAGGCGCCCATGGTCAGCGTGAAGGTTTAGCTTCTCACTGGGAGCTATGGATAATGAATCAAGGTGGATTTACACCTTGGGAAGCGCTAAGAGGCGGCACAATTGATGGAGCCATTCACCTTGGGATGGACAAACAAATAGGCAGTATTGAAGCTGGTAAAATTGCCGACTTGATGATTATAGATGGCGACGTACTCAGTGATATTCGCCGCAGTGAGTTTGTTGAATACACAGTGTTAAATGGCCGGGTGTATGAGGCGGCAACTATGAATGAAGTGGGCAGCAAAAAACAACGCAAAGCGTTTTTCTTTGAGTACAACAATCAACTGTTTATGCCAAAAGCCACACAACAAGCCATAGACGCTAAAGCCCAAAAACATCATTGGGTCCACTAGTTATCTAAACTAGCCTTAATAAAATTGTTGTTAAGGCGCTTTATTTGTAAGACGTATCTAAGATGAAAAAATATTTGGTTTGGGATCTCCCAGTAAGATTATTTCACTGGTTATTGGTGCTCTGTTTAATTGGGCAATGGTTAACTGCTGAGGTATTGGAAGATGCTATGGATATCCACTTCTATATTGGCTACTTCACCTTAGGCTTAGTTATTTTTAGACTAGTATGGGGATTTATTGGTACTAAATACGCTAAATTTAGTAGTTTTCTGGCAGGTCCAACATCGATTTTAGCCTACCTGATAAGTGTTGTCTCTAAACAACATAGATTCACTATTGGTCATAATTCTTTAGGTGGTCTTATATTACCAGCTGTATTAATTTTGGTAGGTTTACAAGCAATTAGTGGGCTGTTTACTACGGATGATATTGTCTACACAGGGCCATATTACGCTAGTACCAACTCCGAACTACAAGATTGGATGCAATGGTTGCATCATAATATCTTTGACCTGTTATTAGCGATTATTGGCATCCATCTGTTTGCTATCGCTTGGTATTTATTATTTCTCAAACATAACCTAGTAACAGCAATGTTGAACGGTAAAAAAACCATAGAGCCTAAACAAAGTATCCAGCACTCTCAACTTGTAAGAGCAGTGATACTGATATGTGTAGTGGCGGTCTTTGTGTATTGGTTGGTTGAAATTAACCCGCCTCCTGTAGAAGGCGGTTATTATTAAGAAGGTGCTAGTTATGCCAAAACTTAGTCTTCTTTATAGTTATCGTGACAGCCTTTACAACTTTTAAATACTTGGCCAATAGCCGACTTATACTGAGCGGAGTCACCTGCCTTAGCGACTTTATTCAAATTAATCGCCGCATCAGTTAAGGCGGTGACTTTCTCATTAAAATCGGTTTGATTTGTCCATATTTTATTTAAAGCCTCAGTCTCCACATCAAAGCCAGTCGTATCGGTAGCAAAGTAGTCTTCCAACATCAAAGACAATTGCTCTAGACGCAAAGAATTGGTTTGCATGGTTTGAGCATTAAACGGGATCGCACCTTTATTCATCGCTCCTAATACACCTACATTACTTTTCACTAGTTGAAAAATCGCTTGCCTAAACTCTGTGACATCACGAGCCTGTTTAGCTGATTTTGCTGGCTGAGCCGATACTGCGAACCCTATCATTAGCGATGCACATAAAGTTGCGGTCATTATTTTTTTCATTATTTTTCCTTAGCGAGATGCCATTAAAATTTTCAGTGCTAAGCACATTTACATCATATTGTGAACTTAGGTTTCTTGCAATGCATTGATATTATTCATAAGAACCAGTGAGACTAAACAACATCGGTTCTGCTATTCATCGAGTATATTTACTATTTAGTATCCACTCAGCCAGTTTCCCTGATTTGTGCAGTGCCATAATTCTGTGATCCGTTTGCTCGATTAAGAGTTTATTTTTTGGATCATCAAAACACCCTAATTAGTAAAATTTAACGCTTATAAACTGAAATAGTTAGTAGTTTGTGTAAACTGATAACAGAAGTTAATTTGGATATATCAAAATGGCAGACAATAACTTAGAAAAAACTTTTGCAACGTTAAAACAAACTATCCCGTTATTACTAAAGCATAAGATTTCTGCGATTCCTACCAACTATGCACTCTGGTACACCTATGTTGCTAATGAGTCCCCTGAGTTAAAAATTGCGATTGATCATGTCTTAGATAATAAAATGCAATTGTCTGAGATAAAAACAAAAGAGCTGTATCGAAAATACCTAGCCGAAACCGAAGAAGTTTCTGCGTGGGAATTACGTCAGTCTGTTGAAGCGATGTTAATTGAATTATCCCAATCCTTGCAAGACACTCGCTCTGAAACTACCAGTTTTAAAGAAACAATGGACACTTGTGTTGATGACCTAACTAAAGTCGAAAAAGAAGGTTTATCATTGGAAGAAGTTATGGCCTTGGTACGTAATTTAGTCAAAGACACACAAAACATCAGGCGCAGCACCATAAGCTTTAATGCCGCCTTAACAGACGCGCAAAATGAAATAGAAGCGCTTAGAGGCCAACTTGAACAAAGTCAGCAAGACGCATTGTATGATGCGCTAACAGGACTATGTAATAGACGTTACTTCGATGAAGAATTAGCGACCCAGTCTTTGAAACCAAATTTATGTTTAATGATAGTTGATCTTGATCACTTCAAAAAAATCAATGACAACTACGGGCATGTCATGGGTGACTTAGTGTTAAAAGCGACGGCCAAAAAGCTCCAAGCAACATGCCGTGATGGTGCTCAAGCCTTCCGCTTTGGTGGTGAAGAGTTCGCTATCATTGTACCTAATTCAAACTTTGCTAGAGCACGTAGCATGGCAGAATCGATGCGTAAAGCGATTGAAAAAATAGCTATGAAAGACAAACGTTCAGGCGAAGTGCTGGGCGACATTACGGCCTCAATTGGCGTGGCTGAATTGAAAAAAGGCATGAATCCACTAGCACTTATCGAAAAAGCCGACAAACAACTCTATGAAGCAAAACGATTAGGCCGTAATCGTGTCATGCCTATGATGTAATCCATAACGCAAAATACTATTCCAATTGCTCAGCTCTAATTACAACCCAGCCCTTTTTAAACATTGCGCAGCGAAGTGAGATAATCGTAACATTTTCACACTTCGTTTTTGATCGTGAAGTAAATTTTACGTTTTGTGAATATAAATTTAAAAAAGAAAAATGGAGGGTTTTCATCTATTTTCTATTCACTGCTTTTAAGATTAAAGAGGCACTACAAGCTAAAATTATTACTCTTTTTAATTTATTAATTTATATAAAAAAGAAAACCAGCATCAAGTCGAAAAATCTTGTATAATCTTGCGCAATTTTTACTCAGACTGAAGTTGGAATAATGACAGATTTAGCAAAGTACAGAAACATCGGTATTTTTGCCCACGTTGACGCGGGTAAAACGACTACTACAGAACGAATCCTTAAACTTACTGGTCAAATTCATAAGACCGGTGAAGTACATGACGGTGAATCTACTACCGATTTCATGGAACAAGAAGCCGAGCGCGGTATTACTATCCAGTCAGCAGCAGTAAGCTGTTTCTGGAAAGATCACCGTTTCAATGTTATCGATACTCCTGGACACGTTGACTTCACAGTTGAAGTATATCGTTCACTTA
>JAWUYH010000019.1:0-165485 GCA_034110895.1 Gammaproteobacteria bacterium | reverse complement strand
ACTGGTACTGATGCTCTAAATGCTCTATACCTTCCACAGAAATGATTAAATCAAATACGTTAGTTTCAAAAGGCAATGGCTTGTTTAAATCGCCTCTATGACAAGTGACTCCTTCTACCTTAAAGTTCTCTGGGTTGATGTCCAAGGCTTCAATATTAGTGTAGCCATTATCTAATAATAACCGTGTGAGTCGACCTTGCCCAGGCGTTAATTCCAAAATCCGGATAGTTTTATCTGAAATATTATCTTGGATCAGAGAAAGCACTTTATTTTCAATTCTATCCATTACAATGGAGTTCCTATTTAAGTTGTTTTGATCGAAATTATAGCAGTTTAAATTAACTTATTACTGTCTTATGGTTGTGCCATAGCAACCTTTTTTACATTGTCTTCAAGATGAGAAGAATTTATAGTACCAATAATCACACTATTGACTGCTGGGTTTTCATAAAGAAGGTTAAAGTTATCTTGCGTCTTTTTAGGAGACAAATGTCCGCTAGCCAATGCTTTTTTTATAAAAACACCTTTGTTATGGTGTGCGGCATGGTCTAAAACTGCCTGTTCTAGTTGATAGTTTAGATGATGCATTACCATGACTAGGTCGGATTGTTGAAGCGCTAATATGCCACCTTCAACTGTTTTAGTAGACATGCCTATTGCTCGAATAATACCTTGTTTTTTCAGTTCAGCTAATACTTCTAAGGCACCATAGTGTTCGATGATGTGTTTGTCATTGCCATTAGAGTGGATCAGTACAATATCAAGAGTATCTCGCCTTAAATTCTTTAGGCTTTGTTTGATACTGGAGGTGATAAATTCTGGGGTAAAATTGTAGTGTGACTCACCGCTGGAGGCATCAAAGGTTTCGCCTACTTTAGTGGCAATAACCCAGTCATGTCCTTGTTTGGGAAGTAACTCTCCTAAGCGTTGTTCACTATTACCATAGGCTGGAGCTGTATCAATTAGGTTGATGCCTAAATCCCATGCCTGTTCGAATAGATTTAGCACGTGTTTATCATCAGGGATCGTAAATTCTGTAGGGTATTTTACACCTTTATTCCGCCCTATCTTCACAGTGCCTAGACCAAGGGGAGAAACATTAACACCTGTTTGCGCTATCTGTTTTCGTTGTGTTAAGTAGGGCATCATTTAAACGTTGAGTCCCATAAACTGGGCCCGATATCAGCGAGTGGTAAATATGAATTTATAGCATGATATTTAGCCGTCAAGCCTTGTTTAGTTAATGCTGAAATCACACTGTCTGACAGAGCAGGAGCTAATGCTAATTTAGTTGGCCATGCAATGTGGATATTATTGTTTGATTCTACAAAGGCCGTATCAGGGCGAGATAGCGCCGATTGTTTAGGCTCTGCTCGGTTAATAGCATGTGATGACCAATCAAGTTCTGGTAATTTAAACCAAGGTAAAATATCTCTTAATAATGCTTCAGCTTCAGTGGTTATACTATCAAAATCTTTGTTAACACCTTGTTCTGCGATATTGCCTCCAATATACCAAACAATATTATTTGCACTGTCAAGATGACTGGTTATTGTTGCCACTGGTTTTGAGCCAGAACCTAGACTGTGGGCGTAAATAGCGGGTAAGGAATAGTGTTTGTTTTTTGCTTTGCACAACACCATTTGTAAAGGACGTCGTTGCATAAGCGGCTTAGCAATAGCGAGTGAGTCGAGTAATGCTTGATTCCCTTCTCCTGCTGTTAGAACAAACTGTTGAGCTTGGATTTCAATATCATTATTTAACCTGATTGATTGAACCTTATTAGCTTGTTTGTGCCATGAAAACTCACTATTACCGGGTATTTTCAAGATACGATCCTGCCATGGCTCAGCTAAAGACTTTACTACCGAAGGAATGTCGAGCACGGGCTCTTCTAATCGATATAACGCCCCTTTAAAATCAGGGTTTTGAAAAATTGCGGGTTGTTTGGCTTTTGCCACGGTTTGCATACGGCTGCTTAATGCCTTGCTGGCAAAAAATGACATCATTTTGGAAGATAACTGCTGTTTAGACCACAAAAGCTGGTGATCAGCAAGTACTTTGACTTTTGTTAAATCGACTTCGCCTTGGCCTGCAAGGCAAGCTTGCCAGCGGGCAGGCATATCACCAATGGCTTGTGTCGCTTTAGATAAAATGCCGTTCAACGCATATTTAGCGCCACCATGAATAATGCCCTGAGAACTAAGCGTTTGGGCATTACCCATTGTTTTATGTTCTAGTAATAAGGCATGAAAGCCCATTTTATTGAGGCGATGATGTAACCATAATCCGGCAATACCGGCGCCAATAATAACGACATCTGTTGTTATTATCTTTTTAGCCATTAGTTAAAGTGTGTATCGAGCGCTTCACATAACCAATGACCAATAATAATGTGACCCTCTTGAATACGCGCTGTTTCATCGCAAGGCACACAAATACAATCATCTGCCAACTCAAGTAGTTGCCCACCGTTTTCACCGGTAAAAGCAATACTTATACAGTCCATCAGTTTTGCCATTTTAATCGCGTTAATAACATTTGCGCTATTACCCGAAGTGGATAGGCCAATAAGAATATCGCCTTGTTTGGCTAAGGCTTGTATTTGGCGGTCAAAAATAGTATCAAAACTATAATCATTACCATGTGCAGTAAGAATAGAAGTGTCTGTTGTAAGGGCAATAGCCGCTAACGGTGCGCGTTGTTTGTAATAACGTACTACAAATTCTGCTGCTAAATGTTGGGCATCAGATGCACTGCCGCCATTACCTATAAAAAGCACTTTATTTCCTGCTGCTAATGCTTTGCTAATGGTGGCAATTAAGGCGTTAATCTTCGGTTCGAGAGTATATAAACCTTCGACCATTTTTTGATGGCGAGTGAGTGTAGATTGGAATGACATGGTTTACCTCTATTAATACTTGGGATCTATAAACAACAGTTTAACCTTTGTTCTCATAGAGTAAAGAATGGCCATCTGCTTGGGTTTTAAATCGACGATGGATCCACAGATATTGCTCGGGAGATTGTCTCACTTCTTGTTCTAGCCAATCATTGATCCGCTGAGCGTCAGTAACGTCATCTCCGCAGGGAAAATCGTCAAGTGCAGGACCAATATCGATAGTGTAGTGGCCTTTTTCATCTCGTCTAGGTACAAAGGGTACGATGGCGGCCCCACTTATTTTTGCAAGTCGCGCTGTCGCTGGAATAGATGCTGCGGTGATATTAAAGAACTTGGCAAAAAGAGTCGTTTTGTGGCCCAAGTCTTGGTCTGGCGCATACCATACTATTTTATTGTTGCGTAGAGCACGAATCATTGATTTTGGGTCATCTCTTAATACAATGCCTTCACTATGATGAGTGCGAGCTTTGAACATCACCGCGTTAAAAAGCAGATTGTTCATTTTACGAAACATCACATAACATGGATGTTTTAACATAATCAGGCGACCGCCCATTTCCATGCTGGTGAAGTGTCCTGTTAATAGGATAATACCTTTGCCCTTTTCTAAAGCGGTATCAATATGTTCTAAGCCGGTGTAAGTAACTCTTTTTTCTAAGCGATCATCACTTGCCCACCAGCTTAATGCTGTTTCAAACAGCATGGTGCCAATGGCCTGTTGGTTCGATTTAAGGAGCTGCTCACGCTGTTTTTGCGATAATTCAGGAAAACATAACTCTAAATTTCGTTGAGCGATAAATTTTTTTTTACGCAGCAGAGGCCGCATTAAAATGCTGGCAAGGCGACCCAAATAAACAAGTGCTTGAGCAGGTAAAAATATAGACAGCCACATTAAACTTAAACCAATAAAACTCAGCCAGTAGCGAGGGTGTATGAGATGCCAAGGAAAAGACTTCATTAATTAAGGATCTATTCTATAAAATAACGGTGATTATGCTAACATTCTTTGTTTAATTATGCCTTATGTTTTTATGGAGTTAGCTGCTGGTGTTAGGGAAGTTATATTTAAATAATGCAGAACAGATATTATTGATAGCACTAATATTCTTATTGCCAATCAGTACTTTTGCAACCAATATCACTAGTGTTTTAATACTGCTGTTGTGGCTGTTTACTGGAAACTTTAAAGAAAAATTCAGCCAAATCCGTAGTAGTAAATTAGTGATGGCCGCGATCATTTTTTTTGGCCTACATGTCATTGGCTTGCTTTGGACTGAAGATTTACACTGGGGCGCTAAAATCATCAAAAAGATGCTTGATTTTGCATTACTTTTGCCCATTTTATTTGTAATGGTAAAAAAAGAATACATTAAACATTATGTATCAGCATTTTTATTAGCGATCACTATTTCTGAGTTTTATTCGTATTTAATTTGGTTTGAAGTAATGGCTCCCTTTGGCCATGCTACCGTTAATGATCCAACCCCGTTTGTTTTTCACGTGATATATAACCCTCTATTAGCTTTTGCTATTTATTTACTGGCTTATGAAATTAGATTTAATCAGCAGAGCAGTAAAATAAGACGATATTTTTCCCTGTTTTTATTTTTCACAATGAGTATTAATATGTTTATTACAGGTGGGCGAGCAGGGCAAGTCGGCTATTTTGTATTGTTAGTGCTTTTTATTTTTCAATGCTTTCGTTTGCAAAAGATGAAAGCCTTTTTAATCAGTTTACTCATTATTCCTGTGATATTTTTCAGCGCTTATAATGCCAGTGATCTTTTTAAGAATAGAGTGGAAATGGTTGTGACTAATTTAGTGTCTTATTCTGAACATCAAAATGACTCATCTGTTGGACAGCGCATAACGTATATCTTAAATTCATGGGAAATAATATCTGAGAACCCTATCTTAGGCGTCGGCACAGGTGATTTTAAAACCGAATATACAGCAGTGAATGACCGCAATCATTCGGTAGTAACTAATCTTCACAATCCTCATAATATGTATATATTAGTCTTGGTTCAGTTGGGCTTAGTTGGCTTGATTAGTTTGTTTTCTTTATTTTATTATCAAATTAAATTTTCGTTAACGGCATCGAGTCAATTTAGTCGAGATATTGGGCTTGCTTTGCCTGTCTTCTTTTTGGTGGTGATGTGGAGTGAATCTTATTTGTTATTACACCATACGACGGTATTATTTATATTTTTCAGCTCCTTTTTATATAAAGATTTTGAATACAAGTCTTCCCAGATATGACAAAACAGAAATTATCTCATCCAAAATATTTAGAGTGTGTTGCAGATCTCGACACTTTATTTAAAGAAAGTGAAGAGCTCATTCATGATGCTCGTAACCAATTAAAGTCACTACAGTTCCAAGGTGAAACTTTGATTGTTAAATCATTTAAAGTCCCCCATCTATTGAATAAAATCGTGTATTCTTTTTTTCGACAATCTAAGGCCGAAAAATCTTATGTTTTTGCGGAGAAAATTGGTAAATTCACTGCGGAGGCCATCGCTTACGTTGAGTGTTCTCGATATGGTTTAATCTCAAATAGTTATTTTATTGCAAAACACTATGAATTTGATTTTGATATTAGAAGGCCTTTATTAGAGCTAGACTTCGCAGATAGAGCGCTAATATTTAAAAGCTTTGCGGCCTTTGTGTATCAGTTACATCAACACAATATTCTTCATCTTGATTTATCGCCGGGAAACATTTTGATTAAACGTGATGAGACCGGACAATATCAGTTTAAAATTGTTGATATTAATCGTATGAAATTCATCTTCCTATCAGAAAAAACAAGAGCAAGTAATTTTTCTAAGCTGTGGGCGAATAATGATGATTTAACAGTAATGTTATCAGAATATGCAAAATTAGCGGCTTACGAGCAAGACCGATTCATTTTGCGTGGGCTACAGGCTAATCAGCGTAATAAAAATATTAAAAACTTCAAAAAACGATTAAAGGGTCACTTTGTAAATGATTGAGCATATCTCTGTTGCGATTATTGTAAAAAATGGTGCTAAAACACTTAAAAATACATTAGATTCTGTAAGCTTTTTTACTGATGTGGTGGTATATGACAATGGATCAACCGATGGCACACAAGATATAGTAAGAAGCTACGCAAATACCCATTTAATAGAAGGCGAGTTTTTAGGTTTTGGGGACACCAAAAATAAGGCGGCATCATTCACTAAAAATGATTGGATTTTATCTTTAGATGCTGATGAAGTAGTGTCTGCAGAGTTAGTAGAAACATTGCAAGCACTTAGGCCTAATAATCATGTTATTTATAGTATAGTCAGAGTTAATTTTTATAAACAAAGACAGATAAAACATTGTTGGGCCAATGATATTTTGGTGAGACTTTATAATAAAAAATCGACTTCATTTACAGCTAATAAAGTCCATGAAACCATTATTAAAAAAGGCCTTGATCTAGTAAAAATTGATGGAGTGTTGAATCATTTTTCTTATAGTTCAGTATCTGATTTTATTATCAAACTAGATAATTATTCGTCGCTTTATGCGCAAGATAATCAAGGTAAAAAAACATCATCACCCCAAAAAGCAGTGGTGAGTGGCCTCTTCTCCTTTATTAAAACCTATTTTTTCAAATGCGGTTTTTTAGATGGCACACCAGGATTAATTATTGCCTTTTCCCATATGGCCACTAATTTTTATAAATATATTAAGTTATATGAAATAAATAATGAGCCGAAGTAATGAATTTATTAATTACACGCCATGATAAAATTGGTGATTTTGTTACCATCTTACCAATGCTTAAAATAATAAAGTCTCAGAGTAATCATCACATCACCGTGTTGGTCTCTAAGGTCAATTATGAGTTAGCACAATCGATTGATACTATTGACCAAGTCATTTTATATACAAAAAAAACTGGTCCACTTCTTGAGCAGCTCAAGGCACAAAATATTGATGTCAGTCTCTCTTGTTTTATTGATACTCATTTAGCATGGGTCTTGTTTTTAGCGCGGATAAAAACACGTATCGCCCCGGCCACTAAATTGGCGCAAGTTTTTTTTAATCACACTTTAAAACAATCGCGTAGCGAATCCATTAAAACTGAATGGCAATATAATATTGATTTATTACGGCTGATTGATCTTAAGGTGAGTTATGATTTTACAAGGCCTATAATTGATCTGGCCAAAAATATGCCATCCACATCGAGCAAAACCGTCGTGTTTCATACTGGATCAGGTGGAAGCACAGAAGGCAATCTTCGCTTAGATGATTATCTGAAGTTAGCCCGCTCATTAAGTACAAACGATAGGATTAAAATCTTATTTACCTTCGGGCCCGATGATGATAAAAATAAGTTGTATATTGAAAAACAGCTAGACTTTAATGCCAAGATTATCAATTCAAGTAATTCCTTGCTCACCTTTTGTCAGTTACTTAACAATGCTGATTTATTTGTAAGCACCTCAACAGGGCCTATGCATTTAGCAGGTGCACTTAATATTAATACCTTTTCTTTTTTTGGCTCTAGTCAATTTGCAAGCCCTAAACGATGGGCGACGGTGAGTGAGACATCGAAACAAATGAACATTGTAGTTCCAGACCAATATAGCCCCGAGATTTATAATATGGTCGCTAAAAAGCTAGATAATATTGTCGAGAACATGTTTTAACTGGCGGTAGTTTTTTTCTTTATCAAATAATTGTTTGGCTTTCCTTTCACCAGCCAAACAAAGGTGTTTTACTGGATTTGGGTTATCAAGTAGCCATTGAAGTTGTTTAGCAAGATCAATTGCGTTTTTAGATTCAAACAATAACCCCGTCTTTTTATGTTCAATAATCTCTAATACCCCACCACAATTTGAACCTATGACCATTGTCCCTGCTCGCATGGCTTCGATTAGCACTAAGCCAAAGGTTTCACAATGTGTGGTTAGTACCAAAGCATCAAAGTGAGATAAATAGCGTGCAGGATTATCAATAAAACCATGGAAGGTTACTTGTTCAGATACACCCGAATCCTGGGCTAATGTCCCTAGCTCATTCAAGTAATGCTCATCCATGACATGTCCGACAAAATGACAATGAATATTTTTATTGTTGATTGCCGCTAAAGCTTTCAATATAAGGTATTGCCCCTTATTAGGCTCTAAGCGGCCGAGGACAGTAATATTGAGGATCTCGTTATTAATGTCGAAAGGTAACCTTGTTGCTTGTTCACCTGCTGTAACGCCAGGATAAACCTGATGGAGTCGATCGATGTTGATGGGTAATCGTTGTTTGGCTTGATTATGAACAAAGTTACACACACTGATATAAGTATCGACTGCCGTGTATAACCATCGGTGATACAGATCTTTTTTTGGCCTTGAAAGCGACATATGTCGACTGACGACCAGTTTTATAGGATAGCCTTTGTTAGCAAGAATCTTTTTGATAAGAACTGCAATAAGCAGATCTTTGGTCCAATGAATATGTAGCAAGTCTATTTTATTGTTGATGATCCAAACTGCGATTTTATACGCACTAGCTAGTGGTAGTTTTGAGGGTTTTTGTTGATGGAATACCACTGTGTTATTTTGTTGTAACTCCTTAGCAATCCAACTATTTTCCAACACAATAGCAAAATAAAAATTCTCTATATTTTTGACGGCGTCCACCGCCAGCATTTCTAAGCCACCTTTAGCAGGAGACAAACATAGCATTGCCCAGTTATTAGCCGTTGTTGTCATCATATTTTTGTTTAGCTACCATGAATTTAAGTCTTATTTTAGAACTGTGAATAAGTGAGGGGTTTGATGACGCGTCAACATTATTGGTGAGCCGTTTGTTTGCAAGCAAATAATGTAATAGAGAGCAAAGCCGTTAACCGTGATGACTTAATAGTTTGATAATGCAATGAACTATATATTTATAATTAACCCGATAGGAGAACGTTCATATTAACGCATGCTAATATCAGTAGTTTAAAATAAATTGTATCTAACTACAATTTAACAATAGTAAAATGCAATTCTACGTTAAAAACTTTAAAGAATATAATAATGAAGTCACCCTTCAATTGGGATAGTTATTCAGATCAACCGCAGATAATTACAGATAAAGCTTATAAACGAGAACAAAAAAAGAAACATGTTTTTTCGTATATTGGCATGTTTTTACTTTTTATCATGTTGTTACCTATTATTCTGCTAGCTCATTTTTTTGTACGGACAGGCAAAAAAAAGGGTGAAATTGGTTTAGGTGTAAATCTAGATAAAGGAGCCAAGCAATATGCGCTGGTAGACGAGTTGGCAGTGTCCCATTTAATAGTTCGGATTCCATTATGGGATATAGCGCGGCTTGATGAGTATGTTGAATTTATTGAGCGTTTTGTTGATAAACAAATTGTGGTCAATATTTTGCAGGACCGTGAACATATAGAAGATCATCAACTGTTAGTACAAAATGTGAAATGTATTTTTACGGCATTAAAAAGTAGTGTATCGGAGTTCCAAATCGGCAATGCGGTTAACCGAGCTAAATGGGGTTTCTTTTCCATGAGTGAATATATTGCCTTTTATCAATGTATTCAAACTATGCGAGATCGTGATTTCCCTGCCTTAAAATTAATCGGCCCTAGCGTGATTGATTTTGAATATTATTACACAGCAAGTGCATTATTTAACTGCAAAAATATTAGTTTTGATGCCTTATCTGCCTTACTTTATGTTGATCGAAGAGGATCACCACATAATGCACAGTATGGGATTTTTGATACTAAATTTAAAATTACGCTATTGAGGAACTTGATGCGTCTATCGGGTAAAGTGGGTGATAAACTGTATCTAACAGAAGTAAACTGGCCTTTATCTGGCACCGCCCCTTATGCGCCAACCAGTGAAACTGAATGTATAGACGAACAAAGTTATGCTGAGTATATGCATGATTATTTAAGCATTGCGCTACAAAGTGGTGAGGTCGATAGGGTTTACTGGCATCAACTAATCGCGCCAGGTTATGGCTTGGTGGATAACCGGCATGGACAAATAAGGAAAATGCCTGCGTTTGAGGTATTTAAAGACATAGTTGCAAAAACTAAATTAGCTAAGAATTAGCTTTTGTTAATTTGATTGAATACTATGTCACTGCTAAGATCTTGCATACATTTGTGATGACCTTCAGGGCAAGATTTTTGGAAACAAGGCCCGCATTCGACATCCAATTGTACAATTTGAGAGTTACTGGCTAATGGCGGCGTAAAGCTTGGTGAGGTTGGACCATAAATAACCATTAAATTTTTCTGTAATGCCGCACTGATATGCATTAGGCCTGAGTCATTGGACACCACTAAATCAGCAGTTGACAATAAATCTATCGCATCACCTAATATAGTTTTACCACATAAATTAAATACATCGCTTTGATGATGATCTGGAATAAGTTGCATGATCTGTTTGGCAATGTCGGCATCTGCTTTAGAGCCCATAATCAGCAATTGCCAACCTTGTGCTAAATATATATTGGCTAGGCCGGAAAAATGACTGGCAGGCCACTGTTTAGCGGGACCAAATTCGGCGCCAGGACAAAAAAGCAAACGTTTTTTATCGGGATCTAAAAGGAAATTAAATTCTTTTTTTGGTTGCTGAGCAAGCATTAACGGTGCTTGGTAGCTTGGTGGGGAGTGTGCTTGTGATGCAGGATTAGCCAATGACACATAACGCTGTACCATCATCGGTAGGGCTTGTTTATCTAAAATACGCATGTCATTTAATAAACCATAACGTTGTTCACCACGCCATCCCGTTCTGATGGGTATATTGGCAAACCAAGGGATTAAAGCTGACTTCCAAGAGTTAGGCAAGACAATGGCTTGTTGGTAGTGTTGGTCACGTAAACTGTGGCCTAACTTTTTTCGCATATTCCAGCCAAAAACACCGTGACTTACCGGCATGCTGATGGCTATGTTTACTTCGGGCATACGCGCCAGCAATGGCTTGGTCCAGTCTAGTGCTAATACATCAATGATAACATCGGCATTCTCAGACTTCAGCGTTTTGAATAAGGCTTGAGCCATCACCATATCGCCTATCCATGACGGCCCGATAACTAAAATTTTATGCTCAGTGGCCGCCATGACTTTTAGTGCAAAGTACTGTGAGCAATATAAATAAATATGGTACCAGCGGCTATCAGCGATATTTGTTGTAATGTTTCAGATAGTTTTACTTTGTTATGTAAGCCGGGAATTAAATCGGCGACTGCGACATAAATAAAACTTGAGGCGGCGACAATTAAAATATATGGCAATAAATGTTGCATATCTGACAAGGTGAAATAAGCTAATAATGCACCAACTACCGTGCCTAGACTCGACAGCATATTGTAATAAAGTGCTTTTTTTCGTGAAAAGCCGCTCTGTAATAATATTACAAAATCACCTAGTTCTTGCGGAATTTCATGAGCAGCGATGGCTAGTGCTGTCACAATTCCAAGATGGGTATCAGTCATAAAGGCGGCAGCGATTAAAATACCGTCAACAAAGTTATGAATGGTGTCGCCGATTAAAATTAAGGTACCCGCCGCTTTATTTTTATTGTCTTGATGATTGTGTTGGTCATGCTCAGAATCAGAGTCATGTTGCTCCACACCTGGTAAATGACCTGCACAATGGTCACTATGGCAATGACGCCATAACACCATTTTTTCTAACAAGAAAAAGGATAATAAACCTAACAATAAAGTGAGGCCAATATTATGGGGATCGACGGCATACTCATGTTCCATCGCATGGGGAATGAGCCCCAAAAAAGAGGCACCTAATAAGGCGCCAATGGCAAAGCTGACTAAGTGAGGCACGGCAAGGTTACGCGCATTATTTGATAAAAGTAAAAATGATGATGCGACGATGACGCTTAATAAACCGCCAATCAAACTGAAGCCGATGATCCAGAGCAATAATTCCATAAAAATCCAAAAGGGGTGAATCTAATTCAATAGATCATACCTTATTTATTGCTGAACCAGATCATCGATGCCATTCTGCCGGTAACGTTATCGCGGCGATAGGAAAAAAATTGTTGATTATCACTGACTGTGCATAAATTTCCACCAAAGATAGCATTGATGCCAATAGCTGTTAAACGTTGTCTTGCGAGTAAATATATATCCGCTAAATAATGGTTATCATCAGTTTGTCGAAAGGCCTTAGTGGCTTGGGCTGAATGATCGGTAAACGATTGGTAAACATCGGAGCCGACTTCAAATTGATTAGGGCCTATAGCAGGACCTAGCCAGACTAGAATATCTTGTGGATCACCACTAAACGCTGTTACTGTTTTTTCGATAATGCCGGCAACTAAACCACGCCAACCAGCATGAATTGCAGCAACAGTATCACCTTGTTTATTACATAAAAGCATCGGTAAACAATCTGCCGTCATGACAGTGCAAACATGGTTGTTTTGACGACTTACAATGGCATCAGCATTGATGTTTAATTGCCAGTCAAGGCTATTAATAACCTGCGTGTTATGAACTTGATTTAGCCAACGTGGCGATTCGGGTAACTGTGCTAGCTTAGTTAAATAATCACGATTTTTAATAACTAGATGAGACTGGTCACCTACATGACTAGCAATGTTAAAATTATCATAGGGCGGCAGGCTAAAGCCGCCGTGGCGGGTTGTACTGACTGCTTTGATAGATCCTGGTGCCGGCCAATCAGGCATAATCAGACTATTTATCATTGTGGAATATTTAAGTATTTAGCCCATTCGTTAAATAGGATTTTATCTGAGGCAGCTAGCGTAGATATTGCCTTTAGACTATTGCTATGCAATGGATCGCCTTCAAGCGTTAGCGCTAAGCCGCCAGCTTCTGATAAAATTAATTGTGCTGCAGCATAGTCCCACAATTGTTGCTTGCCATGCAGGTAAATATGACCTCGTCCGGCGGCTATCCAACATAATTCTAAGGCAATAGAGCCTAAACTACGTTGAGAAGCATAGGGCCGATTAGTGACTAATTGTGTCGCTAAGGTGGCTGTTAAACGTTTAAAATCAATCATGGCTATAGCGTCTTTTAGGTGTAGGCCAGTTGTTTGACTGCTTAGTGTTTCATTATTTAAAGTTGCACCTTGGCCGAGTTGTGCTGAAAAACATTCCTCGCGAATAGGATCGTAAACCAAACCTAAGGTGACAATACCATTTTCAATTAAGGCAAGTGAGACACAAAAATAAGGCACACCTGCCGCAAAATTACTGGTTCCATCAACAGGATCTAAACACCATAGTGGCCGGCCTGAGGTCAACAATGCTTGTTGTTGCTCCGCCGACATTTCTTCGCCCAATAAGGCGATATAGGGATAGGCCTGCTCTAAGTGAGAAATAAGTCGAGATTGCATGACTAAATCAGCTTCTGTCACTACGCTGTGATCCGCTTTATAATTACGTTCTACTGAATTAAAGCGGTGAAGCAGTTCTTCTTTACTGGCGCTGATGACGATCTCTTTGAGCTGTTCTATATCTATGTTCATTAGTGGAGTATAACAATACTTTTTAGCTAAGATTCAAACATGAGCTAACTCCCTGTAAACTAGGTCTACTCCTATTTGATGAGCGATGATGAAAAATTAATGAGAATGACACGATTTTATTGCCCTAGACTGAGCGAAGCTCAGCAAATATTCACATTACCTGATGCAGTACATCGTCATGCGGTACAAGTATTGCGCCTAAAAAAAGGTGGCGGTTTGCGTCTGTTTGATGGCCAAGGATTAGAGTTTGATACTATCCTAGAAACGGTGACTAAACGTGAATCATCAGTCCGCTTATTATCTAAAGTGAGTGTCAAGAATGAGTCACCATTAAATATCACCCTACTACAGGGTATTTCGCGTGGTGAGAGAATGGATTTTGCTTTACAAAAAGCGGTGGAACTTGGCGTTACAAGGATTATTCCGATAGCGACCGAACGCTGTAATGTTCAACTTTCAGCTGGGCGAGATCAAAAACGGATGGCACATTGGCATGGTGTAATGGTGAGTGCTTGTGAGCAAAGTGGCCGCAGCCTATTGCCGGTTTTATCAACGGTGATGCAGTTGGGAGAATCACTGATAGAAAATAAGCTCGGATGCCGTTTGGTATTAGACCCGTCGGCAAAAACGGGCTTCATGACATTAGAACAACGACAAAATATCACTTTATTGATCGGTCCTGAGGGTGGATTGAGTGAGCAAGAAATACAGCAAGCACAAACCGCAGGTTTTCAGCCAGTGTCTTTTGGCCCGCGTATTTTACGAACAGAAACAGCGACAGTGGCCGCTTTGGCTGTTGTACAAACCTTATGGGGAGACTTAGGATGATTGATAATGGTTTAACTATTTTGTTATTGTTGGGTTTACTCTGGTTTTGGTGGAGCAGCCGTGGTGCCGCAGAATTAGCTATTGAGGCTGCACAGCGAAGTTGTAACCAACATGGCGTAACCTTCTTGAATGATACGGTAGGTTGGAAAAAAATACGATTGAAGCGTAATCGACAAGGACGTATGCAAATTCAACGGTTCTATTTTTTTGAGTTTGCCAGTGATATGCAACAACAATATACCGGCGAAGTTATTATGCTTGGTCGGCAAGTCAGTAAAGTGAATTTAGATGTCTATCGCATTGGGTGATATGACGGGAATCTAGGAAAAGAAATGCAACAGCTAGCTTTAGTAGTAGATGATTCACGTGTGGCGCGAATGACCTTAAAGAAGTTATTGCTTGCGCAAAATCTGCAGGTTGTAGAACTAGGCAGCGGTGAAGATTCCTTAGTTTATCTAAAAGGTGAGAATGTTAAGCCGGATATTATCTTTATGGATGTAATGATGGGGGGCATGGATGGCCTGACGGCAACTCAACAAATTAAAGCTGATAATAACTTAAAACATATACCTATTGTGGTCTGTACAGGTCATGATACCGACGCTGATCATGCAAAGTCGCTCCAAGTTGGCGCGATGGCAACCTTAACTAAACCACCTAAGACTGAGACACTGGATGCTCTTATCAAGCAAGTAAGTGGTCATATCAAGAATGTCCCCACAAACAAGGTGGCTACCTCAGTCAGTGATTCGACCGTATTGTTGGCAAAGTTGATGGCAATGGTAGAATCAAATTTATTGCCGACAATGCAACAAGAGCTGCGTGACATTGCCAAAACGGTGAGTCATCAAGTGGCAAATGAAACTGTTGATCGTCGTCTTGCTGAACAAATAAACGTATTAACTAAGCCCGAAGTGGCAATAGATGAAAAAGCCTTAAAGACAAGTATAATAGCCGACATTGAACAAGATTTATTACCTAAATTAGATAAAAATGTGCGAGAGGTAGCTGAGGATATTAGTCGACAAATTGCAGCTGATACTGCTGAACTGATGGTGAGTGAGCAAGTTCAATCATCGATATATTCTCTGCTACCAGCACTAAAAAAACAATTGTCAGCAGAATCACAACAAGTAACAGAGGGCTTGGCTAACTCAATTGCTAAACATGCTGCACATGTTGCGGTGGCTAAGTCGGCAGAGAAAGCAGCGCACAATGCCATTGAAGAACTTGATCTGTCTCGACAAATAACGACCCTGTTAGATGCAGAAGGTGAACAGTGGTTACAGCGTCAAAAACAACAAGTTTGTGCGCAGCTAATGAACAAAGTCGAAGCCGAGTTTACGCCTATGGCGATGACGTATTTAAATGACCATTTAACGACAATGATCGCGCCGATAGCCCATACAGTTGTAGAGCAAGCACTCTCTGCAACGGAAGTTCAAACAGACACACTGTCTAATTCCAATATCGATAAGCCAGACTTGAACAAAATTAGTCAGCAAATCTCAAGGCTGAAATTTTTGTGTGTTGGCTTGAGTACTGTGGTGTTGCTATTAGCGGTGGCAATGTATATTTAAATGGACATAGCAGAAGCCTTGCAATATGGCAAACGGGAGCTTACTGGTAGCGATAGCCCTGAAATAGATTGCCGTGTGCTCTTATGCCATGTACTTGATTGCCAAACCTCATATTTACATGCCTGGTCTGATAAATTATTAACAGAGAGGCAACAAACTCAATGGCATGGTCTTATTGAACAGCGGCAACAAGGACAACCGGTCGCATATTTGACTGGCCAACGTGGTTTTTGGACCTTAGATCTAAAGGTGACCTCTGATACCCTGATCCCTCGGCCTGACACAGAATTACTGGTATCGTTAGCTTTGGAGAAACTTGAACCCAAAATGTGGGTGGTTGATTTAGGTACAGGTTCGGGTGCTATCGCCTTATCCCTCGCTTCTGAACAACCGAGCTCACGGATAGTTGCCACAGACTTTTCGATGGCTGCGCTCACCGTTGCCCAAGACAATATGATGATTCATCAATTACATAATGTATTTTTTTGGCAAGGTAGCTGGTTAGCGGCTGCAGCTGATAGTTCATTTGATATGGTGATTAGCAATCCGCCATATATTGAAGCTAACAATATTCACTTATCGCAAGGTGATCTGCGTTTTGAACCTCTGTCGGCATTAATTTCAGGCGCAGATGGTTTAGATGATATCCGCCTAATTGTGAAGGGAGCTCAGCGTTGTTTAAAGTCGGGTGGATGGTTAATGGTAGAACATGGCTATGATCAGGCTGAAAAAATACGGGCACTATTCAATAGATCAGGTTTTAACAATGTGTCATCTCGGCAAGATTTTGGTGGAAATGACCGAGTTACAATGGGAAGAGTCGGGGTATAATTACCACTGCAATCAATATTAGGTGCAATAATAATCTATGAATGATGATCAACTACTACGTTATAGCCGTCAAATTTTACTACCGCAGATAGATATTATCGGTCAGCAAAAAATGCTTGATAGCCGAGTGTTGATTATTGGCTTAGGTGGACTGGGATCGCCTGTTTCCCTGTATTTAGCTGCTGCTGGCGTAGGCCATTTAACGCTGGTGGATGATGATGTTGTTGAGTTATCTAATTTGCAACGGCAGATCGTTCATGGGGAGCAAGATATTGATCGACTGAAAGTTGAATCGGCAGCAGATAGTTTACATGCCATCAATAGTGCTATTAAAATTGAGACCTATACGACCAGGTTGAGTGAAAAAACACTAAAGCTGGCTGTTAAAGCGGCAGATGTAGTGGTTGATTGCAGTGATAACTTTGCGACACGTTTTTTATTAAATAAAGTCACTCAACAATACAATACTCCCTTAGTCTCTGGTGCTGCAATTCGCATGGAAGCTCAGGTTACTGTTTATGACCCCCGGCAAATAGGTAGTGCGTGTTATCGTTGTATTTATAAAGATAATGGTGAGTTACAGCAAACCTGTTCTGAAAGCGGTGTATTATCTCCATTATTAGGAATGATTGGTAGTATGCAAGCAGTGGAAACAGTAAAGTTATTAACCAATATTGGTGAATCATTAGCGGGTCGTTTAATGATTTTAGATGCCTTTGCTATGACTTGGCGTGAACTTAAATTGAAACAAGATCCTGATTGTCCAATATGTAAAAAGGTAGCTAAAAATGACCGCCATAATATCGCTACAGTTACCTAATATACTGCTAAAGTAATGACGACATTTAGCAGAAAAAAACGATGGCTGAGCAGCGGGATAAGCTCTGTTTATTATTGTTCATTCTCAGCTAAGGGCAGCGGTTTTGCGCTTAGTGAAAGATTGATACGACGCTAATTATTCTGGCGCCTTGTATTAGATTATACTTTTAATATATAAGGCATATTAGAACTACGAGGATTTTTTCTTCGAGACAAAAAATTGATAAGGTTGAGCTATTACTATGAGTGAACGTTTGAATAATGCAGCTCTTGAACAAGCTGCAGAAATTGCATTACAACAAGCAAAATCACAAGGTGCAACTGCTGCAGAAGTTGGCGTTAGCCACAGTAAAGGTTTATCTGTCTCGGTACGCCAAGGCGACGTTGAAACATTAGAATACAATAATGACACCGGTTTAGGTATTACGGTTTATTTTGGCCAAAGCAAAGCATCTGCAAGCACCTCTGATTTAAGACCTGAAGCGATTGCTGATGCGGTAAAAGCAGCGAGTGGAATCGCAAAATATACCCAGGCAGACGATTGTGCGGGTCTAGCTGATGCCGATTTGATGGCAACTGAATTTCCTGATCTATCTTTATATTATCCTTGGGATATTGATGCTGATCGTGCGATTGCCATTGCCACTGAATGTGAGCAAGCAGGTTTTGATGTCGATCCGCGTATTAACAATTCAGAAGGGGCTGGTGTATCGAGTCATGAAGGGGGACGAGTGTATGCTAATAGTCATGGTTTTATCGGCAGTACCATTAGTAGTCGCCATAGTGTGTCATGCACCTTAATTGCCGACGATGATAAAGGTATGCAGCGTGATTATTGGTATGACATTGCCCGTGATGCAGCTGATTTAGATTCAGTAAAAAATATTGGTCAACGTGCTGCCAAAAACACATTACAGCGCTTAAACGCGAAAGCTATGACAACCGGTTCTTACCCTGTTATTTTTGCCGCAGAAGTGGCGCCATCATTATTTGGCCAATTTATTTCAGCTATTCGCGGCGGTGCTTTATATCGCAAATCAACCTTTTTACTCGACCATTTAGGTAAACAGGTTTTCCCTGAGTTTATGCATATTCATGAACAACCTCGATTATTAAAGGCATTGGGTAGCGCTGGTTTTGATGGTGATGGCGTGGTGACAAAAACGCGCGATATAATCACTGAAGGTGTTCTGCAAGGTTACGTTTTAGATAGTTATTCTGCACGTAAATTGAAGATGGAGACCACGGCCAATTCAGGGGGGGTACATAATCTAACGATTGATAGTGGTGAACTAGGTTTTGCTGATTTACTTAAAGAAATGGATACCGGCATCATCGTAACTGAAACGATGGGCATGGGTGTAAATATTGTTACCGGCGATTATTCTCAAGGCGCAGCAGGCTTTTGGGTAGAAAATGGCGAGATCCAATATCCTGTGGATGAATTCACCATTGCTAGTAATTTAAGTGATATGTTTATGGGGATCCAAGCAATAGGTAATGATGTCAATATACGTGGTAATACCCGTACCGGTTCAGTTTGGATTGATAATATGAAGATAGCTGGTTAGGTATCTTTATAAGCCGCTTCAATAATATTAGTCACGTCAATTAGATGACCAAAACCAAAAAGGCCATATAAGATATCTCGAACTTGTTTGACTTTATATGGACTTTGATTACGCAGTGTTAATAGTTGTGTATGAAGATCTTTTTCATCATCTAATAAATTAAATTGAATTGGCATTAACGAACATTGGAAAAATAAATAGCGATCATTTGCAATTGCTCTATTAATAAATAAATCTTTTTCTGCTGTATATGAAAAATCAAAATCAGTATTAATAACCCAGTCATTATTTTTTGATTTATTTTGGTAACAATAAAGGCCAAAATTTACACAGCTATTATTGCGATGAGTTTGGTCTTTAATTATTTCTGATAAAGGCACAACCATTTTTGTAAGTGCTCGCCAGAGTGATTCATAGTTGTTAGCACTGTTAAACTCAGTAGTTGCAATCGCTTGTAGTATTCTTTTTTTATCCTTATCAACACCAAAAAAGAGTGGCGTAGAGGTGATGGTTGTTGGCAAGAATCTTCGATAAATAGATATTTCTTTATCTAGAATAATGTCACGGTCATTGAGCGCAAGCTTATCTTTATTTCGCTCAATCATGTCTTTAAAAAATTTATTTATATTGGTAGGACAGCTCCTAGAAAAGCGTTGTAAACCTAACCTGAGTTGCCCTTTTTCAGTGATAACTGTATTTTTCACTAAAAAGGGAATGGCCATTAAATTATGTTCTTTGGTTTGACTCTGCCAACGGGTGAAATCAACTGTAATCTGATTGTTTTGAGGAATAATGAGCTCACCGGCAACAAGAATGGATAAACCATCTATAGATAAATCTATTGTAGACGCTTTTAAACTTTGCTTACCCACATGAACTATCACCGGCGTATTTACAAAAAACCGTTGATTGCGACGTTGGATATAATGTTTAAATGAAGTAGTGGTGGACTGTTGATGTTGCTCTGAATTAAGAGAGCGATAGCGGCTTAACTCACTCTTGCTGAAAATAACTTCAGTGGAGATATTCAGACAAGTACTGCTAAGATCGATAATTGAAATGCATTGTCTAATTGAGCTCAAATCGCTAGATAATAAATCACCATAATCTTGATCGATGTCGGTAATAAAAGCTATTTCATCGGCATAATTAGATGGGGTTATTTTTTGCTTGGTAGGCCGTAGAAGTAATATATTACTATGCTGCTGGTGCTGATACCAATTAAGTGCTTTAGCTATTAAATTAGGCATATTGCAAGGTACTGCAACACTTTTTACCTCATCACTTTCTTTGTAAATAACAACCAGATAGGATTCGTTGTCAGTCATTATTTTATTTAAAGGTAATAACGATAGATCTGGTCGGCTACCAGAATTCTGAAGGCATTCAAGCACTTTTTCATCACTGGGCATAAGATGAAATGCCTTGATGGGCTGGGGGTCATTTGAATGACTTAACCATAAAAGTGGAGTATTTAATGAGTGGGTGAATAGACTGAGATAATAACGGCTCGCGAGGTTGAAAATCGAAGGGTCAAGATCAATATGGGTAATATTCTCACTTTTGAGTGTCCAGTCATCAAACCATGTTGTTACCCTAACATTGTCATCTATATTGCGTACTAATATCAGGTAAGTATGTTTTTCATCATGGTCGATTTTAACGACCTTATACTTTATTTTTGTGAGTAAATTAATGGAATATGTTGAGTTAAAACCTGAAAAAGTAACGCCAAGACTGTCTCCTTTCTCCATAGTATGTGCCCGACGCAGAACTACTCTTATTGAGCTACGAGTAATGTCAGTGGTTGACCCATGATAGAGCACTTCATCAATAAAGACATCAACAGAACTTGTATAAATAATACGCTGTTCTTTAAGTTGTAAATGTTGATCAAATGGGATGTGCTGAGGCTGAATAGGATCTTGGTGAAGTATATCTTTTTGGGTTTTAAAATTAGTGGTGTTTTGTTGTTGCTTAAGCCTCTTTAATGCTGTCAACAATGATTCATAAACCCCTACGGTGTAACGTCCATTAAATCGGTTTAATAATTGCTTGGCCAGTAAATAAGCACGGTCATCTAAATAATGAGTACGATCACCAAAGGTATAAGCCAGACATTCCCCCGCTACCTTGCCACGTAGATCAATAATACGATTACAGGTCTTATTGAGTCTTTGAATTTCATACTGGCGTAGAAATGCTTTATTTTGAGTGGGTATGTTGTCATCTTCACTCATCAGACAGCTAAGAGATAAGACTAAATTCAGTAGACGTTTTTGCTTTAATGCTAAGCGCGTGAATGTCGTGAGTCATTAAATCACCGACGGCTTCATATACCACACGATGCCGTTTAATCAGTGACATACCACTGAATGCTTCACTGACGATGGTGACAGTATAATGACTGCCACCAGTATTGCCCGCATGACCTGCATGTAAAGCGCTATCATCTTGTAGATCTAAATAACTGGGATCTAAGCTATTAAGTGCTGTTTCTAATTTGCTAGTGGTATCGGTCATGGTAATACTCTTTTAAAGGGCTTAACGGTAACGTTAGCATATACGCCGGCGTCGATATAGGGATCGGCATTTGCCCATAATTGTGCCTGTGTTAAATCTACAAATTCAGCCACCACTAAACTACCTGTAAAGCCATTTTGACCTGGGTTTTCACTATCAATGGCGGGGTGAGGACCCGCTAAGATTAAACGACCTTGTTGTTGTAATTCCATGAGTCGCTCAAGATGCGCAGGTCTCGCCGCTTGTCGTTGGCTTAAACTGCCAGCAATGTCTTCGCTAATAATGGCATAAAGCATTATTTAATATCCTTAGGTGATTCAGGTTCAGGGGATTCAATGGCATGTTTAGATAAATAGACGGATTGACCTATGATAAATACAAGTGTTAAGCCTAATAAACCAAATAGTTTGAAGTTAACCCAAGTTGCCTCATCAAAATTAAACGCGACATATAGATTAGCTAAGCCTGAGCCAATAAAAAATAACACCCATGCAATATTAAGTTTGAACCAAATCGGATTGGGTAATTGAATATGTTCAGCCATCATACGTTCAAGCAAAGATTTATCAGTGAATACCTGAGCGCCGATAAAGGCAAGTGCAAATAGCCAGTTGACCGCAGTTGGTTTCCATTTGATGAAGTCAGGATTTTGTAACCACAGTGTTGCACCACCTAAAACAAGCACTAGTACCAGGGTTATTAAATGCGACTTTTCCACTCTTCTGGTTAGTAACCAGGAGATAGCTACTTGCAACACCGAAGCTACAATCATTACCGCTGTGGCCGCATAAATACCTTTGATGTCATATTCTTGACCCTGCCAATGATAGAGGCCACCACCAAATTTATAGGCGATAAAAAAGAGAGCAATAGGTAGAAAATCAAAAAATAATTTCATGGTGTTTTTTTTCTTTAAAAGTAATAATCTTCATTTTAACGTAAAATGCCACCAATGACTTGTTATGACTTACATTCTCACTCCCTTGCCTCTGATGGCGCCTTGTCGCCTGATGCACTTATTGCTCGCGCAATAACACAAGGTGTCGATGTATTAGCATTAACCGACCACGATGGTACTGAAGGTATTGCTGCGGCACAGCAGGCCTCAAAAAATACTGAGTTAACACTGATTGCTGGTGTAGAAATATCGGTCACATGGGCAGGAAGTACTGTTCATATCCTAGGGTTAAATATTGATATTGATAATGCGGTCTTACAGCAGGGTTTGATGAGAATGCGGACGTATCGCATCGGTCGAGCTCAAAAAATGGCTGAAAGATTAGAAAAAGCAGGTATTTCTGGCGCACTTGAAGGTGCTAGAAAATATTCATCTGATGTTATGTTGGGCCGACTACATTTTGCCCAATTTCTAGTCGAGCGTGGACATGCCAAAGATATTAGTGACGTTTTTAAACGTTTTCTTGTGAAAAACAAGCCTGGCTATGTATCAGGTGACTGGGCTAGTTTGACTGATGCTGTTGCATGGATCACAGCAGCAGGTGGCCAAGCAGTAATTGCTCATCCCGCTCGTTATAAAATGACCGCTACTAAACTACGCCGATTAATCACTGAGTTTAAACAGGCGGGTGGTATTGGTTTTGAAGTTGTTTCCGGTCGACAACACCCAGAAGAAGTTAAAAATTTAGCGCGATTAGCCGAACAGTTTGACCTATTATCCTCCTGCGGATCTGATTTTCATACGCCCGATAATAAGTGGGTTGAGCTTGGGAAATTGGCCGAATTGCCCAAAAGTTGCACTCCTATTTGGTCGACGTGGTAAGCAAATATGCTTTGAGTTATACATTGACCATCTCTTCAATGCTTAGCTAGAGTTCACTGTCTCAGGCAAAAAGGGTTATCCTTACCAGCTTAAAGGGCATTGTATAAATGCAGATGTCCTGAATTCAATATATTATCGATAGATTAAAAGGATTTGCATGAGCCAGTTTTTCCACATACATCCCGATAACCCGCAAAAACGTTTAATTGTCCAAGCATGTGACATTATTCGCAAAGGCGGCTTGGTGGTGTATCCCACAGATTCAGGGTATGCACTGGGCTGCCATATTGGTGATAAGGGGGCGATGGATAAAATCCGCCGCATTCGTCAGCTAGATGATGAGCATAACTTTACCTTAGTGTGTCGTGATTTATCAGAGATATCGACCTATGCCAAAATGAATAACAGTGTGTATCGTGCCATTAAAGCCAATACGCCAGGAGCTTATACTTTTGTTTTACCCGCAACAAAAGAAGTACCACGTCGACTGCAACACCCAAAACGTAAAACAATTGGTTTACGAATTCCTAATAATTTGATTGCCTTGGCGCTACTAGAAGAGCTGGATGAACCTTTGATGAGTTCAACGATGATTTTTCCGGGTGAAGATATGCCAATGACGGATCCTGAAGATATGGTGGATCGCATCGGTAAGCAGGTTGATTTGATCATCGATGGTGGTTTTGGTGGTGCCGAGCCAACAACCGTCATCGAGTTTATTGATGATATGCCAGAAGTTATCCGCGTTGGTTTAGGCAATCCATCACCTTTTGAAGACTAATACAGCGAAGAAAATGGCAAACTAGAGAGGTGGTATAATCATGTTTAATGATCACTTGCTTCATATAATACAAACAATAACGCTGAGTTTTGTGTGTTTGTGTTTGCTCTCAGCCTGTTCGACAGTGCCTTATTATTCCCCCGCGACGATAATTGCCAACCCACAATTAAACAGTCCTAACAAAACATTAGGTCATCTTATCGTGCAGACTGCAACATCACAATTAGGTGTCAGGTATACGTATAGTGGTAAGACACCCAAGGAGGGTTTTGATTGTTCGGGACTGGTCCTATACAGCCATCACATGCATGGCATTGCTCTTCCTAGAACGGCTGCAGCACAATTCACACAGGGCAAACCTATCACTAGGACTCAGTTGAATAGTGGTGATTTAATTTTTTTTAAAACAAGGGGACAGCGTGTTTCTCACGTTGGCATATATATGGGAAATGGCCTGTTTATTCATTCGCCAAATAACCGAAAAAGCGTTCAAACAGAGTCCCTAGACAATCCTTATTATAAAAAGCACTATGTGGGTGCTCGTCGTTACTGGTCAAGCGAGTCGCGGTAGGTTTCAACTTGCTGCTGCCTAAATTTTTAGGTTTTAACCACCGTACTCATCATTAAGCTTTTGGATAATGACTTGATTTAGTTGCGATCTCCCCCATCTACTAAGCAACAAAATACAAACAGAGGATGGGTCGTATGCAAGTTGATAAGTTAACCAGTAAATTTCAAGAAGCTTTAGCGGTAGCACAAAGTATGGCCGTAGGTAAAGACCATCAATTTATTGAGCCCGCTCATCTAATGTTAGCCTTGTTACAGCAACAGGGAGGCACCGTAAAACCATTATTGGCACAAAGTGCTGTTAATATAACGGCTTACCGTGCGGGTTTAGAAAATCAAATTAATCGTATGGCTCAAGTAGAGGGGGGCAGTGGTGATCTTCATTTATCACAAGATTTAAATCGTCTTTTAAACCAAACGGATAAATTGGCACAAAAACGCCAAGATCAGTATGTATCAAGTGAATTGTTTGTATTGGCTGTGCTAGCCGACAAAAATAAAGCGGGTGAGCTATTAGGCCTGCATGGCGGCAATAAATCCGTACTTGAGGCGGCCATAGAAAAGATTCGTGGAGGAGAAAAAGTAACGGATCAAAATGTCGAACAACAGCGGCAGGCACTAGAAAAATACACCATCGATCTGACTGAGCTAGCAGAGAATGGAAAGTTGGATCCGGTGATTGGTCGAGACGATGAAATTCGCCGTACGATACAAGTTTTGCAACGTCGTACCAAAAACAATCCAGTTTTAATCGGTGAGCCTGGCGTGGGTAAAACAGCCATTGTCGAAGGTTTAGCACAGCGTATTATCAACGGTGAAGTACCAGAAGGTATGAAACATAAACGGGTCTTATCTTTAGATATGGGGGCCTTAATTGCCGGTGCTAAATTTCGTGGCGAATTTGAAGAACGTTTGAAAGCAGTGTTAAATGACTTGTCGAAACAAGAAGGGCAAATCATTTTATTTATTGATGAAATTCATACCATGGTGGGTGCCGGCAAAGCTGAAGGTGCAATGGATGCAGGGAATATGCTCAAACCTGCATTAGCGAGAGGTGAATTACATTGTATTGGTGCGACTACCATAGATGAATATGGTCAATATGTTGAAAAAGATGCTGCACTGGAGCGTCGTTTCCAAAAAGTACAAGTTGGTGAGCCTTCGGTAGAAGATACCATCGCTATCTTGCGAGGTTTGAGTGAACGTTATGAAGTCCATCATGGAGTGAATATTACTGATCCTGCTATTGTGGCGGCAGCAACGCTATCCTACCGCTACATTACCGATCGTATGTTGCCGGATAAGGCGATCGATTTGATTGATGAAGCTGGCAGTCGTATTAGAATGGAAATTGATTCTAAACCTGAATTATTGGATCGGATGGAGCGTCGTTTAATTCAATTAAAAATTGAACGAGTTGCTCTTAAAAAAGAATCGGATGATGCTTCAAAAAAACGTTTAGAAACACTCGAGTCTGAAATGGATAAACTCGGACGTGAATATGCTGATTTAGAAGAAATTTGGAAGTCAGAAAAAGCATCATTGCATGGTAGTCAGCATATTAAAGAAGGCCTGGAAAAAGCACGAATGGAACTCGAAATGGCCACTCGCAGCAGTGATTATGGAAAAATGTCTGAACTTCAATACGGCAAAATACCTGAGTTAGAAAAGCAACTTACTTTGGCTGCACAAGCGGAGACACAAGAATTTCAATTATTACGTAATGAAGTGGGCGAGGAAGAAATTGCCGAAGTGGTGTCTAAATGGACTGGTATTCCAGTGTCAAAGATGCTGGAAGGCGAACGCGATAAACTGTTAAAAATGGACGAAGCTTTACACCAACGTGTTATTGGTCAGGATGAAGCTGTGACAGCTGTTGCTAATGCCATTCGGCGTAGTCGTGCTGGTTTATCTGATCCTAATCGTCCTAATGGTTCATTTTTATTTTTAGGCCCAACAGGCGTGGGTAAAACTGAATTATGTAAATCCTTAGCCACCTTCTTATTTGATACTGAAGATGCCATGGTACGGATCGATATGTCTGAGTTTATGGAAAAACATTCAGTGGCGCGATTGGTGGGGGCACCTCCCGGTTATGTTGGTTATGAAGAAGGCGGTTATTTGACTGAAGCAGTACGTCGTAAACCTTATTCTGTTATTTTGCTTGATGAAGTAGAAAAAGCCCATTCGGATGTATTTAATATCCTGTTGCAAGTATTGGATGATGGTCGTTTGACGGATGGGCAGGGTCGTACGGTTGATTTCCGAAATACTATTATTGTGATGACATCAAACTTGGGTTCAAATGTTATCCAAAAAATGGCAAGTGAAGATAATTATGACAAAATGAAATCGACAGTAATGGACATTGTTGGTCAGCATTTTCGTCCAGAATTCATTAATCGTGTTGATGATGTGGTGGTCTTTCATCCATTACAACGTGAACAAATACATGCCATAGCCAATATTCAACTGGGACATTTACGTCAGCGTTTAGCCGAGCGAGATATGGAACTACAGATCAGTGATGCGGCCTTAGATTTGATTGCCGAAGCTGGCTTTGATCCTGTTTATGGTGCGCGGCCACTTAAACGAGTGATTCAGCAACAACTGGAAAATAGTTTGGCACATGACTTGTTATCTGGCCGATTTAAAGCGGGCGATACCATTAAGGTTGATGTGTCTGCTGATCTATTATCTTTTAATAATTAGGCTCGACTTTTTGATAGTTTAGTTGGGCTAACATTGGCTAGTTCAGATTATAAGATACATTTTTTATACTAAAAAGTTTTTGGTATTAGAATGATTAACTGACATTATCAGTTTAGTTAAATCGATATTATTGAATCGCTCCTACTTAATTACTGATGCCTATTTTTAATAACAGTATAATAAAGTTATTTGTCATAGTGGGAAGGTCAATATGTCTGAATTTGCAAAATTCGTCGATGCTTTTACGCCAGCGGAAGTGGCTGATAAAGTTAAAACGTTAGGTGTCAGTAAAGCTAATATGCCTTTTTTGCCATTACTGGTTTTATCTATGATGGCCGGTGCATTTATTTCCTTTGGTGCCATGTATTACACAGTGGCAATGACTCATCCCGCGGATGCGTATGGTGCTGCTAAAGTGTTAGGTGGACTTGCATTTTCATTAGGTTTTATTCTAGTGGTCATTGTTGGGGGGGAACTATTTACCGGTAACAATTTAATTGTTATGGCATGGGCAAAACGTAGAGTGAGCTTGGCGCGTTTATTGAAAAATTGGAGCCTTGTATACTTTGGCAATGCGCTTGGCGCATTAATGACGGTGTATTTGGTTTTTGCTTCGGGCTTTCTTGATAGTAGTCATTATGGCGTAGGAGCAACAGCACTTAAAGTAGGTTTGGCTAAAGTGGACTTAACCACTTCGGAAGCCTTTGTGCGCGGAATATTTTGTAATGCACTGGTGTGTCTGGCTAGTTGGATGGTATACGCCTCACGAACTGTAGTTGATAAAGTCTTTTCGATTATATTCCCGATTTCAGCCTTTGTCGCAATGGGATTTGAACATTGCATTGCTAATACCTTTATGATTCCACTGGCGATGGTCGCTTCACTAAATTCTGAAATTGTTGCTGCTAGCGGTATCAGTGCTGAAGCGATGCAAAACCTGACTATCTCCGGTTTTATGGATAACCTTATTCCTGTGACTTTAGGTAATATCTTTGGTGGCAGTGTAATGGTTGGTATGTCACTTTATGTGATTTACCTTTATGGTAATGATGATTAATGAGCTCAATATAATGAGTGACTTACTTATTTTCACCTTTTGATATCTTAATCAATAGCCAGTCCAAGCAGCGATGTGGCAATATTCGTTTGAGAGTTGCAAGAAGATAGGTGGGGAATGTAACGTAATAACGAATTTTAGGCCGCTTACTTTCAATGGCATGAATGAGTTTATTGACTACTGCTTCAGCTGGCAGAGTGAATGGTGCTACGGGTCCAGGTTTTATCAAACGCTGCTCCATCGCATTATAGACTTTGCTATGGGCACTTTTTGTTTTATCAATATTTTGCTGATATTTAATAAAAGCATTCGCTCTGAATTGGCTAACAATCGGCCCGGGTTCAATTAAGCTAATATGAATATCAATGTCATGTAACTCTAAGCGTAAGGTGTCTGCTAATCCTTCTATGGCATATTTGCTGGCATTATAAGCACCACGGTAAGCCATTGAGACCAATCCCAGTACTGAACTGTTATAGATAATGCGGCCCCGACCTTGTTGTCTCATCTGTGAGAGGATGAGATTAGTTAATTCTTGAGTACCAAATACATTGGTTTCAAACTGCTGTCGTAACACGTTACGGCTTAAATCTTCAATAGCGCCAGGTTGCCCATAGGCCGCGTTGTTAAATAAAACATCGATTTGACCATCAAAATGAGCAAGTGTAAATCTTACCGCCTGATTAATGGATTCGCTATCACCAAGATCAAGTTCAGTAGTGGTGATCCCTTGCTGTTGCAGTGCTAAGGCATCCTCCATTTTTCTAACGGTAGCAATAACGTTATAGCCACGCTGATCTAATAATTGAGCGGCACATAAACCAATACCACTTGAGCAGCCCGTAATTAAAATATTTGAATGTTTGTTTTTAGCTGTCAGTGTTTTATTCATATGATTAAATATACTATTTTATGACTCCGCCCGGTTGATTATTTATTACAGCCATCATCGAAACAAGTGCGCGGTCCATTAGTGGTTCTGACGGGGCAATAATTTGTGCCTGTCCTTTTTGAAATAAGGCCGCCAACTCGGTAACAGAAAGATCAGCGGCTTTTAGACCTTGATAGGTCACAAATAAGCAGCGACCTGTTATATTGCTACGCCATGAAAATTTCATTCGGTTTGATGCGTTTTTTTCAGTGACTTCTAGCCAAGTTCCTACCTTTAGATTGGTCGCTTTTTCTAAAGATTTTTCATCTGAGATTACTTTTTCTTTAGCCGCTATTGTAGAATACGATGCCTTTTTTTCAATTATATTTCTTTCATCTGGTCGACTCTCGATCGCCTGTAAAATCTCTTGTTGGAGATGGTCACCATTAATACAATGTAGGTGGCAAGTCTGTAGTTGTTTGAAATGCGCTTTAATTTTAGCTTGATTGAATGATGCACCACTTAAAATTGATTGTAGCTCATTAACTAAATGAGGAATCGCTTCCAATAATTTTTTGCGGTCTTTATGATCGGGTTTAGGTGCAACACTCCAAAGCAATTTTTCTAATAGTTTAATTGAATCTCGCCATTCAGGACTATCTAATCCATTTTGAATCAGTCGCAGTTTAAGTACATGTTTTAAGCCGTCATCAATCAGTGATATAACCACTTTTGGCAAGTGAGAGTATTGTGATAAATGCTCACTAATGACGCTATCAACTTCTTGTTGGGCAGAAGCGAGTTTTTCTTGACCCTTGTTTACTTTTACAATTCTTTGTTCAGTGGCAGTAGAACTGTGAACTTGCTGTTCAATAAACTGCTTAACTTGAATATCTAGCTTTATAAAAAGACTAATATCAGTATCGAATTCAGTTAAAATGGTGTTGACGACAGAGTCTATTTGGCCTTGTATTAGATCTTGTTGGCTACTTTTTTGTTGACTCCATGCGGTCGATATTTTAGCCAAATTATTTAATAAATGTCTTGCAGGATGATTTTTGGTACTGAAAAATTTCTTGTCGCTAATCGCTACTTTTAGCATCGGAATTTGAAGCCGAGCCAGCATTGCGCGAATAGGTACTGGGATGACTTTATCTTCTAGAATAAATTCAAATAACAAATCAATAACATCTATCGTATCTTCATCAAGATGACTGACTGACTGAGCTTCTGCTTGTAAATTTCTGGCTAATAACTGACCTAGTTCGGGCAGTTGATGCTGACCATTCTGAGAGGGGAGGATCTCTCCAGATGGAAGCTGTTGTAGTTGTGAAAGTGCTGACAATATAGATTGTTGATTTGCTATGGTAAAGCTACTGTTGTTTTCACTTTGAATAGGAGAGGGCCTCTCTCTATTAATAAATTGACGAAGTTGTTCGAACATAGTCGATGTATCTTGTTCATCTTTAGCATTCATCATATTTGATGAGTTAGATGCCAATTGAGGTGAAAAAGGGGGTAATGGGATCGCTGAATTTTTTCGTGGGCGATTATTCTGGGCTAAATTAGGTAATATTTCATTTTTAATAAGCGCCTTATTAAGTGCTAGGCATAAACTGTTTAGCTCACCAATAGCCTGTTGTTCAAATTGTTTATAAGCCTGTAGTTTAATCGTAAGGTTTGAGGTTATTGGTGAGATAACCTCTTTAAGATGGCTGGCAATATTTTCTGCGGCCAAGGGGTTATCAGCTATCTTTTGAACATTAATTAAGTGTGCAAAACGCTGGCTGAGATGAGCTAATTCATGACCAAATAGTGCGTTGCTTTTTGTGGCGATTCTGGTGATAGCGATGTTTTCTTCAAGATCATCATTTTTCAAAATAGCGAGTTCTAAATTAGGCTTATCATCAATACTTGATGAATCAGTATCGATTGATGTTGAGAAAAAGGTATCAAAATCATTTATCACTAGCCGAATAAATTCATTTTTCAAGTCACTTTGTTGTATGCGAAATCCGCGCATTGCAGCAAAGTACTCTGATTGTTCGAGATTGTTTTTTGCTTGATCAGCTAATTTGAACAAGATGTCATCTAAATTGTCCAGGAAGACAAAACATTTAGGGAGTGAATTGGTTAAAATTATGCGACATGAGGCAATAAGCTTTTTGTGCTGTGTGCTTAGTTCTTTAGAGTCTTTAGTGTGATGTGCTCTGAATGAAACAATGTTATTATTTGTTAACATAATTTGTCTCTCATAATTGAATAATAAGTTGTTTCTTTACCTAAGCACTTAAATCGTGGCAAGTAACTAACTGTAAGGTTTGTTACGTGCGTTTGCATAAATTAGGCACTTGTATTATATCTATTAAGTTAATGCATTAATGTGACTAAGTTTGCAAATAGGAACTACAATTAAAAAATGAATAAAGTAGGTAATATTTCCCCCCAAGATTATGACCGGTTTAAACTGTTTCTTGAAAAGGCCTGTGGTATTTTGTTGGGCGAAGGCAAACAGTATTTAATTAGTAGTCGGCTGACAAAATTATTGCGTGATGAAAATATTCACTCCGTATCTGCGTTATTAAAAGCAATAGAGATCCAACAACCTCGACATCTTCGTGATGCAGTTATCGATGCGATGACAACTAACGAAACATCATGGTTTCGAGATCGAAGTCCATTTGTAATCTTGGCAGAAGAAATATTTCCTGCAATGGATAAGCCAGGTAAACAATCATGTAGAATTTGGTCCTCGGCCTGTTCATCTGGTCAAGAGCCTTATACAATTAGTATTGCCATAAGTGAACACTTAGGGCGGTTATCAGCAAGCCGTCTAGGCAATACTCAAATAGTGGCGACAGATATTTCAATGAGCATGCTGGCAACGGCAAAACAAGCAGAATATGATGAAGCAATTTTAGGCCGAGGTTTAACGGCTGAGCGAAAACGACAGTTTTTTAAACCCATTGCTGGACGCTGGCAAGTGGCTGATGAAATTATGAGACGAGTGAGCTTTAATGGGCAAAATTTATTGTTATCTTATGCTTCATTAGGAAAGTTCGATATTATCTTCTGCCGTAATGTGTTGATTTATTTCTCTGCAGACCGCAAAAAGGATATTTTAAACCGTATGGCCTTGGCATTAAATCCTGGTGGTTATTTATTTCTAGGTGCATCGGAAACCATTACGGGGTATTGCGATGCCTTTGAAATGATCCGTAGCTCTCATGGTGTCTTTTATCGCTTAAAAGCTAGGAACTAGATTGCTTATTTGTATCATCGGTTTTATCGGCTCTTGTTGCAGATAATGACTGTGGTGGCTCACACAATCCTAGCCAACTACCTATTCGACGAAATATATGTCTAATCAATCGCCATAAGCGTGGTAATAAATAAATCATCAGGATGATAAAAATAATAAGGCTGATAATAAATAATATTGGATGATGGAGGGCAGCCCATAAGCCAGCAATGACCAATAAATCTTCACTTATCGATGCCGTCCAATTGCTGAAGGGTTCTGGTGAGGTGTTGATTAATAAGCGCGATCCAGCTTTAGTTGTATGACTACCTGCTGCTAATGTTCCGCCTAATAATGCTGTTGTAAATTCAAGAGCAGGGGTGACATCACCTATTGTACCCGCTGCCAACATTGCACCCGCGGGAATACGAATAAAGGTATGAATGGTGTCCCAGCCAGAATCTATGCCAGGAATTTTGTCAGCAAAAAACTCGACGCAATACATTAGGCCTGCAGCGCCCATGACCATGGGATCAGAAAGGATTTCAAGTCCCAGTGGTAGGTCAATATTACCGGTCATACCCATATAACCTAACATGACAATAGTGGCATAAAGATTAATGCCACTTGCCCAAGCTGCGCCCATGCTCAGGGCGATGATATTGATTGCATCCATATTATTTAATCTCCAGTTTGCTATAGTGACAAATTTATTGCTGTCGGAATCTAGTGTGATGATAACCCGAACTGAAATTCTATCCTACCTTACGACGTTATTGGAGCCCAATAGGTTCGAAGATTATTGCCCTAATGGTTTGCAAGTTGCTGGTGCTGAAACTATCCATAATCTTATCACTGGGGTGACGGCAAGTATGGATTTACTTGATGCTGCGCTGGATTTGAATGCCGATACTATCTTGGTTCATCATGGGTATTTTTGGCGAGGTGAAGAGCCGCGAATTATCGGTATTAAGCAGCGCAGATTGAAGCAGTTGTTAGTTAATAATGTCAATTTAATTGCCTATCACCTGCCGCTCGACGCACACCCCACATTAGGAAATAATGCGCAGTTAGCTAAATTACTCGATTTAGAAACAGATGGGCGTATATCCGGCACCGGCAATCCTGCCCTTGCCTTATGTGGCTGTTTAACGGAAGCAAAATCAGTACCTGAGTTTGCTAATCAATTACGCCACAGCCTTGGTCGCGAACCTCTAGTAATACAAGGGAACGACCTGCCTATCACTACGATTGGTTGGTGCAGCGGTGCTGCCCAAGGTTACATTGAACAAGCTGCTGAACTGGGCTTAGATGCCTTTTTAAGTGGTGAAATATCAGAGCAAACAGTGCATTTGGCGCGCGAATTAGGTATTAATTATTTTGCGGCGGGACATCATGCCACCGAGCGTTATGGCGTTATGGCGCTAGGCGAGCACCTAGCTCAACAATTCGACATTCAACATCAATTCATTGATATTGATAATCCAGTATAAAATCCCTGTTATTAATCGACTACTTACCATCAACTTGAGCATTTAATGAGTCAACTCTTATCAAAAATCCAGCTGTTTTTTCAAGTAACGCTATGGCAAGAACTACCTGAAAAATCGAATTTAGTGATGCGTTGGTTGAGCAATACCTTACGAGTGAGCTACATCATGGTGCGAGAATTGGCGACAGGAGAGTTGAATTTGCGCGCTATGAGTCTTGTCTTTACCACCTTATTGTCATTAGTCCCACTTATTGCCGTCGCCTTTTCAGTGTTAAAAGCCTTCGGTGTACATAACCAAATTGAACCTGTTTTATTAGGTATTCTTGAGCCATTGGGTTCTCGTGGTGAAGAAATTACTGCCAGTATTATTGGATTTGTTCAAAATGTTAAAGTAGGTGTGTTGGGCTCACTAGGTGTAGCGATGCTGTTTTATACCATTATTGCCTTAGTGCAGAAAGTTGAAAATGCTTTTAACTTTGTTTGGCGTGTTAAACGAGCAAGAACATTGGCCCGCAGATTTACAGATTATCTCAGTGTAGTGATGATCGGCCCACTGTTAATTTTCACTGGATTGGGTATCGCCGCTACGGTGTTGAACCACGATGTAATACAGCAAATGCAAGCTATAGAGCCCTTTGGTACTTTGTTAGTATGGGCTAGTAAGTTAGTGCCTTACTTGATGATAATTCTGGCTTTTACTTTCTTATATAAATTTATTCCCAATACTCAAGTGAAATTAGGTCCCGCAATGATGGGAGCAAGTGTTGCAGGTATTATGTGGGTTACCTTAGGTACATTGTTTGCGAGTTTTGTTGCTTCGTCATCCAGTTATACGGCTATTTATTCGAGTTTTGCGATTTTGTTTTTCTTTATGATTTGGCTATACCTTGCTTGGTTTATTTTACTCACAGGCTCGCAAGTAGCCTTTTATTTACAACATCCGAAATTGGTTCGTTTAGCTGGTAGGCCTCATTTATTGAGCCCTCGCCTTCGAGAAAAAGAAGGTTTGTGGTTGATGACGGTGATTGTGCGACGATTTTGCTTAAATCAACCAGCCTATAGTCTGTCAGAGCTAGAAGAGGAAACGACTTTGGATCCTAGTATTCTTCAGGACTTATTAATGACATTGGAACAAGGCGGTTTATTGGTTGAACTGACGGGTGAAGATGCTAGCTTTGCTCCTAGCCGGGATATATCCTCAATTAAAGTGAGCATGATTTTTCATTGTTTACGTACAGCTGAAGAGTCAGAGTTGATGAAGGTAAAAAGTCTTGCTGAACCAGTTGTAAATCAACTTTTGCAACAGCTAGCCGAGGCTCAGAATAATGTTTTGTCAGAATTAACTATACGTGACTTAGCAATGAGCAAAATATGACCAATAAAGACAGCCTTCTAGGCAAAAAAATTGTATTAGGTGTTACAGGTAGCATCGCAGCCTATAAATCAGCAGATTTAGTGCGACGTTTAAGCGATGCAGGTGCAGAATTGCGTGTTGTGATGACAAAGGGAGCCTGTGAGTTTATTACCCCTTTAACCTTGCAAACATTGAGCGGCCACCCAGTAGCGCTTGAACTGTTAGATGCGGATCAAGAATCTGCCATGGGCCATATTAAATTAGCCCGATGGGCTGACTGGATTTTGATAGCACCAGCCAGTGCCGATACTATCGCTCGTTTAGCTCAAGGACGAGCAGATGACTTACTGGCCGCCTTATATTTAGCAAGTGAGTCCCCACTCGTCATTGCGCCAGCGATGAATAACAAGATGTGGGAAAACTCGGCAACACAAAATAACTTAGCTCTATTAGCTGCTAAAGGGGTTCAGTTGTTAGGGCCTGCTAGTGGTGACCAAGCGTGTGGAGAACAGGGTGAAGGTCGATTGTTGGAACCAATAGATATCGTGGATGGCTTGTCCAAGTTGGTAGTGCCTGTTAAATTACAAGGTAAACGAGTGATGATCACTGCAGGGCCGACATATGAGCCTATCGATCCTGTTCGGTTTATTGGTAATAGAAGTTCAGGTAAGATGGGGTTTGCAATTGCAAAAGCAGCGATTGAAGCGGGTGCCGATGTTGTTTTAGTGGCTGGGCCTGTACATTTAATGACCCCAAGTGGAGTCACACGGATTAATGTTGAAACGGCTCAACAAATGCACGATATGGTTATGGCAGAAGTAAAAGAATGTGACCTCTTTGTAGCTTGTGCTGCGGTAGCTGATTACCAAGTTGAGTCTATTGCAGAAAATAAAATAAAAAAGATGAAAAATGAAAGACTACAATTAAATTTAATTCCTACAATAGATATAGTATCAGCGGTTGCTGATTTGGTTGATAAGCCCTTTGTCGTTGGTTTTGCAGCAGAAACTGAACAGCTGACTGACTATGCTAAAGACAAATTTAAGGCTAAAGGTTTGGATATGATTGCCGCTAATCAAGTGGGTAAGAATTTAGGGTTTTCTGAAGACAACAATGCCTTGCAGGTATTTTGGCCAAAGGGTAGTCAATCCTTGCCTTTAATGCCAAAAACACAATTGGCACGAGATTTAATGACACTTATCATTGAGAGATATAATGCAAAAAATTCAACTCAAAGTACTTGATGTACGCTTAGGCGATACCATTGAATTACCTGATTATGCTACATCAGGATCGGCTGGATTGGATTTACGCGCCTGCCTTGATGAGGATCTTATTTTAGAATCTGGCGCCACAATTTTAATTCCAACAGGATTAGCTATTCACATTGATGATCCTTCTCTTGCAGCCGTGATATTACCTCGCTCAGGTTTGGGGCATAAACATGGTATCGTTCTAGGAAATTTAGTGGGATTGATCGACAGTGATTATCAAGGCCAATTATTTGTTTCTTGTTGGAACCGGGGCCAAACAGCATTTAAAATTGTTATTGGTGAACGGATTGCTCAAATGGTGTTTGTGCCGGTTGTGCAAGTAGCATTTGAACAAGTTGAACAATTTACAACCTCAGATCGTGGCACTGGTGGTTTTGGCCATACAGGGCGCCACTAATAATCTAAATTGTGTAATAGGAGAAACGGCATTGAAAAGTATGGCTAAGCAAACAATACTATTGAGTAGTAAGTTCTTTGCTTTTCTGACTTTTGTTGTCAGTCTTGTTTCTGTCGCCGTTGCTTTCCTTTGGCAATATCAGGTAAATACATCCGCAATAGAACAGCAACAAAACAAGCACTATCAGCAAACGTTTGATACCTTGAAGAAGGTTACTTCGGCGCAGATTATGCTGTTGCAAAAACAACTTGTTTCAGTCGCTCAAAGGCCGATACTTTCAGCTATATTAGTCGATAAAAATGCTGCACAAATTACTAAGCAACAACAAATATTGCTGAAGCTATTTCCTAGTGCAAAAAAAGTCTGCCTGATTGGATCTGAAGTTGATAATATCGACAAGAATGCCTGTATACCTATCACTTATGCTACTTTAGAAAGTCTAAGACAAGCAAAACAACAAGGCCGTTCATCCATCAGTGTTATGCAAGCTGGTACTGACGGGGCACATATGCTGTTAGCCCAGAGAATCACTGACCAATATAACAATACCGTAGGTGTATTGGCACTTACTTTCTCTCCTGAGATTGTTAAGAATCAATTATTTACTGGCGAAAACTTGGATGGTTATGCTGAGTTGCAACAAGGTAACACTAGTTTAATCACTTTAGCATCTAAAGGAGATCGGGCATCAAAGCAAGGAGCGGCGAGTTTTCGACTTGATTTAGTGGGAACACGTTGGTATATCAGCTATTGGCCAGAAAAAACTTCAGCTACTCCCCCCTTTATTCTGATAACGATCGTCTTCACCATTATGATTTTAATGTGGCTGTTACGAGAGGCCCTTCGCGGTTATGTAAATAAAACGGATGTCGCTACACTAAAGCAGCAACTCTTTGACCTGAATAGCGGAGAAATGAAAACAAAATATGCGATTATTGATCCTGATTTAGAAGAGATTTCAGACAATATCAAAACACTAGCCTCCACTGTCTCGTTGAATAGTAAGGCCGCGAAAACAGAAACAACCTCTGAAAGAATTAGTAAAAAACTCGGAGAAAGTAGGACCGATAACCCTGTTGAACTTGATCTACTAGAAGAACACGTCGATATTGATAAAAGTATCTTTAAGGCCTATGACATTAGAGGCATTGTTGGTGAATCACTTAACGTTGTAGTTGTAGAACTGATTGGTCGCGCTATCGGTAGCCAAGCTCAAGAGTTAGGTCTTAGTCATATTGTTGTCGGTCGTGATGGTCGACATTCTAGTCCCGAATTTTCTGAAGCCTTAATTACAGGCATTCTTGCCAGCGGATGTAATGTATCGGATCTAGGTATGCTGCCGACTCCAGTACTTTATTTTGCCAGCTATTGCCTAGATATACCGTCAGCAGTCATGGTTACCGGTAGCCACAACCCAGCAAGTCATAATGGTTTCAAAATAGTATTAGCAGGTAAAGCATTAGCGAGTGATGATCTGCAAGCTCTTTATTTGCGTGTTTTTCAAGCTAACTTTATAGTAGGTCAAGGTAATCGTCACCAAGTAGATGTAATGGAGACCTATCTCCAAAAAATTACTGAAGATATTCCATTGTCTCGGCCAATTAAAGTCGTTATCGATTGTGCAAACGGTGTCGCTGCAGACTTTGCACCTATATTGTTTAGAGCACTTGGTTGCGAAGTGATTGAGCTATATTGTGATATTGATGGCGATTTTCCAAATCATAATCCCGATCCAAGCCAACCTGAGAATTTGCAAGATCTAATAAAGGCCGTGCAAGAGCATCAAGCTGAACTAGGCATAGCGTTTGATGGTGATGGTAACCGTTTAGGCGTGGTTGATACTATCGGGAATATTATTTTTCCAGACCGCTTAATGATGATGTTTGCACAAGATGTATTGTTACAAATGCCTGAGTCCGTTATTATTTATGATGTGAAAAGCACTAATCTGCTAGGAGAAGAAATTTCCAGAGCAGGTGGTGAAGCACTTATGTTGCCATCGGATCATTCTGTAATCAAAAATAAAATGATAGAAGTTGATGCCCAGCTTGCAGGTGAATTGAGTGGCCATATCTTTTTCAAAGACCGGTGGCCTGGTTTTGATGATGGTATGTACGCTGCTGCTCGATTGCTTGAGCTATTATGCCAAGATCCATTAGCGCGTACTCCAACAGAAATATTCGCAGCACTACCCAATAGAAAAGCGACCCCAGAAATTTTATTAGCAATGGATGCGGAAGAAAGCAAACGTTTTATTACTCAGATACAACAACAAGGTGATTTTGCTGATGCGCAGATAACCACTATAGACGGGTTGAGAGCTGACTATGTCAATGGATGGGGTTTAGTACGGGCATCGAATACAATGTCAGGACTTACCCTGCGATTTGAAGGTGATACAGAAGATGATTTATATCAAATTCAAGAACAGTTTAAGCGTCAGATGTTAGTAATCAAGCCTACACTAGTGCTTTCCTTTTCAAAGGAAAGATCATCATTTTCATCAAATGAGTTACTTCATAGTCCAATCAACTTGCCAATAGATGAGATATCGTCTGCGACTGCGACCTTGGATGATTCAATATCTCTATCTTTCGATGAGCCATTATCAGCAGAGCCAGAACAATCATTATCTTTAACTTTAGAAGAAAAACCAGCTTTAACATTAGAGGATATTAAGTAAAACATGAGTCTTAATACACAACGTGCATCTCATATTGCTCAAGTTTTAACTGAAGCACTCCCTTACATTCAGCGGTTTTCTGGCAAAACGTTAGTCATTAAATATGGTGGCAACGCCATGATTGATGAGACACTAAAAAACAGTTTTGCCCGTGATGTAGTACTATTAAAAGCGGTAGGCATTAACCCCGTGATAGTGCATGGTGGTGGTCCACAAATTGGTGATCTACTCAAGCGCATCGGCAAAGAAAGTGAGTTCGTTGATGGCATGCGTGTAACCGATAGTGAAACAATGGATGTGGTTGAAATGGTCTTGGGCGGCCAAGTTAACAAAAGCATTGTTAACTTGATCAATACGCACGGTGGTCGAGCGGTTGGCCTTACCGGGAAAGATGGTAATTTGATCTGCGCTGAAAAACTTCATGTTGCTGTTAATAGTGATGATCCAGCGATTAAGGTATCTGAACTAATCGACTTGGGCCATGTTGGCAAAGTGAAAAGTATCGATACCAGTGTGATAGATATGTTGATTAATAGTGATTTTATCCCAGTTATTGCACCGATAGGTGTAGGTGAGGACGGGCAGTCATTTAATATTAATGCTGATTTGGTAGCAGGTAAAATTGCTGAAGTATTACAAGCTGAAAAACTTATTTTATTGACAAACACGGCCGGTTTATTGGATGCTTCAGGTCAATTATTGACGGGACTCAATGCCAAGCAAGTTAAGCAATTGGTAGATGAAGGCGTTATCTATGGTGGCATGTTACCCAAGATTGGTTGTGCTCTAGATGCTGTGCAAGCTGGCGTAACCACGGCTCATATTATTGACGGCCGTGTACAACATGCTGTGTTACTAGAAATGTTTACCGATGAAGGTGTCGGCACCTTAATTCGTGGAGGCTGGCAATGAGTGATCAGGTAAAACCGAGCAAAGAACAAGTGAAAGGATCTCGCAAACAAGCTATACTTGAAGCCTTGGCATATGAGTTAGAACAGAATCCTGGTGAACGTATCACTACCGCTCAGTTAGCAAAGGGATTAGGCGTATCAGAAGCGGCACTATATAGGCACTTTCCTAGTAAAGCGCGCATGTTTGAGGGTTTGATTGAATTTGCTGAAGACACAGTTTTCCGCTTGATTGGTCAAATCTTAATAAATGAAGACAACGCTGTGGTGAGGTGTGAAAAGATAATTACATTGTTATTAGGATTTAGTAGTAAAAATCCTGGTATTAGTAGTATTCTTGTCGGCACAGCCCTAACGGGTGAAACTGAACGACTACGTCAACGCGTAAATCAATTCTTTGAACGTTTAGAAACTCAATTTCGTCAAATTCTACGTGAGCGAGAATTAACCCTAACAGAAGCAGGGGGGCGTCCTGTAAATGAAACTGCGAATTTATTGTTGACCGTCATTGAAGGCCACTTACAGCAGTTTGTTCGCACGGGTTATCGCCAGTCACCACTAGTCGGATGGGAGCAACAATGGCAGTTGCTATCACCTATATTAAGAGTATATGAATGATTAATGTCATTATAGTTAGCCCAACTTCAGGGCTTGTAACAAAAAAATTAGAAAAATTGACGGATATAGTGGTTACGGTTATTCACCCATCAACCTTGGATCAAGTTGTTGAGCAAGTAGGCCAACAGCCCCCTGATATTTTTATTATTAGACAGGATGCAGAGACTATTAATGGCGAGATACTTTGTCATTTCTTAAGTAAGCACTATTTGAATGCCCAGAGTCTTATTTTAATTAATGAGCAGCCAACCTTTGAAAGGTTGAAAAATTCAGGATTTAAAGCACGCGGTTATGTCGTAAAAGAGCAGGTAAATGAAATCGATAAAGCGATTCGAGCTGTTCATGCTGGTGAAGCATGGCTCCCTAGAATACTGGTTGCTGAAATGCTAAATCGATTTGAATTTCAGGCTCATCCTACTTAAAGACTAATAGCCATCAAGGCTTATTAGTTTGGAGTATATTGATAGAATTCCGGCTAATAGTAATAAATAAGCCACCTTAGGCTGCCTTATTTCGTTTGTCAGAGGCGTGTTTGACTAACTTATGCACCTTGTGCAGCAGTAAATCTTAGTGTTATATTTTTGACGTAAAAAATAATCGCTCCATAACTAATTGATTTTTATACTGTAATAATTTTGGCGTGTTTTATGCTTATCTTTAACCAACAGATAAGGAGAACATTATGTCAATAAATTTCGATACGGCCTTAGGCATTCATGCTGATGCACTACGGGTCCGCTCTCAGCGGACCGAACTACTTGCTTCCAACATGGCTAACGCCGATACACCCAATTATAAAGCCCGCGACATTGATTTTCAGTCTGCCATGAAAATGGCGGCTAGCAGTCAATCAACTGCTATGGAAACCACCCATTCTAATCATATTAATGTGTCGAACGGCTCATTTTCATCTCCGGCAATTCAATACAGAACCACAGTACAAGACTCTCTTGATGGTAATACGGTGGATGAACAAATAGAACAGGCACAATTTATGCAGAACTCTGTCCAGTATCAGGCCAGTTTGAATTTTCTAGGTGCAAAATTCAGTGGTCTGTTAAGTGCAATTAGAGGGGAGTAAGTCCAAATGTCTTTATTTAATGTGTTTGATATCGCTGGCAGTGGCATGAGTGCACAGTCTTTGCGACTGAATACAACCGCCAGTAATTTGGCGAATGCCGACAGCGTCAGTAGTAGTGTTGATCAAGTCTATCGTACTCGTAGTCCTGTTTTTTCAGCGGTATTAAACGATGCCCAGCACGGCTATAAACAAGGTGGGGTTGAAGTAAGAGGTATTGTCGAAAGTCAGGCACCTGTGCGAACAGAATATAACCCAAGTCATCCCCTAGCCAATCCAGATGGGTATGTGTTCCATTCAAATGTGGATCCGATTGCTGAAATGGCCAATATGATGTCAGCATCTCGCTCATATCAAAATAATGTTGAAATGGCTAATACATCAAAGCAATTACTCATTCGTACTTTGCAATTAGGTCAATAGGAGTCTGAATTATGGCAATTAACGGTATAGATAATGATGGTGCATATGCCTTTTTGAACAAAGGTAGCAACGACACGTCAGAAGAAAAAGATGAAGGCGCCTTAGCAATGGAAGACTTTATGTCATTGATGACGACACAATTAAAAAATCAAGATCCATTAAAACCTATGGATAGCGGTGATTTTTTAGGACAGATTGCAGCATTTGGTACGGTCAGTGGAATTGGTGATTTGCAGACGTCATTTGATGGCTTTGCTCAGTCGATGCAATCAGACCAAGCCTTGCAAGGCTCTTCGCTGGTGGGGCGCTCTGTATTAATACCCTCGTCAATCGGCAATTTGACAGCAGAAGATGGCTTGAAAGGTCAAGTTAATGTTGCTGAGCCAGTGACTGATTTGAAAATACAAATTAATAACAAAAATGGTGTGACCGTAAGAACCCTTGAAATGGGCTCTGCATCAGGTTATACCAATTTTACTTGGGATGGTTTCTCCGAAGATGGTGAAGCATTACCTGAAGGTGTCTATCAAGTTAAAGCTTCAGGCACCATCAATCAAACGAATACTGCATTTGCAACGGCAACGGTAGCAAAAGTAGATAGTGTTTTGGTCGGCCAAGGCGGCCAAGGCTTAACAGTTAACCTCGCAGGAATTGGTTCAGCACCATTCAGCGATGTTCAAGAAATTTTAGGAGTGTAACAATGTCATTCAGTACAGCATTAAGTGGTCTAAATGCAGCTTCGGCTGATCTTAACGTTAAATCAAATAATATTGCTAACGTTAGCACAACAGGTTTCAAACAATCGCGAGCAGAGTTTGGTGATGTCTTTGCCGTTTCTGCATTTGGTTCATCTAGTGGAACAGCAATTGGTAGTGGTGTGGTATTGCAAAATGTATCGCAGCAGTTCAACCAAGGTAATTTAGAATTTACCGATAATTCGCTTGACCTTGCCATCAGTGGCGAGGGTTTTTTTGCAATGGCACCATCAATAGATAGTGGCGAGGTCATTTATACACGAGCTGGTGAGTTTGCTATTAATGAAGATGGTTACGTGGTCAATAGTCAAGGTAATTTTCTACGTACATTTCCTGTTGATGTAAATGGTGTTATTTCTGCAACCAGCATAGATGCAGCTAAAGCTTTGCAGTTACCTACATCAGCTGGGGCACCTGAATCAACATCGCTATTAAGCATTTCGAGTAACCTCCCATCAAATGCAGAGGGCATTAATGTACCTGCTGTAATAGTAGATCCTGGTACCTTCACAGCTTCAGCGGCACTAACGTTATCTGATTTTTCCAACGACCAAGTTAGCTTTCAAGTGGATGGTAATGCGATCAACTTAAACAGTGATTACTCGACATTAGCAGGTGTTGCAAATGCAATACAAAACCAATTGCCCGCTGGTTATACGGCTGTTTTAAATAATTCTAACAACCTACTTATTACCGCACCTACAGACAGCGCTCCCGTTATTTCGGCATTTAATGGTAATGCTGATGGTGATTCTACTATCACTGATTTTACTGGAGGTACTGCAACAGCTGGTAGTGTGGCGGATCCATCTTCATATCTATTCTCAGCAGCAGTATCTGCGGTTGATTACAGTGTTAACCCCGTCAGTTTTGATGTTACATCAAATACGGGTTCCACTTCAGTAACTGCTAATATTGTATTAAATAGCAACTATACTAACGCCGCAGGGGTTGCAGCTGCTATTCAATCCCAGCTTAATAACGCTGTGGGAGCAGGTGGCTTTGGTGCTAGTACCTATGCTGTCAGTGAAGCTTCAGGTGTTTTAAATATTTCTACTACAAATAATTCAGACGAAGTAATATCAACAGGTAACTATGCAGGAAACACGGTAACAATTGCTGATTTCAGTGCAGGTACTGGTGTTAATGGAACAGCGACAGCTTCAGCAGCAGCCGTTTTGCCAATTAATCCATTGGATCCGGCAACCTACACCAATTCAACATCAGCAACAGTTTTCGATTCACTAGGTAATGAACATATTATTACCACCTACTACCAAAAAATTGATGGAGAGGCAGAGGTGGGAGGTGTACTTGTCGGTGATAATAAATGGCAGTTAGCAGCGTATATAACCTCTGATGATATAAAGGTTGTTGGGGGCCTCACGACCACGCAGACTGATGGTTCGACAAGCTTAGTTCAATTGGGCAGCACGTCACAAATTAGTTTTAATACTGATGGCTCATTAAATAGCACAACACCCGATCCTATTGTTATGTCCTTTGATGCTGCCAATGGAACTGAATTTTCAAGCGGTGCTTCTGAGCAAGTAGTGACTCTAAATTTAACAGGTTCAACACAAAATTCAGGTGGCTTTAGTGTTGGGGGACTTACCGTAAATGGTTTCCCTACGGGTCGATTAACCGGTGTTGATATTAGTGATGATGGTCTTATTCGTGCGACATATAGTAATGGTCAAGCACTTCCAATTGGCAAAATAGCATTGGGTAATTTTGCTAACCCACAAGCCTTAAATAAAATTGGTAGCACAGCATGGACAGAAACAACCGATTCAGGCCCTGTTATTGCCGGTGAAGCAGGATCGGGCAGTTTTGGTCAAATTCAATCAGGTGCTTTAGAAACGTCAAATGTTGATTTGACTAAAGAACTGGTGGGTTTGATTACGGCGCAACGTAATTTCCAAGCTAACTCGAAGGCGATTGAAACTAATAACGCCATTACTCAAACTATTATTCAGTTACGTTAATAATAATCGTACCTTAACCCTCTCCTATTAGGAGAGGGTTAATAGGAGGACATCACTATGGATCGTATGATTTATATTTCTATGAATGCCGCTCAGCAGACGATGCTATCGCAGGCTGCTAATAGTAATAATCTTGCCAATATAAATACCACCGGCTTTCGTGCTGATTTTGAACAGTTTCGTAGCCAGCCAGTATTTGGTGAAGGTTTACCAAGCCGTGTTTATTCTATGAGTGAGCGTCCTGCAACCGATTATCAGCAAGGTTCGGTACAATCAACGGGTCGACAATTAGATATCTCGATTCAAGGTGATGGTTTTTTGGCCGTTCAAGGTAAAGACGGACGAGAAGGTTATACCCGAGCAGGTGATTTACAAATTACAGCAGCAGGGCAGTTAGTGACAGGAACTGGCTTAGCGGTGATGGGTGAGGGTGGGCCAATTGCTATTCCACCCGCCGAAAAAATTGAAATTGGTGCTGATGGCACCATTACTATTCGTCCGATTGGTGGGGAAGTTAATGCTTTGGCGATATTAGATCGCATTAAACTGGTTAAGCCGGAACTGAATAATGTTTTTAAAGATACCGATGGTTTAATACGTACCAAAGATGGAACTAATGCACCATTAGATGGAAGTGTAAGTGTTGCCTCAGGCACGATAGAAGGCAGTAATGTTAATGCGGTGGGTGCCTTAGTTAAAATGATCGAGCTACAACGTCAATATGAAATGCAAGTAAAGATGATGAAGTCTGCGGATGATAATGGCGCTGCTTCGGCACGGATGTTGCAGTTTAATTAATTAGAGCGCAATAAGGCGTCAAAATAATGTAGGAGGTGCTCCATGAATCAAGCATTATGGATTTCAAAAACAGGACTCGATGCCCAGCAAACGCGGATGTCGGTTATATCAAATAACTTAGCCAACGTTAATACTACTGGTTTTAAACAAGATCGGGCAGTATTTGAAGATTTGCTTTATCAAACTATACGTCAACCAGGCGCACAGTCATCGACTAATACTCAGTTACCATCAGGTTTAATGCTCGGTACCGGTGTTAGAACAGTTGCAACTGAAAAAATGCACACACAGGGAAATATTCAGCAAACAGGTAATGCAATGGATATGGCGATCCAAGGCCGTGGATTTTTCCAAGTTTTGATGCCAGATGGTACGCTTTCATACACACGCGATGGTACCTTTCAAATTGACGCGACGGGTCAAATGGTTATGTCCAATGGTTATCCATTAGAACCTGCAATAACGATTCCACAAGAAGCTTTAAGTATTACTGTTGGTAGTGATGGTTCGGTCAGTGTTTTACAAGCAGGACAACCAATTCCTTTGATTGTAGGTAATATTGAATTAGCAGATTTTGTGAATCCAACAGGTTTACAACCTATGGGTGAAAATTTATTTAAAGAATCAGGTGCTAGTGGTACTGCAATAATTGGCGTTCCTGGTCTTACTGGTCTAGGGAGTGTCATTGGTGGAGCACTTGAAACCTCCAATGTTAACGTTGTGACTGAACTTGTTAATATGATTGAAACGCAACGTGCTTATGAAATGAACTCAAAAGCTATTTCGACAGCTGATCAAATGTTGCAATATGCGACTCAGAATTTATAAGGACTAAATAAGCAAATTAGTGGCTAGTGGCACTTAGCTAGATTGATGAGTGGGCTCAAATAAGTTAGCGGTAGTTTTAGCAACTACCTTACTATTGACAGATACTTTGCCATTATTTTTTTAAGCATCATCAGGGATAGCATAGGGTTGATACGGGGTGTAAGAGCAATAACATCTCATTCAGAATCAACAGGACCAAGCTTGTTAGGCACACTTTGTATAGAGGTGGCTAACGGTATATAAGAGGGATCATTAAATAATTGAAACCCAGCGATGTTTGTTAGTCTATCAACGAGGAGTAGCAAAATAAACAGCTGCAACAATAAGGAACCAAGCCATATTACCAAGTGGTGGCCTTTAGTTAGTTTTGAGCACAGACTTAGCTGTTTGTTGCATTAATTTGAGCCAGTGCAATTTTTTTCGCGGTATTAAAGTCGCTTTTACCACTACCTAATTTTGGAATAGCGTCAACTTGAATCAATAAGCTCGGCATCATTAAGCTATTGAGATCAGAGTCTGTGATACATCTTTTAAGGCTGACGTCCTCAATAGTGCCTGCATAGAGCAATACCACTTTTTCACCCTTTTTGTCATCGGGCATGGTGGTGGTCAATATTTCAATATTTTGTGGAAGCAGTTTATTAATGCTTGCCTCGATAGCACTAAGGCTAATCATTTCACCACCAATTTTGGCAAAGCGTGAATAACGGTCAACGATACTTAAAAAACCATCATTATCTAAATGTCCCTTGTCACCTGTTTTATACCATCGATGACCATCAATTTTGATAATCACCTCAGCCGTTTTGTCAGGGTCATTGAGGTAGCCTTGCATTACCTGTGTGCCACCAATTAATATTAGGCCATCTTCACCCACCGTTAGATTTTCCATAGTGGCAGGATCAACAATACGCACACTACTACCGGGTAAAGGTAAACCAACCGTGCCATTTTTATTGCCTACTTGAACCTTCCAGTCATTACTAGCAATACGGTCAGGAATATTGACGGTAGCAACAGGTGTTGTTTCTGTTGTGCCATAACCTTCATAAATAGTTTTACCAAATTTAAGGCTAAAACTATCGCGTATTTCTGGATTGAGACGTTCTGCACCTGCAACGACAATTCGCAATGAATCTAACATCAATGGGTGAATACGTTTATTTCGGCTAAAAAGACGGAAAAAGGTTGAGGTACCGCAAAAAATTGTTGCTTGATGTCGGCTAATGCCCTTAGCGATATTGAGCACATCTGTTGGATCGGGATGACAAATAGCTGGCAGACCTTCAATTAAAGGTAGTAAGCCCGTCACAGTTAAACCAAAAGCATGAAATAGTGGCAAGCTTGCTACTATTACATCTTCATCTTGTATGTTGAGCACATCCGATACTTGCTTGATATTACCCATTATATTTTGATGGCTTAGCACTACACCTTTTGGTGTGCCTTCACTGCCACTAGAAAATAATATGGTTGCTGAGGAGTGAATATCGACAGCTTTTCCAAACAGGTGAATTAACAGGAGCGTTGGCAAACAATAGCTAGCCAGTAAAACTAGGATTTGTTCAGGCTTTTTAATGTTCTCTTGAATATCTTCTAGATAGACAGGACTTGCTTGTTGAAATAAAACCTCCAGATCAATGCCTTTTCCGTACAGTTTTTTGATAAAGCGGCGAGAAGTATAAATGGTTTTAATTTCAGCTTTATTGATAGCAGATAATAAGGAATTAGCATTAGCCGTAAAGTTGAGATTGACCACTGTTTTGCCACTAATGAATGCCCCCATATTAGCTAGGATCCCCGCTGTGCTAGTAGGTAATAATAAGCCTATATTTTGTTCTGGGCTTTGTTTTTTGAAACGACGTGAAAATAATAAGGCGATGGTTAATGCCTTACGACGCGATAAGGAAAGAGTACTTTGGATATCGGTTAAACAGATTGCTTTGCCGTTTTGTTTAGCCCGATCAATCCATGCATGTGCCAGGCTAGGCAAACTTTGTGTATAACTATTCCATGTATCAATAGAGAGATCAAATACAGCACTTTTAACGGCGGATGTTTGAGTATTTATAGGCATGGGTTCACCAAAAGCGACGATAATATCTCTCCGTAAGTGACTTTGACGAAGTAATTGCATTTTAGTACTTGAGCGTGAGAATCGACTACCCCATAAACCCCGTAAGTAGAAGGGTAAAATTATGCCATCTACTTCTTCTACGCAACGTTCGAAGCCTTGTTTAAATTCAGCTAATTGACCGTTGCGGCTAATTGAACCTTCAGGAAATAAACAAACGACTTCCCCCTGTTTTAAACGCTGGTTGATAATGGCCAATGAGCCTTTACTATTGCTACCAGATATTGGAATAACGCCAAATAAGTCTAGAAACCATGTCAAATACCATTTTTGATAAATGCTTTTATCCATTACAAATAACACCGGACGAGGACTTGCAATTTGGATCATTGCCCAATCTAACCAGCTAATATGATTACCTAACAGTAATACAGGACCTTGTGAAGGCATATGATCAAAACCTTGCACATTAATGCGATATTTACTGGCAAACACAATACCTAGGATATAACGAACAAGCGATTGTGGTAGTTTCCATACAGTATAAGCTGCACCTACTAGAGTGACCAGAGTAAGCGAGTTGAGTAATATCTGACTTGAGACATCGAATAATGAAAAAAGGACGGTGAGTACTAAGAATGTCAGCATGACGACATTTTGGATCCAATTATTACCAGCAAGTATAGTGCCTAATTGATGTGCTTTTGCATGGAACTGAATTAATGCATTAAGTGGCACAATAAATAAGCCGCCAAAAAACCCAAAAGCAAGAATATCAATAGCAAACAAACTTGTAGATGTAAGCTGAGGTAAAAAAAACAAGGTCACCACCATGCCTAGTGCACCTAGCGGAATAAGGCCAGATTCAATATATCGGTCAGAAATTTTACCTGCCAATAATGAACCAGCCACAATACCAATGCCGGAACAAGCGAGTAAGCCTTGAATCACAACAGTGTTGTTTATCGATAATACTTCTTTTGCGAAGGCAGGAAAGGTGGCAAGTACCACCTGTGATACCCCCCAAAAGACAGATAAACCAACAATAGACAACCAAATAATAGGATCAAAGCGTAATAATTTAAAGTTATGGAATAGTGATTTTCCAGTGCGATACTCTTTCCAGTCAAAAGCTTCTTGATTGGTGGAATGTTCTATATTAGGTAAACGTAGGGCAAAGTAAAGTTCAATTAAACTGCCTGCAACCAGTAACCAGCCTAATGGGGAAATAATACGAATAATATCTGCTTCTGAAGAAAACTGATGATTTTCCAAGGCATTTTCGAACAGAATTGAAAATACAAACATGCCTAATAATATCGCAATAATGGTGACTGATTGCACTACTCCATTAGCAATAGTTAAATGATTTTTACCGGCAATTTCACGGATATATCCATATTTAGCCGGTGAATAAAATGCACTTTGTGCCGCCAGTAAAAAGGTCATAGCAAAGGCTAGTTTGAACCAGCCTAAAGAATATGAGGCGGTGATGATTAAACTTATTACCACCGCTAGTACTGCAGCCCATTGCATGATCTTAGGTTTTTTAAAGCGATCCGCTAAAAAACCTGAAGGGGTAAATAACAAAACAAAGGGCAATAAAATAAGACCATTGATGATTGCCGTTAAAATGACTTGCATTGATCCATCATAGATCTTGAAGACCGTATTTTGAATAATGATTTTATGACCTAAATCAACAAATGCATTTAGAAAAATCATTGAGATGAAGGCAATAAAGCCCGTTGTTTTGATAAGTGAATTCATGTGACAGCCTGTCTTTAGAAAGTCTTAGAAGACATCTTAATTTGATGGGTTAAATAAAGCGACTAAATATCTTAAGTTGTATTATTTTGAACCTAAAGTATTGTTATGTAATACTTTAGGTCCTGGTGGTAATTAAATAACAGTAAACGAGACGGAAATGGCGCAAACAAAACAACTCATTGACACCTTAAAGCGGTCACTCAAATCACATGGTTTATCGTATGCAGATGTTGCCAGTCAACTTAGCTTATCTGAAGCTAGTGTCAAACGCCTATTTGCGGAAGCCAGCTTTTCATTAGCCAGGCTAGATGTTATTTGCCAAATGATGGAAATGGAAATTTCTGACTTGGTTTTATTGATGAATAATCAGTTACGCTCAATGGTGTCAGAACTTTCATTTGAACAAGAACAACAGATTGCAACAGATATTGCTTTATTACTGGTGACTGTTTGTGTGCTGAATCGCTGGACAATGGCCCAATTGGTCAGCCATTTTAATCTGTCGGAACATCAATGTATCCGTTATTTAGTGGTATTAGATAAATTAAAATTGATTGATTTATTAGCGGGTAATCGCATTAAATTAAAAGTGGCTCCCAATTTTAAATGGCTTGATAATGGGCCTATTCAACAGTTCTTCCAGCAAAAAGTGGCTGCCGATTTTTTTAACACCGAATTTACCGATAAAATGGAACAATTGATTGTGAAAAACGGCATGTTTAGTGATGCCGCAATGTCAGTCTTTCACCGCAAAGTTGAGCAATTAGCACGTGAATTTGATGAGCTTAATAACGACGATGCATCCTTACCACTGGAACAGCGCAGTGGAACTACAGCTGTATTTGCTATGCGAAATTGGCAATATGGCTTATTTGATAGTCTGCGTAAAAAGAGCTAAAGAACAGATTATTCTGTCATTAAGCGTACAGCCAAAACATCACACAAAGCATGGTGTAAAACACCATTTGCTGTTGAACCAAGTAATAGCTCTATACCATGACGACCGTGAGAGCCGACAACAATTAAATCGACTTTTTGGTCTTGGGCCAAACGAACAATATTAAGGCTGGCCTTACCAAACTCTACCCATTGATTAGTCGTTTGAATATTACTTTTACTTGCAATTTCAGCAACCTGAGTTTTAGCTGATTCGAGCATAGTGTCGCGCATATCCAAATCAATACTGATCATGGACTCGTATGCAAAATCGGCAATAGGAAAGTCTTCGATGATATGGCAAATACTAAGCTTTGCTTGATAGCGTTGGGCGATTTCTTGCGCCCGCCTTAAGACTTGTTGACTGTGATTGGAGAAATCAGCTGCGATTAGAATATGTTTATAATTTTCCATGAGATTATTACCTCATAAAAGTAGATGGCAGGCTAGCTGCCCTCTACTTTAAACGTGTAATGCGTTATTTTTCACTTTCTAAAAAGCGCTCAGCATCTAATGCTGCCATACAACCTGCACCAGCAGATGTAATCGCTTGACGATAAATTGGATCGGAGACATCACCAGCTGCAAATACACCCGGTACGCTAGTTTGAGTACCTTTTTTCAGGGTAATATAGCCATGTTCCATTTCAAGTTGATCAATAAACATATCAGTATTGGGTTTATGACCAATAGCAATAAAGACGCCTTGAACACCGATATCCTGCATGCTGCTATCTAAATTATTTTTAACGCGTAAGCCTGTTACTCCAGCTTGATCGCCTAACACTTCGTCAAGTTGTGAGTCCCATAATATCTCTACATTGCCTTCTTCGGCCTTTTTCAGCAGTTGTGCACTGAGAATCTTTTCAGAAGAAAATTTATCGCGGCGATGAATCACGGTTACTTTGGATGCAATATTAGATAAATATAGGGCTTCTTCAACGGCGGTATTACCACCCCCAATGACGGCAACAGGTTGGTTTTTATAAAAGAAGCCATCACAGGTTGCGCAGGCTGAAACGCCACGACCTTTGAATGCTTCTTCAGATTCCATACCTAAATATTGTGCTGAGGCACCTGTAGCAATAATTAATGCATCAGCAGTATATTCACCAGCATCACCGATAAGTCGAAATGGACGTGTGCTTGTATCCGTTGTATGGATGTGATCAAATATGATGTCAGTACCAAAGCGTTCTGCGTGGCGCTGCATACGTTCCATCAACTCAGGACCTTGCACTCCTAACTCATCGCCTGGCCAGTTATCGACGTCAGTGGTTGTAGTCAGTTGTCCACCTTGTTCAATGCCCGTAATTAGTACTGGTTCCAGTGCTGCGCGCGCCGCATAGACAGCTGCAGTGTAACCTGCTGGGCCTGATCCAAGAATAAGTAAGCGGCAATGTTTACTGTCAGCCATTTTTTCGATACTCCATTTATTTAGTTTAATACACCAAGAGTACTCATTGCTGTGCATTTGGTAAAGCATATCAGTTGAAAACCTGTGTTAAAATCAGCTAATAATTTATTGGTTTTATTGGAAATATTACATTGGCTCAAGCAACACGAGTGAACGATAAAGAAAAACGGCAGGACAAGTATGGCGCTGTAGGCTTTCGCCTGCGGGAAGCCGCGCTTATTTTAGCGCTAGCATTAGCAGGTTATTTGTTACTGTCTTTGTGGTCATATCAGCCGACGGATCCGGCTTGGTCAACAACTGGTACTAACGATGCGATTGCCAATGGTGGTGGTATTGTTGGCTCATGGTTAGCGGATGCCTTGTTATATGGTTTTGGTTTCCCTGCCTATTTATCCCCTCTAATGTTGGGATTTAGCGGCTGGTTATTATTTAGCTGGGGAAAAAGAGCTGATTCTGAAGGGGCACTGCACTTTTGGGTCTTAAAAGCCATTGGATTATTAATGGCGCTTTCCGCTGCTAGTGGTCTTTCAACTTTAAGTTTGACAAGCTATGGTGCTTTATTACCGCTAGGTGCTGGGGGGGTTTTAGGTGAAGTTGTCGGTATCGGATTTATCTCAATATTCGGCGCATCTGGTACTAGCTTATTACTGCTGGCGGTATTTTTAACGGGTGTAACTTTATTTACTGGCCTGTCATGGTTGATGGTAATTGACCGACTAGGCGCTATAGCCATCGTTATTATGGCCCGCGTTGCACGTTGGCTGCGCGAATTCAAACAACAATTAGTTGTCAAACAAACCAAACAACGGCGTGAAGATACCTTTCGTCAACAAAATGACAAAATACAATTACAAGCCAAAGTGCGTGTTGAACCTTCAATTGAGATTGCGGCACCGAGTAAACGCGAAGAAGAAGAACGCCAAGTTCCTTTGTTTGAAACGCCAGAAGATGGCATCAGCATGCCTACATTAGCTTTACTTGATATGGCTACAGCAAGTGTTGGTGGTTATAGCGAAGAAGTATTACAAGCGCTGTCACGATTGGTTGAACTTAAATTAAAAGATTTTGGAGTTGAAGTGCAAGTGGTTGAAGTGCAACCAGGTCCGGTAGTCACTCGCTTTGAATTACAGCCTGCTGCCGGCATAAAAGTAAGTCGCATTTCTGGATTAGCTAAAGATTTAGCGCGTTCATTGTCTGTCAGCAGCGTACGTGTGGTTGAGGTGATACCTGGCAAACCGGTGGTCGGCTTAGAAATCCCAAATGAAAACCGCGACATTGTACGCTTACGTGAAATCTTGGGATCTCCAGGCTACGAAAATAAAAAATCTGTATTAATGATGGCGCTAGGTAAAGATATTGCGGGTCACCCTGTCTCTGTTGATCTAGAAAAAATGCCGCATTTGTTGGTCGCCGGTACCACCGGTTCAGGTAAATCGGTGGCAGTGAATGCGATGATTTTAAGTCTGCTTTACAAAGCAACGCCTGAACAAGTCCGCATGATCATGATTGATCCTAAAATGTTGGAATTATCTGTTTATGAAGATATTCCTCATTTATTAACGCCTGTTGTCACCGACATGAAAGAGGCGGCCAATGCCTTGCGGTGGTGTGTCGCTGAAATGGAACGGCGTTATCCGCTTATGGCGGCAATGGGGGTCAGGAATATTACGGGGTTCAATAAAAAAGTTCAGGAGGCGATTGATCGCGGTGAGCCAATCATTGATCCCACCGTTGACCTAGTTGATGGTGAACCACCAGAAACATTAACACCACTGCCCTTTATTGTTGTCATTATTGATGAGCTTGCCGATATGATGATGGTGGTGGGTAAACAAGTTGAAGAACTCATTGCCCGTCTGGCCCAAAAAGCACGTGCATCTGGTATTCACTTGATTTTAGCGACCCAAAGACCTTCAGTAGACGTTATTACGGGCTTAATTAAAGCCAATATCCCAACACGAATGGCTTTCCAAGTATCATCACGCATTGATTCGCGTACCATTTTAGATCAAATGGGCGCCGAACAGTTATTGGGCCAGGGAGATATGTTGTTCTTGCCGCCAGGCACGAGTATACCAGAGCGAGTGCACGGCGCTTTTGTTGATGATCATGAAGTACATCAGGTTGTTAATTTCTTAAAAGAACATGCACAACCTAACTATTTAGAAGAAATTATTCAAGCTGTGCCAGAGGAAGATGAAGGTAATAATCAGAGTGATCCAAGCGATGGTGAACAAGATGCTTTATATGATCAAGCCGTGCAAATAGTGACTGAAAGCCAACGTGCCTCTATTTCAGGTGTTCAGCGCCGTTTAAAGATTGGTTATAATCGGGCTGCACGTATTGTGGAAGCAATGGAGGCTGCAGGTGTTGTATCATCGATGCAAAGTAATGGTAGCCGAGAAGTATTAGCGCCAGCCTCTCGAGGTGATTATTGATATTTGACCTCAATCAATCAGCCATATAAAACAAGTCCTAATATAGGCTTTTGATTTACTCAAAATGGTGGTCAAAGTAGTAATGAGTCACACTGGCTCTATGAAAAAATAAAAGATGGAGTCTGGGTATGACAAGTAAAAAATTAATGCAATATGGCATTGTTATCGTGACAATGATGCTTTCTTTTTCAGTGTTAGCTACCGATTCAGCAACGGTGAAACTGAATGATTTTGTCAAAAATGTAGTGACCTTTAAGGCAAACTTTCAACAAACAGTGTTAGATACAAAAGGTAATGTAATGGAGCAGGCACAGGGTCAGTTTGCCTTATATCGGCCGGGTAAATTCCGTTGGGATTATAAGCAACCTTTTCCGCAACACATTGTGGCCGATGGTCAGTATATTTGGTTTTATGATGTTGATCTCGAACAAGTCACCGTAAAATCACAACAAGAAGCATTAGCAGATACACCCGCTACGCTATTATCGGGTAATACCATGCCAGAGGATAAATACTTACTGACCGATATTCCCTCTGATGATGGTATGTTTTGGGTAGAACTTATTCCAAAAGATGTCGACAATAGTTTTCAAACCATCGCCCTTGCCTTTGATGAAAATAGTTTACGCACCATGATAATGAAAGATAGTTTTGATCAACGTACTCGACTGGTATTTACACAAGTAGAAAAAAACCCAAACTTGGCCAAAGATGCTTTTTTATTTATACCACCGATGGGGGTAGATGTGGTTGGCGATATAGCTGAACAATAATGGCCGCCGACTTGTTTGATAATATTGATGATCTAGTGGGCCGGCCTCTGGCTGATAGAATGCGTCCAACAAGTTTGGAGGGCTATATTGGTCAGCATCACTTATTGGCTGAAGGTAAACCCTTACGCCAAGCAATTGCATCGGGCCACCCCCATTCAATGATTTTTTGGGGCCCACCTGGTACAGGTAAAACCACCTTAGGAAAGTTGATTGCCGGTTATTGTGATATGGAGTTTATCACTATCTCAGCAGTGCTAGCGGGTGTTAAAGAAGTTCGTGCTGCTGTCGCTAGAGCCCAGCAGCTACAACAAGAACAAGGTCGTCGTACTTTATTATTTGTCGATGAAGTCCATCGTTTTAACAAGTCACAGCAAGATGCTTTTCTGCCTTATGTTGAAGATGGTACCTTCACTTTTATAGGTGCGACAACTGAAAATCCCTCATTTGAATTAAATAATGCCTTGTTATCGCGAGCACGAGTCTATGTGCTTAAATCGCTTGAAACACAAGACTTACTTGAGATTATTGATAGGGCTTTGAACGATGGCAAGTTAGGTTTAGCAGAGCGTGGAATTGAATTTCCAGTCACCTTACGAGGGACACTGTCACAAGCTGCCGATGGTGATGGACGTCGTGTGCTGAACTTGTTGGAAATAATCGTTGATTTAGCCGATAGCAAAGGTCAAACAAGTGTCGATGAAGGTGACTTATCAGAAGTTTTAACCGGTACATTACGCCGTTTTGATAAAGGTGGTGAAGCATTTTATGACCAGATCTCTGCCCTACATAAAGCAGTGAGAGGTTCAGCCCCCGATGCTGCATTGTATTGGCTTTGCCGAATGCTTGATGGCGGCTGCGATCCAGTTTATTTAATGCGACGTATAGTACGCATGGCAAGTGAAGATATAGGTAATGCCGATCCTCGTGGGTTACGCATTGCATTAGATGCCTGGGAAAGCTTTGATAAACTAGGCCGTCCAGAAGGTGAACTAGCAATTGCCCAAGCAGTTATTTACTTAGCGAGTGCTCCAAAAAGTAATGCAGTTTACATGGCCTTTAACGAGGCAATGCAAGATGTGCGTAGCCAGGGATCGTCAGAAGTGCCATTACATTTACGCAATGCACCAACAAAATTAATGAAAGAACTCGGTTATAAAAAAGACTATCGTTATGCCCATAATGAACCTGATGCTTATGCGGCAGGTGAAAATTACTTCCCAGAAAATATGACACCAAGAAATTATTATCAGCCGGTTAATCGTGGTTTAGAAATCAAGATTGCTGAAAAATTAGCCAGATTGAAAATACTTGATACCCAGGTCCATAAATAAGCAGCAAGGTGAGCCCCATCTAACAACCAAACGCATGATAATTAGTGTGTTTAAAACAAACTTATTGAAGCAGCGATAAACTTACTTTTAACCATACAAACATCTTTGTTATTGCTTAGCATAATGTCAGTTAGCTGGGTGCTTAAACAATGAAATTTTCTTCTAAAATATCGACAATCATTGAGACAGATAATTTACTCAATTCATACACAGAAGAAGAATGGATCGTGCCCTGTTTGTTACCTATTGCAATATCCACCATCCCTTGTTTTTCATCGTGCATTAAGAACACGATCTTTTTATCCACAGCATGACAATCAACCGTCACCGCATCGGCCTTAATGCCTCGTTTACGCAATGTTTCATCCATAATGCCCATAATAGTGCTGATACTTGTGTGGCGGGCATAAAGCAGATCATTTGCTTGGGCGACAATCTTAGATATATCTTTTAGCGTACTGTTCATTTATAACCCTATGACTAAAGATGGCACTCGCACGATAAATCTAACGATATAAACCATAACGTCTCAGTGAAAGTTTGGCTGATTTAAAGGTGATCCCCTCAGCCTCAAGTAAGGCCTTTTGTTTTTTATATTGCTGACTACCTTGAGGAAAGGCAAGCTCACCTTTGGCGCTGATAACACGATGCCAAGGCAAGGAAGTGTCTGTCGGTAGGTTTTTGAGCGTAGCACCTACATAACGAGCATGATTAGGATAACCCGCCTGTTTAGCTATTTGACCATAGGTGGCAACGTTGCCTTTTGGAATGGATGCAACCACCTGCCAAATTATTTCATTGAGCATGAGTTTATCTATCAACATTGAGGTTTAGTGTTACTTGATGAGTTTATAAGAGTTAAACATATTGAACCACCATTGGTCAGCAATTAATGAGGCTAATCTTTTAACGCAATCTAACAGCCCATTGTCCATTATGCTGCTGATCACAATTTTGTTCAGTGTCATATGAAATGTGATCACTTAGCTTTTTTAGCTTTATTCCTATTTCAGTAAGTTTTAACTGAATGAGTGATTCAAGGTTGTATCGACTTGTCCTTGGCATAAAGTCAGCAAGATTTTCATTAGTATCAAACACACACACCACCTTTAGACTAGTAGGAAACTGCGAATAATTGGCCAAGTGAGTAAGCCAAAGAAAACCATTAATATCTTTCAATGCTATCTCGCACACTGCTGTTAATGCTTGCCTAACTTGATTGTCGATGTTTTTATCTGTTTTACGCATAGTTATTGCCAGCATTGATTATTCGCGAAACTGGCCCTTTTCATTAAAACCAGCCTTCTAAATCATTCTCACATTTTTTGAGTTGAGCGCTATAAGTATGGGCCGTTGATTGAACGCGTTTGGCAACCTTAATTAACCATACTTTGCTTTTATAACTACCTCGTCGATAACCACCCCAGCCTTCGTGGTAATTGAGGTATTGTTTATTTGCATCCCATTTGGATATCTTATTAATTTTGTTGGTTTTGTTGGTATACCAACCTATAAAATCAATTGCATCATCAAATTCGTCTCGACCAGACCATGAGTTGCCACTTTGCTGTTGATATTCTTTCCAGACGGGATCTTGTGCTTGGGCATAACCATAGGCAGAACTAGGACGACCAATCGGAATAATCCACAAAACATGTTCCATCCCTGGCTGAGCATCGGCGTTAAATGCACTTTCTTGTTTCATAATAGCCATCATTACTGAAATGGGCGTCCCCCATTTTTTTTGAGCGTCTAAGGCATCGTCATACCAATTGCTTTTTTGTTCAAAAATACTGCAAATATTGCTCTGATTAGTCGGCGGTGATGTACTAAACACGGCGCAGGCACTTAATAACAATAATAACGGAAGTAACAGGAATATTTTCATTATTTACTCAGTAGAACAATAATTAAACGAAACGCTACCTCTTTATAGGTAATGTTCTAAAAAATGATACAACAAGGTAACTATTATAAATAGCTGGCATTATACTTTATGAGCTAAAAAGAAATGGCAGAGCCGAGCTTTACCCTTATTTTGTCGAGAACGAGAAGCCACGGTAAGATTTTTTATGAGTGCTGATGTTGTTTCTAGCTATAATTTAGTATCACCAATAAATCTGCCCCTCGTTTTATGAGCCTAATCTCACCTTTAAACTCTGTGGCTAAACTACACAGAACTGTGAACAATGAACTTAGTGAGTGAACCACAGAAAACCATCAATTTCTTTTAAGGTTGTCTCATTCAAATATATAATCATAAGTTAGTTTTGATTGTCTAGTTTTTTAGCTGTTTTATGCATTACCTACTAGTGTTTTTGGGTTTGCATCACCGGCTGAGATTTTACATCATATATTGCTTATAAGGTGACTAGAAACTGTCATTATCTTGAACCTTTAGATTATTTATTTTTGTTTTTCCAAGCATTTTTAACAGCAAGTTTCTACAAGTTCTGAGCAGGGGATAAAGAATTGATGACCCTTTTTTTGATTTAAATATCCAATAGTTAAAACGATTAAATGCTCCCGACCGACTTCCTATCAATGCCAGCGCATGTATCGCATCAGCCCCATAATAAAGCTGCTGGCCCACTTTTAAGACCATTCCCTGATCAATATCAATACCTTGTTCGGTGATCTCATTCATTATTTCACTACCTTGCCTAGCATCTACAATGCGCAAATGACCGACACTTTTTTTGATTCTCACCAGCTGACAGTAATGATTGCATGCAGGGCATTGACGATCGTATACCAGTAATATTTCTTCAGGCTTCATTGGAATATTGTTGCTTTATAGGCTGCGATTAATAGGAATGGAAAGGCATACTTATACTGACAATATGTATGAACAATTCGGTGGCGGCTAAATCAAAGAATGACTACTTGTAACCATTGACGAAGGGACTCAACCCTAAAATATTCGCGAATAAGCTACCAAAATATTAGATGGCTAAGTTTATGTATACATCATACCGCGTGTTTTTGCTTGCAATACTGGTGGTGGGTTTTTGATTGCCGACAAATGGAGCGGATTTAGGGCGTTTAACGACCACTCTTTTTAAGGCAGTGCTTCGGGCGACAGTAAGTAGTTGCTCACTATCGGTATCAGGCCCTGCAAGTTGGTGTAATAAACGCATGTCTTTTTTGACTAGTGCAGATTTATCTCGACTGGGAAACATGGGATCCATATAAATCACCTCTGGGCTTGATCCGCTATCAAAGGTTGCAAACTTGTTGAGGTAGACTACGGCATCATCATTGATTAATGACATGAGGGCAATCACGTCAATAAGCTCAGGGTTATTACTGGCGCGGCGAAGTGCATCAGCCAATAAAGTGGCCATCAATGGATTGCGCTCAATGAGGGTCACCTTGCAGCCTAGGTTAGCCAATACAAAAGCATCTCGGCCAAAACCTGCAGTGGTATCAATAACAGTAGGTTTTGCACCTTTTTTTAAGCCTATTGCTTTAGCAAGTGGCTGACCTCGACCGCCACCAAATTGTCTGCGATGGGCATTTTTACCTTGTTCAAAATCAATCAGAATAGGATTGCCTAGTTCAGGGGCGCGAATTTCAATGTGTTGCAGCATGAGTACCAATTGAATATGTTTTGGATCCAGTGGTGATAAAGGCAGGTTTAATTGATGCGCTAAGGTTTTTGCCGCAACAATCTGCTCATTTGAACCAGCGCATATCGAAAAGGCGAACTCAAGGTTGAAATCCATTAGGGTGTTTTTGTTATGAACTGGCCAAAAGCACGCGTTCCTTTCCCTGTTGCAATGGTTGCAATGACTTTATGAGTGCTACTTTTGATGATTGAAACAGTACCATCGCCCCAATTTGCCACATAAATATATTCACCATCTTGGGTGACATCAATACCTTCTGGTGAATCACCAACCTCTATAGTGTCGATAACACTGCTACTCCTAGTGTCAATAACTGAGATCGTACTGTCGTCTTGATTGGTGACATAGAGTGTTTGACCGTTTGGACTCAGTGCTGCGCAGTAGGGCCATTCGCCTACAGTAATGGTATCAATAACTTTGGCCTGTTGGGTATCAATAACACTGACATTACTGCTGCGAACATTGACACTGTATAGATACTTAGCATCGGGTGATAAAACTAAACCAAATGGCGCAGTGCCCACTTCAATCGTTTTTAAGACGCCGTAATGCTGGGTATTGATAATCATTACAGAGTTATCATCACGATTGGCCACATAAAGGCGATGATGACTATCATCAACGATTAAACCGGCGGGGGATTTTCCAACGGGAATAGTGGCAACAATTTTAGAGGTATCAGTATTAAGTACACTGATGACATTTTGGTACCAATCTGCAATATAAAGGCGTGTTCCATCAGCATTACTGGCAATACCAACCGGGCCCGCACCAACGGGAATGTGATGAGTCACCTCTAAGGTATTGAGATCAATAATGGCGATATCCATACCTTCAGGGTTGCTAACAAAAGCTTGTTGTCCAGTTTTGCTGGTGGCAATGCCGGCAGGACGCTTACCGTCACCGATCGCAAGCGTTTTAATGACGTTTTGGCTGGCAAGATCTATCACGCTGACACTATCACTTAATTGATTAGTGATGAAGGCGTAGGCGGGCTGTATTGGCCTTACTGAACAGGCGGAAAGCATCTGTATACAGACAACAAAAAAGGCGACCATTTTTAAGGTCGCCTCTAAAAATACTAAGCAATGCTGCTTTGGCATTTATTTTTCTAGGATGATTTTAAGGTTTTCTAAACCTGCGGTATAAACGGCTTTGATAGTATTAGAAGCATCTTTATCTGATTGACCTTCAGGTACAGGTGGGTTGTCCATAAATGAACGGTAGAATTTACCTTTCCATTTAACTTCACTACCACCATCAACTGCTTTAACGCTAAGCCATGCTTTATATGTAGCCACTGGAAGTGTGAAATAAGGCGTATCTTTACTGTTAAATGTGATTGTTCTAACCACGCTCATATCGGTAATTTTATAGATGAATGACATCTTTTCTTCGTCTAGTTTGACCAGTTCTTCAGTAATCGTTGGATTGCCTTCAGACGCTAAGGTTAATACGCGTGTTTTTTCATCTTTCAATTCAGTACTGGCTATAGCTGGGTGCCATTGATCAATGGCACCGAAGTCTTTAACCATTGCCCAAACCTTATCAGGTGATGCTTGAATGAAGATTTTTTCTTCGACCATCTGGCGGCTTGGGCCATGCGCCATGGCTAGCATAGGAACAGCAAGCATTGCTGTTATAATAAAATGTAAAAATTTCTTCATTCTTTTTCTCCGTATTAATGCGGTAATTGACAATATGAACTTACATAAACTAAGAGCGATTATGTGGGTTGAAAGTTCCTAAGACCAAAATCTGGTAGGGGTACTCTAGCCGAACAAGCTGAAATTTTCCACAAGCAGATTTGACTTAGTAGCTCATATTCTTGAAAATTGATCTTTTTTATTCTTTTATATTCGCATGGAGACGCTAGTGCCACTGATAAAAATCAGGGATTTGCACTTCTATCGTGGTGATAGAACTATTTTTGATGGGGTGAATATTGATATTCATCGTGGAAAAATTACCGCAATTATGGGACCAAGCGGAACCGGTAAGACAACATTGTTGCGCTTAATCGGTGGGCAGTTGCGCCCAGACAAGGGTATTATTGAGGTCGATGGCCAGGATGTTCATAAGCTTTCACACAAGGGGCTTTATGAATTGCGTAAACGTATGGGTATGTTATTTCAAAGTGGTGCCTTGCTGACGGATATCTCTGTATATGACAATGTTGCTTTTCCATTACGAGAACATACCGACTTACCAGAAAGTATGATTCGCGATTTGGTATTAATGAAGTTACAAGCGGTGGGATTGCGCAATGCACGTGAAATGATGCCAGCAGAATTATCAGGTGGTATGGCGAGACGTGTTGCCTTGGCAAGAGCAGTGACCTTAGATCCGATGATGGTTATGTATGATGAACCTTTTACTGGCCAAGACCCTATTTCGATGGGCACTATTGTTAACTTAATTCATCGCTTGAACGAAGCGATGGGACTAACTAGTATTGTTGTATCGCATGATGTGATGGAAACCACAGAAATAGCGGATATGATTTATTTATTATCTGCTGGTAAGGTCATTGAATCTGGCTCGCCTGTTCAGTTAAAACGCTCATCGTCACAATGGGTGCAGCAGTTTATACAGGGCTTACCCGATGGTCCTGTTCCATTCCATTACCCGGGTGCAGACTTTGCTGACGATTTATTAAGTTCTGAGGTGCCAGTATGATTGACTTGATCCGCAGCCTAGGTCGTTGGGGGCTAGCAATCTTTGAACGTTTAGGACGTGGCCATATATTCTTATGGGACATGTTAAAAGGTATTCCTGAAGTTATGCTGCGTTTTTCACTGGTTGTTCAGCAATTACATTCAGTGGGCGTGATGTCAGTGATGATTATTCTGGTATCGGGCTTATTTGTTGGAATGGTTTTGGGCTTGCAGGGTTACTATACCCTGGTGGACTTTGGTGCTGAAGAGTCATTAGGTGTTTTGGTTTCTTTATCATTGGTACGCGAATTAGGCCCTGTAGTTTGTGCCTTATTATTTGCTGGTCGGGCGGGCTCTGCGCTTACCGCTGAAATAGGCTTGATGAAAAGTACTGAGCAATTGTCAGGTATGGAGATGATGGCTGTTGATCCTATTCGTCGCATTATTGCCCCTCGTTTTGTCGCCGGTATTATTTCAATGCCATTACTAGCCGCTATTTTTAGTGCGGTAGGTATTTTTGGTGGGTTTTTAGTTGGCTATGGCCTGCTTGGTGTTGATGATGGCGCTTTTTGGTCGCAAATGCAGGTTAAAACAGATTGGTATGATGATGTGCTTAACGGCATTATCAAAAGCGTAGTATTTGGCATAGTGGTTACATGGATTGCTTTATTTGAGGGTTATGATGCAATACCCACATCTGAAGGTGTTGGCCGTGCAACAACACGAACGGTAGTACATTCTGCCTTTGCTATTTTAGGATTAGATTTTGTGCTGACTGCACTAATGTTTGGAGAGATATAAGTTATGCAAAAGAAGAGCACCGAGATTGCAGTCGGAATGTTTGTGGCAGCAGGTATTGCGGCCATATTTGTACTGGCAATGAAAGTCAGTAATTTAGCCGCTTTTAGTGATGATACAGGTTATCAAATCGAGGCTGAATTTGGCAATATTGGCGGGTTGAAAGTACGCTCTCCAGTAACCATGGCAGGCGTACGAGTCGGTCGAGTATCTGATATCAGTCTCGATACAAACAGATATAATGCATTAGTCACCTTAACTTTGTATAGCCAATTTGATACATTGCCGATAGATACTTCAGCCAGTATTTTTACAGCAGGCTTATTGGGTGAGCAATATATCGCCTTGGAAGCCGGCGCAGAAGATGAATTTTTGAAGAACGGTGATGCCCTAGAACTAACACAACCGGCGTTGGTGCTTGAGCAAGTCATTGGTCAATTTTTATTTAGTAAAGCGGAAGGAGAATAAATAATATGGGCACACATCAATATTTCTTTAATAAGGTGATAGTTACCTTATTAATGCTGTTTTCATTTGTGGGAATGTCATCGATTACAGCAGCAGAAGAAATGACTGCACCTCAAGCTTTAGTGAAAGACTCATCAGATAAAATGATGCAATCATTGAAAGATAATAAGCTTCAATTAGAAGCCGATCCTACGCTTATTTATGGCATAGTAGCTGATGTTTTAATGCCACATTTTGATTTTGATAAAATGGCAAAGTTAGCTTTAGGTAAAAATTGGCGCGGACTTTCAGATACACAAAAAGTTAGTTTTACAGCTGAATTTCGCTCATTATTAATTAGAACATATGCAACGGCTATGCTGGAATATACCGACGAAGAAATTCGTTTTTTACCTTTTCGTGACGATGTAAAAAGAAAAAGAGTTCAGGTAGGTACAGAGATTATTCAAAAGGGCGGAGGCCCAGCTATTCCTATGACATTAGCGTTATATCAAAATAAAAGCGATGATTGGAAGGTTTATGATGTGAAAATTGATGGGATTAGTTTGGTCACTAATTATCGTTCTACTTTTGCTACCGAAATTCGTAATGATGGTGTTGATAAATTGATTGAGCGCCTTGCGATTAAAAATGAAAAAGTAAAAGTATGAGCCAAGCGTGTAAGTTAAAGCTTGATGCAGAGGCGGGGCAGATTGATGTTAGTGGTGAATTAACGTTTACAACAGTCAAAGACTTATTCGTTTCTGCACCTATATTATTTGCACCTCTTGCAGCCTTAGAGATAGACTTGGCGGGTGTAGTACACAGTGATAGTGCAGGTTTAGCACTTCTAATTGATTGGATGCGATCGGCTAAACAGATGAATAAAAATATTGTGTTTCACAATATCCCTGCTCAGATGTTAGCCATGGCACATGCAAGTGGCTTGGATGAGCTGCTACCATTACAATAATTTATAAGTTGAAATAACAAATGCAAGCAACAGATATTCAGAAATTGATTGAAGCTGGGTTGCCGGATGCAACAGTAGAAGTATTGGGTGATGATGGACAACATTTTGAAGGTAGAGTCGTTTGTCCCTCTTTTGCAGGGAAATCTCTACTAGCTCAACATAAAATGGTTTATGCCACCTTAGGTGATAGTTTCGAAAGTGCTTTACATGCACTATCTTTAAAGACTTCAGCGCCTCGTTAGTTCGAGCATTCAACTAAATTAGAGACTGCATGGATAAATTACTGATCAATGGCGGGGGCGCTTTAAATGGCGAAATCCGTATCTCTGGGGCTAAAAATGCCGCATTACCTATTTTAATGGGCGCTTTGTTAGTGGATTCCCCAGTGAGAATTGGTAACGTGCCCCATTTGCATGATATTACAACTACCCTTGAATTACTGGGCAGAATGGGTGTAACTATTACCATAGATGAGCGTTCAGGCGTGGTAATAGATCCTACAAGCTTAACCGAAACAGAAGCACCTTATGACTTGGTCAAAACAATGCGAGCCTCAATCTTAGTATTGGGTCCCTTATTAGCTAAGTTTGGCAAGGCCGATGTCTCGCTACCTGGTGGGTGTGCTATTGGTTCACGGCCAGTAGATTTGCATTTGCGTGGTCTTGAACAGATGGGTGCTCAAATTAAAGTTGAAAACGGTTATATTTGCGCAACAACTAATGGTCGCTTGCAGGGTGCACATATCTTTTTAGATCAAGTGACGGTGACAGGAACAGAAAATTTGCTGATGGCAGCAACCTTAGCCGAAGGCATAACTATCCTTGAAAATGCTGCACGTGAACCAGAAGTTGTCGATTTAGCACATTATCTTAATAACATGGGCGCTAAAATAAGTGGCGTTGGTACTGCAACACTAGTTATTGAAGGTGTTGAGGCGCTGCATGGCGCACCTTATAATATTCTGCCAGATCGAATTGAAACCGGCACTTATTTAGTGGCGGCTGCGATGACACGTGGCAAAATAAAATTAAAAGATACCAATGCTAAAGATTTAGAAGCGGTGTTGTTAAAACTTGAAGAAGCAGGTGCTGATATTGAAGTTGGTGAGGGTTGGATATCACTAGATATGCATGGTAATCGTCCCAAAGCAGTGAGTATTCGTACGGCACCATATCCTGCATTTCCTACGGATATGCAGGCGCAGTTTACAGCATTAAACAGTGTTGCAGAAGGCCAGGGCACTATTGTTGAAACAGTATTTGAAAATAGATTTATGCATGTGCAAGAATTGCAACGCATGGGCGCTACCTTACAGATAGAAGGTAATACTGTCTTATGTACAGGACAGGGAAGATTAACGGCTGCTCCTGTTATGGCGACGGATTTGCGTGCTTCAGCAGGCCTAGTTTTGGCGGCACTTGTTGCCGATGGTTCGACGCTAGTAGAGCACATTTATCATATTGATCGTGGTTATGAGTGTATTGAAGAAAAACTACAGCAATTAGGGGCGAATATTCGCCGTATCCCAAGTTCTACAAGAGTTTAAAATGCAGAATACATTGACCTTAGCCCTTTCTAAAGGACGCATCTTTAAAGATACTTTACCTCTATTAAAGGCGGCCGGTATCGAGCCGATTGATGATCCTGAAACGAGTCGTAAGTTAATTTTAGATACCACACAGCCAGATGTACGCATCATAATTGTACGTGCGTCAGATGTGCCTACTTATGTTGAATACGGTGGTGCAGATATAGGTGTGGCGGGGAAAGATGTATTACTCGAACATCCTGATGCTGAATTATATGAACCTGTTGATTTGAATATTGCATGTTGTAAATTGATGACGGCAGGTAGACTTGATGAGCCTACCAAAAATGGTCGATTAAAAGTAGCGACCAAATTTGTTGAAAGTACACGAAAGTTTTATGCTGAGAAAGGCCAGCAGGTTGATATTATTAAGCTTTATGGCTCAATGGAATTGGCGCCCTTAGTAGGAATGGCTGATCGTATTGTCGATGTGGTTGATACCGGTAACACCTTAAGAGCTAATGGTTTAGTACCGATGGAACTGATCGCTGATATTAGTTCACGTTTGGTGGTGAATAAGGCTTCGATGAAAATTAAACATGCTCGTATTCAGCAGTTTATAGATGATATTCGCAAGGCAGTAAAAGAACAAAATAATGATTGATATTAAACAACTTGATTTTGACGATAGTGATTTTTGGCCTCAGCTTGAAGCTGTACTCGCTTGGGAAGCATCGTCAGATGCAGCCATTGGCGACACAGTAAAAGCGATCCTCTTGGATGTTAAAACGAAAGGTGATGAAGCTGTTCTAGAGTATAGCCGCCGCTTTGATCGTCTAACGGTGAAAACGTCAGTTGAATTAGAAATTCCCCTATCTCGGGCACAAGCTGCTTTGCGATCAATTCCAGAGCAGCAGCGTCAAGCTCTAGAAGCGGCTGCAGACCGTGTGCGAAGTTATCACCAGCACCAAAAACAAGAATCCTGGACTTATACCGAAGCTGATGGCACTATTTTGGGTCAACAAGTGACGGCACTACAACGTGCAGGATTATATGTCCCAGGTGGAAAAGCAGCGTACCCCTCATCTGTTTTAATGAATGCGATTCCGGCAAAAGTGGCTGGTGTCGATGAACTCATTATGGTGGTACCAACACCTGATGGTGAAGTTAATGATCTTGTGTTGGCTGCTGCTGCCATTGCAGGTGTAGATCGTATCTTTGGCATTGGTGGTGCTCAGGCAATTGCAGCACTAGCCTATGGTACTGAAACCATACCACAAGTCGATAAAATTGTCGGTCCAGGTAATATTTATGTCGCGACCGCAAAAGGAATGGTTTTTGGCACAGTAGGCATCGATATGATTGCTGGGCCATCTGAAATCTTAGTGATTTGTGATGGTAAGACCGATCCAGACTGGATTGCGATGGATATGTTCTCACAGGCCGAACATGATGAGGACGCACAATCTATTTTGATTTCTCCTGATGCTGGCTTCTTACAAAAAGTCAGACAAGCGATTACACGCCTATTGCCAACGATGGAACGATCAGCAATTATTAGTGCGTCTCTCGGAGGTCGCGGTGCTTTAATTCAGGTGAAAGATTTGGATGAAGCGGTCGAAGTAGCTAACTTCATTGCGCCTGAACATTTAGAATTATCAGTTGAAGATCCAGTGACAATGTCGAAAAAAATTCGTCACGCTGGTGCGATCTTTATGGGCCGTTATACTGCTGAAGCCTTAGGTGATTATTGTGCAGGTCCTAATCACGTGTTACCCACATCACGTACAGCTCGATTCAGTTCGCCCTTAGGAGTCTATGATTTCCAAAAGCGTTCGAGTCTGATTCAAGTTTCACAACAAGGTGCACAAACACTCGGCAAGATTGCATCGGTGTTAGCCCGCGGTGAAAGTTTGACTGCGCATGCCCGATCAGCTGAATATCGTCTTAAGGAATAAGCAATGAGCCGTTTTTGGAGTGCAGTCGTTCATGGTTTAAAGCCTTATATACCCGGCGAACAACCGAAAATGACTAGTTTGATTAAACTCAATACGAATGAGAATCCTTATGGACCCTCACCTAAAGTATTGGATGCTATTCGATTGGCGACAAGCGATACCTTACGACTATACCCTGATCCTAATGCGACAGCCTTGAAGCAGTCTATTGCAGATTATCATCAGATTACTACCGAACAAGTATTTGTTGGGAATGGTTCTGATGAAGTATTAGCGCATATTTTCCATGCTTTTTTTCAGCATGAATCGCCGTTATTATTTCCTGATATAACTTATAGCTTTTATCCGGTTTATTGCCAGCTTTATCAAATTGAATATCAAACCATTCCATTAACTAATCAACTTGAGATTAAAGTAGAAGATTATTTGCGTGACAATGGTGGCATCATTTTCCCAAATCCTAATGCACCGACAGGTCGACTGTTAGATTTGACAGAAATTGAAACTTTACTACAAAAAAATAGTGAGACTGTAGTGGTTATTGATGAGGCTTATATTGATTTTGGTGGCGATACCGCGATTGTTCTAGTGGATAAATATCCAAATTTATTGGTCACACAAACACTGTCAAAATCACGTTCTCTAGCGGGGTTACGCATTGGTTTTGCCGTTGGCCATCCGGATTTGATTGCTGGTTTGATTAGGGTGAAAGATAGTTTTAATTCATATCCATTAGATAGCTTAGCCATTACTGCTGGTGTCAGCGCATTTGAAGATCAGGCATATTTTACTCAGACTTGCCAAAAAGTTATCAGTAGTCGTGAATGGGTGATAAGTGAGTTGAACGCATTGGGCTTTAATGTATTACCATCAAGTGCTAACTTTGTATTTGTGACACATCCTGAAAATGATGCAGCGCTATTATCTGCTGGATTGCGAAAGCAAGGGGTGATTGTACGTCATTTTAACAAAGATAGAATAGACCAGTATTTACGTATTACAGTAGGCACTAGCGAAGAAAATCAACAATTATTAGCGATAATGGATACGCTTGTTTAATTCTGAGCATGGTTGAGTGGTAGGCTTTCGTTATATGATATCGCTAATAACGCTTTTAATCTAGCGATGTCATTTGCATACTGTTTACGAGTGACTGTTTGCTCTTGTTGTAATTTTTCAAAATGTAATTGATTGTTGATAATGTCTTTTTGTATATTCTCAATACGCTGAGTTAATGTGTTGGAGATATTTTGACCACTGAACTCTTTTTCTGCAGCAGTTTGTTGTAATTTATGTAGTGTCTGCTGGTGAACACTTTTTTGTATTGTGGTATCTTCAATTTGTTTATCGATATAGGCCTGGTGGCGATCGCGAGCTCTGATAATGTCTTCAACTGAGGGATATATATCTAAAAAGTTTTTATCGTCCGTTGCTTGCTCTTTTTGTAAGCGACTTTTTTGTTGCTTTAACAGTTGCTCTTGCTGTTGCTGTTGAGCAATGACTTGGTTGGTTTTATGCTGTTCAATCGTCTCTTTACGTGAAAGTACTCGTTTGATAACAAGAAGCGTTTTATCATCCAATATTTCATAACCTTGTTGTGCGGCATAAGGTGGCAGTGTTTTACTTAAAGTCGACACACCATCCTTATCATTGAAATGATATATGTTTCCTGCATAAGCTGGCAAACCGCTTAAAAATAAAGTTAAAGCGAGAAATGACGTATAAACCATTAATTTTTTCATAAGTGCATTCTATAAGGAGTTTGAACAAAGGTGAACCCTCTAGAACAATTGATTTTATTTTTAGTGTCATTAATTGCCAATACCTTCTCGGCTTTGAGTGGTGGGGGAGCCGGACTTATCCAATTTCCTTTGCTTATTTTTTTAGGCTTGAGTTTTTCTATTGCTTTGGCTACACATAAGGTGGCGAGTGTTGCTCTGGGTTTGGGGGCGGTCTTACGCTATCTATCTACCAGTCAGTTAGAGCGAAAATTTGTACTCATGATGATAATAGCGGGTATACCAGGCGTTGTGTTAGGTGGCAGCTTCATTTTGCTCGTTCCGGAACGTATTGCGCTAATTTCGCTAGGGCTGCTAACAGGTAGCTTAGGGCTTTATTCAATATTTAAACCGACTTTAGGCCAAATTGATAAACCCCGTCATCGTCATACTTCGGGTTATATTAAGGGCAGTGCTTTTTTATTCTTATTAGGTATATTGAATGGGTCGCTTACCTCGGGAACGGGCCTATTTGTGACTATTTGGCTAGTGGTATGGTTTGGTCTGGATTACCAACGTGCGGTCGCTTATACGCTCATTTTAGTGGGGATATTTTGGAATGGTGCAGGTGCGATTACACTGGGTATCTTAGGAGAAATTTACTGGGATTGGCTGCCCGCGCTAGTATTTGGATCATTATTGGGTGGATATTTGGGATCTCACCTTGCGATTAAACACGGCAATCGCTGGATTAAGCGAGCATTTGAAGCGGTAACTTTGCTCATTTCTATCAAACTTATTTACACGGCCTTGTAATTTGCAATGCAAGTTTTAATAGATGGAGGTTAGTGTATTAGGAGTCGACACCATATTGTAGGCGATAAGCTTCAACCGCAGGTAAGTAGTTGGCTAATTCCGCATTATTTTGTAAATAGCTTAATAAATCATTCAGGCCAATAATACTCACCACAGAGATTTTATGTTTGGCTTCTACCTGCTGAATTGCTGAGCGACTGTCTTGGCCTTGCTCTTGCCGATCTAAAGCAATAATTACACCGGCTGGTATAGCATTAGCAGCATTAATGATGTCCACTGATTCGCCTACCGATGTACCTGCTGATATAACATCATCAATGATTAACACTTTTCCCACCAGTTCGGCACCGACTAATTGCCCCCCTTCGCCATGATCTTTCTTTTCTTTTCGGTTAAAGGCATAAGGCACATCGCGTTGATGATGATCAGCTAAGGCTATAACCGTAGTTGATGCTAATGGAATACCTTTGTAGGCGGGACCAAATAAAATATCGTATTGCAGAGTTGATTCTGTGATGGCTTGTGCATAAAATCGGCCGAGTCGAGCCAAGCTTGCGCCAGTATTAAATAAACCGCTGTTAAAAAAATAGGGACTAGTTCGGCCTGATTTTAGGGTAAACGATCCAAAACGTAATACACCCGTTTCAAGTGCAAATTCGATAAATTGTTTTTGGTAGGGTTTCATAATGATTTATTCAGTTGATAAAGGGCTGTTTGCCCAAATAAATTAGGCAATAGTTTAGTAGCTAATGTGTCTTTGTGTGCGTGATTAACTACACTGCGTTGTTCGATTTCAATCTGCTTATCTTTACATATTTTTTCAAAGTCTTGAATAGTACATAGATGTATATTTGGCGTATCGAACCAAACATTAGGTAATGTTTTTGAAATAGGCATGTGGCCACCAAAGGCTAGTTGCCAACGGCATTGCCAATGCCCAAAATTTGGAAAGCCAATAATGGCCTGTTTGCCAACTCGAACAATTTCATCTAATAAAAAATCAGGATGTTTAATCGCTTGTAGGGTTTGCGATAAAATGACAACATCAAAACTCTGGTCAGCAAATTGAGGTAAACCTTGGTCAAGATCAGCTTGAATCACGTTGACGCCTGCTTTAATGCAATCGGCAAACTTACTATTATCAATTTCCAAGCCATAACCACTAACGCTGCGTTGTTTCAGATGTTTAAGTAGGGTGCCATTGTCACAACCTAGATCAAGAACACGCGCTCCATCAGGGATCCAATCACTAATAATTTGTAGATCTTTACGTAAACTCATGAAGGACACTCATCAGCAATTTGCTGCATATAGGTTTGCACTATATCCATATAGCGAGGGATCGGCATTAAAAAAGCATCATGGCCTTGATGCGCTTCTATTTCAGCATAAGTGACATTTTTACCTGTACTGAGTAAGGCATTGACAATTTCATGCGAACGAGCAGGAGAAAAACGCCAATCACTGGTAAACGAAATAACTAAACTACGCGCTTGAACATTGGCCATGGTGGCGGCAAGATCATCATTAAATGCTTTGGCAGGATCAAAATAATCAAGCGCTTTAGTCATTAACAAATAAGTGTTGGCATCAAAACGTTCAACAAAAGAACTACTTTGATATTGCAGATAACTTTCAATCTGAAATTCAACATCATAGCCATAGTTGATGCCGTTGCGTAATTCTCGACCAAACTTTTCTCCCATCGCTTGATCAGAAAGATAAGTAATGTGGCCTAACATTCTGGCCAAACCTAAACCCTGTCGAGGCAAGGTATTATGTTCTGCATAATAACCTTGATGGAAATTAGGATCTGATTTGATGGCGGTTCTGGCGACTTCATTAAAAGCTATGTTTTGAGCAGATAATTTGGGCGCAGCAGCAATAATCAGCGCATGTCTCAATCGGTCAGGCAGACTAATGGCCCATTGCATTGATTGCATTGCGCCTAAGCTTCCACCAACCACCGCAGCCCATTGTTGTATACCTAGGTAGTCAGCCAACACAGCTTGACTTTGCACCCAATCCGCTACTGTGACAATTGGAAAGTCAGGTCCATAATTCTTTCCTGTTTCTGGATTGATACTAGTAGGACCGCTAGATCCTTTACAGCCACCTAAATTATTCAGGCTGACGACAAAAAATTTATTAGTATCAATGGCTTTTCCGGGTCCGATGGCACTATCCCACCAACCTGATTTTTTGTCATCTGCGTGATGGTAACCGGCTGCATGATGGTCACCTGATAAGGCATGACAGATTAGAACTGCATTAGATGCCGTCTTATTGAGTTCGCCATATGTTTCATAAATCAAGTCATAACTTGGCAGTATACGACCACAATCTAGCGATAGTGGCGTATCAATGTGTAGCGTTATAGGGCTAACCAATCCGACTGAATCGGCTGGTATTATTTCCAGCATACTGCGATTATTCCTTAATAAATTAGTACTTATTATATGCGATTAACAGTAAAAAGTTCATAATTCACGGTCAGCCAGTGAGCAAGGGTAAGACTAGCATACTCACTATCTGTAGACCCAGTAAGACAATCATAGGCGATAAATCTAAACCGCTCATCGCTGGCAACCATTGGCGAACAGGTCGCAATAGGGGATTATTCATGCGACTGATTAAGGGTGCGATCGGGTTGTCACCAGTGTTGGGCTGGAGCCAACTTAATATAACCTGAATGATTATACTGGCAGAAAACAGCATTATGAAGAGCGAAAAAATATCAGCAACGGCCAAGCGTAAAATAATGACCACGTTAAATAAGTTAGGTTGTATCAGTGCTATGAGTAACAATTTTAGAATGGCTAGTACAAAAAGTAACACTATAGTGGCGGTGTCCCAGCGGCCGAGGGGAGGAATAAAGCGGCGCAAGAATTTAACCGGCATTTGGGTAGCGCGGATGATCAGTTGCACCAGTGGATTATGATATTCCCAGTTTGCCCATTGCATGATAATTCTCAGCGCAACGATACCCATATAAAGCCCAAATAAGACTTCTATCAGAAATAGAATTGGCTGACTAAAATATCCACTAGGCATCATCTTCCCCTAACTGGTTAGCTAACTCACGAGAGCGCAAAGCTGCAGCGACTAAGGCATTTTCAAATAAACTTCGTAGACCCCCATCTTCTAGTTCATCTAAGGCCCGCTCAGTAGTGCCTCCCGGAGAGGTGACTCGCTCACGCAATGTTTTAGTTGTCTCATCACTTTCCAGTGCCATCTTGGCGGCACCAAATGCGGTCTGTAAACAAAGTAGACGGGCGGATTCAGCATCGAGTCCCATTTCGGTAGCGGCGGATTCCATTGCTTCCATCACTAGGAAAAAATAAGCAGGTCCACTGCCTGATAATGCGGTAACAGCATCCATCTTTGCTTCACTATCGACCCATAATGTAAGACCCACTGCACGTAAGATGGATTCAGCTAGTTCATGTTGTTGAGTGTTTACAAAAGCATTGGCAGTGAGTGCGGTTGCACCGGCTTGAACTAATGAGGGTGTATTGGGCATAGCCCGGACAATAGCGGCTTGCTCTTGTTCTAACCAGCGAGCAATATCATCGATGCGTATACCGGCAGCGATCGATATTAATAAAGTGTTGGCTTGCCAATGTGTTGCCAATTGGCGCACTACAGATTGCAGCTGTTGCGGTTTGACGGCCAAGATCAATACATCACATACTTTAGCGGCTTCAATATTACTGCTATAGATGTGAACTGGATATTGGTCAGTCAGTGCTTGCAGACAAAGAGGTTCAGGATCGGACACATGTATATGGTCAGGCGAGAAACCATCAGAAATTAGACCACCAATTAGGCTGCGCGCCATATTGCCTCCGCCTATAAATGTAATGTTGCAGTCTTTCATAATTCGTTCCATATTACCGTAAGTTGTTGCTGTTAGTTTACGTGTTATCGCATGTTTGGTGTCAGTGGCTTATCAGTTTCATTTGTCTCGCTTACCAAAAAGAGCAGTGCCTATACGTACCATGTTACTCCCTTCAGCAATGGCTAAGGTCATATCGCCCGACATACCCATCGATAGGGTATCGACCGAAGGATAAATAGTGGCAAGCTGTTTATATAATGTATGTGCTTGTTGAAATGAGTGCTGTTGCTGTTGCGGATCGCTACTGTGAGTGGGAATAATCATTAGGCCACGTAATTGCAGGTTATTAAGTTGAGATATGTGTTTGGCTAATTCAAATAATTCTGTAGCCGCGATGCCTGACTTAGTTGATTCGTTGTCTATATTGACCTGAATGCAGATATTTAATTTGTTGCGATGACTGGGCCGCTGATTATCCAGACGTTGCGCTATTTTTAAACGTGCCACCGTTTGTACCCAATCAAAATTTTCGGCAATATCCTTGGTTTTATTTGATTGAATTGGGCCAATAAAATGCCATTCAAGTTTGAGATCGGCGAGCTGGTTAATTTTTATCAGCGCTTCTTGTAAGTAATTTTCGCCAAAATAACGCTGACCCGCTTTAGCTGCTTGTCGAACAACATCGGCAGGCTGTGTCTTACTAACCGCCAGTAATTGCACATAATGATGGGATGTTACTAGTTGATTTTCAGCCCTATTAATGTCGTCAAGAATAGTGCGAAGTCGATTATTTAACTCTGTCATGTTGCAAGCCTGCTGTTAGCACGATACCTTTACGCTATAAACTTTGTGCTGCTAGTTGGGCTTATAACTTAAAATGATTAGGAAGATACATGGATATTACTGAATTACTGACCTTTAGTGCAAAAAATAACGCGTCAGATTTACATATTTCGGCAGGTGAACCACCCATAATTCGGGTGGATGGTGATATCCGCCGAATCAACGTACCAGCTATGGACAATACCGAGGTCCGTGCCATGGTGTATGACATCATGAATGATAAACAGCGTAAAGACTTTGAGGAGTTTTTAGAAACAGATTTTTCATTTGAAATACCCGGGCTTGCGCGTTTTCGTGTTAATGCGTTTAATCAAAATCGAGGCATTGCCGCTGTATTTCGTACAATTCCATCCAAAGTGCTGAGCTTGGAAGATCTGGGCGCTCCTGAAATTTTCAAACAAATTTCTGATAATCCACGGGGTATTGTACTAGTGACTGGGCCAACAGGATCTGGTAAATCAACCACACTAGCGGCAATGGTTGATTATAAAAATGAGCACTCAAGTGAGCATATTCTGACTATCGAAGATCCGATTGAATTTGTTCATAAAAGTAAAAAATGTTTGGTTAACCAACGAGAAGTTCACCGCGACACTTTAGGCTTTAGTGAGGCATTACGTTCTGCTTTACGTGAAGATCCTGATGTTATTTTGGTGGGTGAGTTACGTGATTTAGAAACGATTGAGCTTGCATTGACGGCTGCTGAAACAGGCCATTTAGTCTTTGGTACTTTGCATACTTCTTCCGCTGCAAAAACGATTGATAGGATTATTGACGTATTTCCTGCTGCAGAAAAATCAATGGTACGCTCAATGTTATCTGAATCACTGCGTGCGGTAATATCACAAACTCTAATGAAAAAAGTAGGAGGGGGACGTATTGCAGCGCATGAAATAATGATTGGTACGCCAGCCATTCGTAACTTGATTCGTGAAGATAAAGTACCGCAAATGTATTCCGCGATTCAAACCGGTGGTGCTGTCGGTATGCAGACATTAGATCAATGTCTACAAGATTTGGTGCGTCGTCAATTAGTGACGAAGGCCTCTGCTTTGCCTATGGCAGTTAATAAAGAAATATTCCGCTAGGAGATAATAATGGATATCTTAACAATTCTTAAGGCTGCTGCTAAACATGATGCCTCGGATGTATTTATCACTGCAGGCCGTCCTGCTAGCTTGAAAGTAAATGGGCGACTAGCTACTTTGTCTCAAGACATACTGACGGATGATGAAGCCAGTGAATTAGTTTTAAGCACAATGAGTGATGAGCAGAAAAAAACCTTTGAGCGAGATAAAGAATGTAATTATGCTGTCAGCACAGCAGGAGCAGGACGCTTCCGAGCAAGTGCACTTTACCAACGTAATAAAGTAGCCATGGTTTTGCGTAGAATTAAAGATGCAATTCCGACTATTGAGGAGCTAAATGTTCCTGAAGTTATCAAAGAACTTGCAATGAATAAACGGGGCATGATTATTTTTGTCGGGGGAACAGGTTCTGGTAAATCGACTACTTTAGCTGCAATGATTGGTTATCGAAATCAAAATAGCACCGATCATATTTTGACCATTGAGGATCCGATTGAATTTGATCATAAACATGCTGGTTGTGTGGTCACGCAGCGCGAAGTAGGTATCGATACTGAGTCTTATGAGATAGGCTTAAAAAACTCTTTGCGACAAGCACCTGATGTCATCATGATTGGTGAAATTCGTGCACAAGATACTATGGAGTATGGCATTACCTTTGCGGAAACAGGGCATTTATGTCTTTCCACTTTACATGCCAACAATGCTAATCAAGCGATGGATAGGATTATTAACTTTTTTCCAGAAGTAAGGCATAAACAGTTGTTGTTAGATCTATCACTTAATTTAAAAGCAGTGGTTGCACAGCGTCTGCTCCCTAGAAAGGATGGTACAGGTCGTTGTGTTGCTGTTGAAGTATTAATCAATACTCCGCTAGTTGCTGATTTAATCGAAAAAGGAAAAGTAGCTGAGATTAAAGATCTAATGAAACGCTCAGGAGATTTTGGAATGCAGACATTTGATCAGTCAATATATAAACTATATTTGGCTGATCAAATTAGTTATGAAGAGGCATTGAAAAATGCAGATTCACAAAATGAAGTACGATTAATGATCAAGCTAGGCGCTGATTCTGGAGGCGTCTTAGACCAAAGTATGACGCTGCAATCCGAAGATGCTGGTAATAATATTATTCGCTAGCAATCTTAATTATCATTATTCATCGAGTTGTTGTAAAATACAAATACTACTGTTTATTATGGGGTCATACATAATCTATAGAAGAAAAATCATGAGATGACTCATGTATCATTGAACTGTAAGGAAAACATTAATGAAAATATTTACAAAATTAACGGCAGTCGTTCTAGCTGCCGGTCTACTAGCGGGTTGTGCGGGTCCAAGTAAACAAGCGGATACAAACTACTTACTATGTGCTGTTGCTGGTGGTTTAGTGGGTGGCGTGGTTAGTGCGGCGGCTGCAGATGCTTCTGCTGGTGCTGGTGCTGCTGTTGGTGCTGCTTTAGCACTGATACTTTGCCCAACTGAAGAGGAAGTTGTTGTTGCAGATGCAGCTCCAATATGTGCTTCAGTTCCACCTGCAGGCGCTTTATTAGATGCACAAGGTTGTGCGTTTGATTCTGATGCTGACGGCGTAGTAGATGGCATTGACCTTTGTGCTAACACACCAGCAGGCGTAAAAGTTGACCGTGTTGGTTGCCCATTAGACACCGATAAAGATGGCGTAGCTGATTTTGAAGACATGTGTCCTGGAACACCACTAGGTACTATTGTTGATCCAGCAGGTTGCCCATTAGCAGGTGAAAAAATCTTATCTTTGACGGGTGTTAACTTTGCAACAAACAAAGCAACTTTAACGACTGAAGCGAAAGATACACTTGAACAAGCGGTTGAATTATTGAAAAATACTGACTCAGTGATTGAAGTGCGTGTTGAAGGTCATACTGATAGCACGGGTAGTGATGCTTATAACATGACATTGTCTCAGCAACGTGCTGAATCAGTGGTTGCTTATTTGACTTCTCGTGGTGTTAAAGGCAGTAGTTTAATTGCTGTAGGTATGGGCGAAACTTCACCTGTAGCAAACAATGATACTAAAGCGGGTCGTAATGCTAACCGTCGTGTTGACTTTATTGTTAACAAATAAAATGTTAAATGTGAAACCTACTCTGTAAATCAGAGTAGGTGCTTAAATAAAAAAAGCCTCAATCGAAAGATTGGGGCTTTTTTTATGGTTGATATAAATTTATTTGTTATGTAGATGCTTTAAAACTCGAACAAATGCAAGGTGGATAAGCGATTAGTGTTGGATAGATTCTAGCTTACGTATTTAGCAGGCTGTTTAAAATCAATAACATTGGCGATAGCTGGGGGCATTTGAAGATGAAAGCCTTTAGTTTCTAGACTGTTAATGACGGTCTGCACATTTTCACGGGCTAATTTACGTGTTGGCGTCAGTTCAATTTCCATTACAAAAATGGGTTCTTTTCCCATGGAATCATATAGGGCTTGTGGAACATTTGAAAAATCATCTTTTTGGCTAAGGTAGATATACAGCTCGGCTTTACGACTGCTTTTATAGATATATGCGTTCATAGTCTGTGTCTTATGAAATAGGTGGGTGATAAATTATTTGCACAACCGTTCCATCAGGATCGTAGCAATAAAAGCTTCGTGCTCCATCACGGTGAGTCCTAGGAGGTTGGCGAGTGATGATAGCGTGATGTGATAAAAACGCAAACCATTCATCAACTTGTTGTGCTGTTTTGATAATGAAACCAATGTGGTCTAATTTTTGAGGACCCGTGGTATCAAAATCTGCACTGGCTCGATGTAAAGCCAGATTATCATTAGCTGAGGTAAGATAGACACTATCAGCATCTGGTCTCCACTCGACTTGCATGCCTAATAATTCAATATAGAAGTGTTCGCAGGCTTCAAGATCGTTAACAAAAAGAGCTACATGGCGCATACCGCCGGTGGCAGCTGGTCGTTTCATAATGGTTCTCCAAAGACATGTTGACAACATTTTAGCCAAATATTTTCACCAAACTGATGTTGGATAACCAGAGGTAAGGCAATAGAGCCGCTAGATAATAATTTATCGTGAAAGGCTTTTAATTCAGTATTGTCAGCAGGATTAATAATATCGCGTAAGGCATTAATAAGTGCCCAACCAACAGCATAACTCATGGGAACGGTTGGTGATTGGCTGTACCAACTCAGTTCGCCCATCGCTTGCTCATGACTGAAACCAAGGGCATCAACCATTTTTTGTGCTGCGTCTGAAAGTGATAAATTTTGTGTGTGAATTTCAACATCAATGACGATCCGTAAGGCACGCCAAAGGCGGTCACGTAACATAATAATCCGCTGGCCAGTATGGCGTTCAAAACCCTGTTCAAGCATCATCTGTTCACAATAGAGTGCCCAGCCTTCGTATAAAGTGGCACTAGGGTTTAACCTACGTAGTAAAGCTGACCCTTGTGTAGAGTGATTAGCAACTACAAACTGTAAATGATGTCCTGGCCAGGCTTCATGCACACTCGTTTGACTAATGGCAGCTAGATTATGTTCTTTTAATTCAGCTTTATTTTTAGTGGGAGTGACATAATAATAACCGGCTTGTAGTGCATCAGCAATACTAGGAGCTAAATAAGCGGCAAAGGGAATTTGATGTTGTAAAAATTGGGGAGTGGTCACAACATGCAGCGTTTGATTATTGGGCATTGTGATCAGATCTTGCTGATGCAAAAATTCTTCAGCCGCCTTCATTTCAAGCTGATAGCTTGATAATAATTGATCTGCAGCAGGATGTTGTTGTTGAATCTCAGCTAAAGTGAGTTTACTTAGCGCTAATTCTAGCGTTAATAACTGCTCTGTTTGGTCAAACAGGCGTTGGCCAAAGCTATGTAGAGATTGACTATTAATGGGCAAAAAATGTTGTTGATTTAATAAACGCTCAAACTGTTCGCGGCCACAGGCAAAATCTCCATCACTGCTTGGCAACAATTGTTTCAAACTTTGTGCTAACCCCTTTAAAGACTGACTGGCATTAGCGATGGCCTGTTCTATCTCATCATCTTCAGTGAGCGCAGCATAGACAAGGGGGTGTTGATGCATCTGATGGCAGTAATTGACACTGGCTTCAGCTTCCGCCAAGGCCATCTCTAGCCATACTTTTGGAATGCTCGAAGGTGTTGCCGCTAAATAGTTTTTAGCCTCTCGAATATGAGCCGGAATCAACTTTAATCGAGATTTTAATGCATGATTAAAATCTGTAACAGGTCGAAGCGTGAGTTGGTGTAACGCATTAGTCGGCAAAAAACGTGTCGGGTCACGATGACGCCAATCATGGTCCATCAAAGCATGATGTTCTATATTCGCTTGGCTATACAATATTTGATAATTGATTTGGCGCTCGCCATCAAGTTCACTGATATTTATTCCATCGAGTGCTGCTAAACATTTTTCATTAAGCACTATTTGAATGCCAAACGTTTCATCATCATGAAGACTTAGTTTATCTGCATAGTCATCAATGCCTGCCTCTAAAGCTGCTTCAGGATGCAATCGGCACCATGTTGCTAAATAGCTTTTTTCAATGCGATCATAGGACTCCTGGCTAGCATTAGTCGACATTGATGATCTCATAATCATGGGTGATTTCAGCTGCTTTTCCTAACATAAGTGATGCGGAACAATATTTTTCTGTAGATAGTTCTACCGCACGTTTTACTTGTGTTTCTTTTAAATCTTTACCGGTGATTTTATAGTGAACATGAATTTTAGTGAATACCTTAGGCACGACTTCGCTTCGCTCACTATCGATATCGACCACACAGTCACGAATATCTTGTCGCGCTTTTTTTAAGATTTGCACCATATCAAACGAGGTACAGCCGCCTAAACCCAACAATAATAGTTCCATTGGACGCATGCCGGTTCCATGGCCTCCCATTTCTTTTGGTCCATCCATAACAAGGCTATGCCCCGTTCCAGACTCTCCTAGGAACATGACATCTTCAACCCATTTAACTCTTGCTTTCATTATTTTGCACTCTGATATTTAGTAAATAATACTAATTTTGCCATAATAGCTTACTTGAAGGCAGTGTTAGTTTATGATTAGATGATATAGATCAACTTAGATCGCAGGTAAAATTATGGATTATTTGAAATATAAGGCGATAGAAGAAGGCTTAGCAGATTTTTTTCATTGTTGTCACAGTAAGCAGTATTCGGCTAAATCAATATTAATTCGCCCCGGCGATGCGGCCAATAGTTTGTATTATTTGCGTGAAGGTTCCGTATCGGTCACTATTGAAAATGATGAGGGTGAAGAACTGATACTAGCTTATCTTAATCAAGGCGATTTTTTAGGTGAAATAGGCCTGTTTTCAGATGTTGCGGATCGTACTGTTACCATTCGCGCTAGAACTGACTGTAAAACAGAAGAAATTTCATACCAACAACTAAAATTATTAGCAGATACACAATTAAAAGCCTGTTACCCGACCTTACTCCAATTTCTTGCTGAACAAATGGCTAGACGTTTATTATCCAGCACCAGAAAAATGAGTGATCTTGTCTTTTTAGATGTGGCTGGCCGAGTAGAATCTGCGTTGAATGAACTGGCTTTGCAACCTGATGCGATGAAACATGCTGATGGCATACAGATTAAAGTCACAAGACAGGAAATAAGCCGAATGGTCGGCTGTTCTCGTGAAATGGCTGGTCGAGTATTAAAGCAGCTGCAAACGGATGGTGTATTGTGGTCGCATGGTAAAACCTTAGTTTTATTTGATGAAACTAAGTAAGCTTAAAACAAGGCTTTTTATTCAAGTCGATGTTGATTCTTATTCGCTGCTAAATAATGTACTAAGTTGAAGACCAGGATTTTCAGCACGCATAAACGCTTCACCAACTAAGAAGCCATTGACATGATGCTCGCGCATTAAGGCCACATCAGCAGCAGTATGAATGCCACTTTCTGTAATGACTGTATGATTTTCAGGGATCTGACCTAATAAATCTAATGTAGTACTAAGTGATGTCTCAAAAGTGCTTAGATTTCGATTATTGATACCGATAAGTGGTAAGTTCAAAAATAATGCTCGTTCCAACTCAGCAAGATCGTGTACTTCAACTAATACATCCATATCCAGTTGCATTGCCAAATCACTGAGCTCAAGTAATTGCTCATCATTCAACGCTGAAACAATTAATAAGATGCAATCAGCAGCAATCGCACGTGCTTCAAATACTTGATAAGGATCGACAATAAAGTCTTTACGAATAACAGGTAAAGAACAGGCTGCTCGGGCTTCTTGTAAATAAAACTCGTGACCTTGGAAAAAATCATGATCAGTTAACACTGATAAGCAGGCTGCGCCATGCTCTTCATAACTTTTAGCGATATCAGCAGGCACAAAGTTTTCACGTAATAGGCCTTTACTTGGTGAGGCCTTTTTAATTTCAGCAATAACCGCTGCTTGTCCATTATTTATTTTGGCTTCAATCGCAGCAACAAATCCGCGTGGCGCATCGGCTTTTTCGGCGACTTCAATTAATTGAAATTGTGTTACTTTAGCTTTACGTTCTGCAATCTCTTGGTATTTACGTTCGATGATTTTTTTCAGAATATCTGGTGTGTTTGTGGTCGTCATATTAGATTCTTTAATTACTAAGAGTTACTACAGGCAATAAGGGCATCCAGTTTTTGCTGTGCTGCCCCATTGTCTATCTGTGTTTGTGCAAGTTGAATCCCTTCGGCCAGTGAAGAGGCGATATCAGCTGCATAAATCGCAGCGCCGGCGTTCAACACCACGATATCTCTTGCTGGACCAGTTTCACCTGCAAATATTGCTTTAATTATAGTTAGGCTTTGTTGGGCATCAGACACCGCAAGTACACTGATATCATGGCGCTCTAGACCAAACTGTTCAGGAGAGACAGTGTAGCAGGAGATGTCGCCATTTTTTAATTCTGCTACAAAGGAATCTGAACCAATACTGATTTCATCAAGACCATCTTCAGCATGAACAACTAAAACATGTTCGCTGCCTAATGATTTCAATACATATGCCATAGGTTCAACCCATTTTCGGTCATACACACCTAATACTTGACGTTTAGCCTGAGCAGGATTGGTTAATGGACCGAGTAGATTAAAAATCGTACGTATGGCCATTTCACGGCGAGGGCCTATAGCAAATTTCATTGCCCCGTGATGTTTTTGTGCAAACATGAAACCAACACCAATATTATCAATGCAATGTTTCACTTGATCTGGTGTAATGTCTAAGTTGACACCTGCAGCTTCTAATACGTCGGCACTGCCTGAGCTACTGCTGATAGAACGGTTACCATGCTTGGCTACTTTAGCGCCCGCAGCAGCAACCACAAAGGCGCTGGCCGTAGAGACATTGAATGTACTGGCACCATCACCACCTGTACCGCAGGTATCAACCACATGATCGCCACTTATATCGACGAGGGTTGCAAGGTTACGCATTACTTTAGCTGCAGCAGCAATTTCAGTGGTTGTTTCGCCTTTCATTTGCAAACCGACTAAAAAACCACCAATTTGAGCGGGTGTTGCTTGACCAGTCATTATTTGTTGCATAACGGCACTCATTTCATCGCTAGATAAATCTTGATGCTCAATAACTGACTTAATGGCTGTTGATAACTTCATAATGTGTCCGTTTAATGATCTAGAAAGTTTTTCAACAAGGCATGGCCTTGTTCAGTCAATATCGATTCTGGGTGAAACTGTACACCCTCGATAGGTAATTCTTTATGACGGATCCCCATGATCTCGTCCAGCGAGCCATCTTCATTTTGAGTCCACGCCGTCATTTCAAAACAGTCTGGTAATGTATTCTTATTGATAACTAAGGAATGATAGCGTGTTGCAATAACAGGATTATTTAAGTCCGCAAATATACCGATATCTTTATGAAAAACAGGTGATGTTTTACCGTGCATAATCTCGCGAGCATGAACAATCTCGCCACCAAATGCTTGACCAATAGTTTGATGGCCCAAACAAACGCCTAAAATAGGTTTTTTACCGGCAAAATATTTAATAACTTCTAGTGAGATACCCGCTTCATTTGGGGTGCAAGGCCCAGGTGACAGAACAATCTTGTCAGGGTTTAATGCCTCGATTTCTTCAATGGTAATTTTATCATTACGATGTACCTGAACATTGGCACCGAGTTCTCCAAAGTACTGGACGAGGTTGTAGGTGAAAGAATCATAATTGTCGATCATTAAAAGCATTAAATTAATACCGCTAAACTATAAAATTATATAAAAAAGGAATTCTAGCAAATAAAGCCTACTTTCAGAAGATTTTAATCGCAATAATAGTCAAAAGTGACTAACGTCTACCTCGAAAAAAATGGCGTAATAGGGTACTGCTTTGCTCGGCAAGTACACCTTGTTCACACCGAACATGGTGATTAAGTTGTGCTGTATTAAATATATCAAAACAACTGCCTGCAGCGCCTGTCTTAGGTTCTTTAGCTGCAAATACAACACGCCCGATACGTGCATGAACAATCGCACCTGCACACATGATGCAAGGCTCTAGTGTTACAAATAGGGTGGCATCCGGTAGGCGGTAATTTTTGCGATGTTGGCAGGCTGCACGCAGCGCTTGAATTTCAGCGTGAGCAGTAGGATCATTATTAATAATAGGTTGATTCCAGCCTTCACCAAGTATTTCGTTATCATCAATAATGACAGCACCTACCGGTACTTCGCCTTGTTGTTCCGCTCGTTTGGCAAGGGATAGTGCATGCGCCATCCAATATTCATCACTGTGCATGGTGAGTAATATGCCGTTTAATAAGGTTAACCAGACGTTTGCTTGCCCCTTGACTATTAGCGATTATTTTCAAAGCAGCATCACCCATATTATGCCGTTGCGCTGTGCTTTTAAATAGCATAATTACCGTTTCTGCTAATTCTTCCGTGTTATTGATCAGGATCGCCGCATCAGCTTTGAGAAATTGTTTGGTAATGTCATTAAAGTTGAAATAATGAGGGCCAGTAATAATGGGGCGTCCTAATGCGGCTGGCTCAAGGATATTATGACCACCTACTGGCACTAAACTGCCACCAACAAATGCAATATCACTCGCTGCATAAAATAAAGGAAGCTCTCCCATAGTATCAACAACTAGGACTTGTACATCTGATGGGCAAGGACGATTTTCGCTACGACGCAAAGTTTTGAAACCCGCTTTTTGAGAAATTGCAGATACTTTATCAAAACGTTCAGGATGGCGGGGTACGATAATTAACAATAGTTCAGGGCATGCTGAGCGAATTTGGCGAGCAGCATTTAAGATCATGGCCTCTTCACCTTCATGAGTACTTGCCGCTATCCAAATTGGACGCTGACTACCCCATATTATCCTCATCGCTGTCGCTTGTTCCATCAAACTCATCGCTAAACTAATTTCATATTTTAAGTTACCGATGGCATGCACTTTTTTAATATCGGCACCAAGTTGTTTAAAGCGTTGGCGATCGCTTTCAGTTTGTGCTGCAATGAAATGTAAACTTTGTAATACGGTTTTAGTGAAAACAGCAAAACGTGAATAACCTTTGGCTGAACGTTCTGACATGCGGGCATTGGCTAATACCAAAGGTATATTTAATTGCTGGCAAGTTAACAACATCATTGGCCATATTTCTGTTTCCATGATAATGCCAAACTGGGGATGTGTTTGTTTAAGAAAACGCTTAACTGCAAATGAAACATCATAAGGTGAATAACAGTGACTAATGGAAGTAACATCACCATATAAAAGTTGAACGCGTGCACTACCTGTTGGTGTCATAGTGGTGATCAGAATTTGATGCTCGGGATAGTCGACTAATAATATTTTGACAAGAGGGCGCGTGGCTTCAGCTTCGCCTACAGAAACAGCATGAACCCAGATCACAGGTGTTTGATCCGATAAGAAGGCACTACGACCAAAACGCTCAGGCCAGCGTAGCCAATAATTGGGAGAACGAATGCCACGCCAGATCAGACGTATAAGAATTAGTGGCAAGGCGATGTAAAAAAGAATGGTATAAAGTAATTTCAAATGCAGCTCATCTAAACGGTTTGTTCAAGTGATAAAACAATGAGAATGATAGCATAGGGATGGTATTGTGAAAGTTTAGCCAGTATGAAAATATTTTGCTACTAATGGAATTTAACCGTCACGCCTTAGTTATTTTGATACTGCTCAAATAGATTATTTACATTCTCAAGCGCATTACTAAAAGCTGCAATGATGTTATTACTGGCCTGATATTCTTTTAAACTATTGTTGCTAGCAAGAACATTATTTGATGCATGCATTAAGGATTATTGATGGTGCTGTCATTAAATGTGAAAATAATGGCGATGAAAAGGAAGGGCATGGATAAAAAGTCTGATCCAGTTATTTGATTCGCTATAAGCCGAGTCTAATTAGATTTTAAGTGACCGACCCATACCAAAATAAGGGTTTCCTCTTTTACATGAGGGTGGTGTCGGCTTAAATGCGGATTGCGGGCCCAACTATCTGCAGGGTATTCACCATGATCATCAATAAACTTGCCTGTTAGGACTACAATTTCTCCGCCGCCATAATGAGCATGTGCTTGGAAAGTTTCATTGGCAGACCAACAGACTAAGGCGGTACTTTGGGTATTGAAGGAATGAAAAGAGCAAACTTTTAGCTTGCCTAAACCATTAACCCATTGTTGTTGCTCAGGTTTGATTGTAATATGCTGATGATCGTCAGATTGAAATTGATTTAATTTAACAAACAAGGTGCAGCCTAGTTTTGAGAACGGACTATGGGATGAACCTGCAGGATCTCGAAGGTAATCACCATGTTCATCAGAAAAGGTACCTTCAATAACATAGATTTCCTCACCATGAATATGCTGGTGTTCAGGAAAAAAAGAATCTGCTTGGTAAGTAACAAAACTGGTGGTGTGGCCTGATTCTGCGGATTCTGAAGATATTGTTATTCTCGGTAGCACTGTCTATATATTGCATGTAGGAAATCGGCCTGCAATCTACAAAATAAGCGACTACAACACCGGCTCTGCTCAGAGTGAACGTTACGATTTGAAGCTAAACAAGGGCTATGATCCAGAATGATTGTGTCATGACGGCAAGCAAAATCATCTGCTGATCGCTTGTAAGGGATCTCCCGTTGAAGGGGACACCTTAAGAAAAATGTTTTCGTATGATCTTCACTCAGAGACAAGAGAAAAGTCACTGATGTTTATCATCAATAGTGATGACTTTTTAAATGGAACGGGTGATACATTCAATCCTTCAGGAACTGCCATTCATCCGCACTCCAACGATATTTATATAATTGGATCAAAAGAAGTGAAAATGGTCGTTTGTTATGGAATGAATGGTGAGTTCAAAGCTGCGTTGAAACTATATAAAAATCAGTTCAAGCAGCCAGAGTGAATCGCTTTAACTGAATCTGCAAAATTGATTATTTGCAGTGAAGGCACAGAAAGTACAAAGCGCAAAAAACTAGACTATTTATGTTCTCCGTTGAAACAGGATAGCGGTGTTTTATTGGCTGATAAAACACGAGATTATGAACTGATTTAGGAGCAGATTAAAATAAACCTGTCATTTTTTTAATTAATTACACTAACTCAAATTATGCAACTAAAGGATAAAATCAATTATCCCAATCCTAATAATTTTTTATCTTACATGGTATTGGCAATAATCCGTTGGGAGTGACTAAGAGCATGCTTTTAAAGCTAAGCAATATTAGGTTCTCTTTAAAACGCCACTCTATACAACGGGTAATGATGTTTACTGGCTGCTTATGTAGGGAGATTTCATATTATTTATAATGTTATAGCGGGTTAGAAGAAAAAAATATTGGACGGAAGTAGAATATATGACATTCCTGTCAATGGGGCGTTTTTCACGCAAATGGATATAGAAGGTACTTATATTTCGGCCGTGACAAAGCTCATGCTTTTTTTATAGTAAAAAAAGCACATTATTAAAGATCATGATGGGAACAGTACGTGGATTGCTAGACGATGCTGCGAACAGGTTAGGCAAAACAGTTAACGTTTATGGTGGTAGTTATGGCACTTTCTATAATGAGGGTTCTTCTTGCCAGAGGTTTGGTAAAACATATTATATAGGCACGAAATCAGACATATTAGATCATGTGAACAATTTTAGTTTGTTTGATTTTAGCGGACTCGCAGATATAAATTGCTAATGCATTAGCTTAGGATGGACAGCTTATCTCAAAAAGACAGGACATCAAACTGAAGATGCTTAGCGTCCAAAATGAGCTGTCTTTACTAAGAGTTGAACTATAAGTACCAAATCCCGCCAAGCCAATATTAGAATGGTACTGCTTGTCAGCGTTTATTGTTGTTGCGCCGTTGCCGTGTTAATCAGTGTATCAATTTCCTGATCTATTTCTTGGTGATTGAGCAGTTGATCAAACCAATTGCTAGCGACCATATTGCTTTGCAGTCCTAATATGACACCCAGCACACAGCCCCGATGAACGTTGTCACCGCCTAGGTTTGTATTCACTTTAAGTGCTTGCCAAGGATTGTTCTGATATTTATAGGCTAAATATAAGACGACAGGCCATGAATCTGAAATATAACAGGCACGTGAAAACATTTGTCCTACTACCTGATGATCAGGTAGATTGCGTTTTACTAAGCCCGCCACATCCAAGCCCGGAGAGCCTTTACCAGCTTCTACCAATAGTGCCTTAACGCCACTGTCATCAGGTCCTTCCATCAGACCGCAAAGCAGTGTTACATAGTGGTCACAGACTCGCATTAAGGATTCATCGGGATGTGTCAGTGCTAAGTGCTCGCGACAGCTAACTTGAATTGCATACTCGCTGGTCCCTTTAAGACGCTCTGAAAAAACCAAGGGGGCTATGGTCACTAAGGCACCGACTGAAGCAGTGTCATGTGTTTTCATGGCACATTTTTCTGGTTTGCGGCCTTGTGCAAAGTTTGCAAAAAACCCGCGATGATATGACTCAGCATAAGTGTCTGGATGAGAGCAAGGTTGCACTGTCATAAAGTCGATGTAGGCCAGCACAAATGCTTTTCTGTTATAAGGTTCAGTGGTGGTGGCAAGCACACGCATCAAAACACGAGCGCAGTGGGCATTTAAGGTGTTCTCACCTGCTAGCATACCTTGATGGTAATGCACATTAGGTGTATCCCAGAACTGAGCCTTATCTTTTAAAATGATATCACCCACTACCTCGGTGGTAGTATTACTCGATATATCACTAGTCTGCCGACCACCTTTACGCTTTGAATGTAAGGACATAATAGAGGAGGGATGAAACCCAGGCGCTGTCTCAAACCGCTGAATACCGCCAGGGAAAGCCAATTCTATTTCTAGGGGTTGATAAAACCAGTGCACTGGCATGGCGAGGGCATCAGCAATAAATTGTGTTTTAAGTGCGTTGGCAATACGACGTGACTGAGCAGAATTATGATTCACAAAAATACCTTTAATAGCTAATAAGCGACAACTAAGTCGCCATCTCGGATACATTAATGACAGTTAATGAATTGTTTAGTTTCTTGGCGGTGAAATGTGTTGGAAAGGCATAACAAAATAAAAATACATCGTGTTAGCCAGCCTTATTTTTTTGCTAGCAATTTCGTCTTTAACTATGGCTTGTGGGCTAGTTATAAATGATAAACACTATAAGTAAAATCTAGGGGCAAGCCCCTTAAGTTGTTCAATACTCAATGAGCTTAATTTTTGGTTGAAACTATTCAGCATCACCAACTCTTTCATTCGAGTCATCAGGGATGCGTCCATACCGCTGTATTTTGAACGCCATTTATAAAAACTTGAATTACTCATGCCGTGTTCACGGCATAGTTAGGGGATAGGTATACCATTTTCGGCCTGTTTTAAAATGGCTAATATTTGACTATCGCTAAAATGTGCTTTTTTCATCAATATTCTCCTGCTGTTAAGCATAAGAGAAAGTTCCACTTTTAACTTCAATTATTGTTCGGGGGGATCACCATTGGAATAACAACTATTCAACTGGCCAGAAGAGATTTGAAGGTAGTTATTAATCACGTTCAAATTCATTTAGAAACAAAAAAAGGAAATACAACAGTGAGTATAGAAGTGAAATACGATACCCGATTAGGGCTTGATTTTATGTTGGCTAATAAAGCGATTAAAGGGCTTTTTAACGATAAGATGCTTAAATTAAATAAGAATATAGAGGCTATTAAGTAACTTGAAGTGGTTGTGCAAGCCAGCTACGCTTATCCCGTGTTTTAAGAGCATGATCATCAATGAGCCAACTATCAGACTTTAACCTGAAGGAATTTAGGTGCGCTATCTATATTTTCAGTAAAGAATATAAGGGAGAAGCTTGGATAAACTATATGTTACCAGCTACTTAGAAATAGTGGCTCGTATTCATTTGAATGATAATTGCTAGGTTTACATTATCTGTATTGGCACAGATTCATCACTGTGAAAAATAACTGAAGGTGACAGTTTTAACGGGGAAATCATTGGTGCGCCTGACAGGAATCGAACCTGTGACCCCCAGTTTCGGAAACTGGTACTCTATCCAACTGAGCTACAGACGCATTTATGACTGTATTGATGCTAAACCAAGTTTAGACCAACTAATAGTTATACTATTTTTAGTTTGTGACTGCTAGAACGCAAATAATATAGCGCATACAAATATAAAGATGAGCGCCCATGATTTAAGTTATAACCACAAGACGCTCAATTTAATTAGCCTATTTATATTTAGGTGAGATTTTTGTTAATTTCCAGATTTCGTTATTGTATTCTTCCATGGTGCGATCGGTAGAAAACTTGCCACTGCGCGCGCAGTTAAGAATACTCATTTCTGTCCAGCGCGGTATATCTTGATACGCTAGACTGGCTTGATGTTGTGCATCCACATAACTACGGAAATCAGCAATTGTCATCCATGGATCATTGTGATCGGTAAAGGCATTAATAATATTGCCAAAACGATTAGGCTCGCACTGGTTAAAGTGACCGCCTTCTAATAAATCCACAACACGTTTTAGATCATCATCTTGTGCAATGATTGCGCGGGGATTGTAACCTACACGTGCTGACACCACTTCATCTTCTGTTAAACCAAATAGGAAGAAGTTTTCATCACCAACTTCTTCACGAATTTCAATGTTAGCACCGTCCAGCGTGCCAATTGTAACGGCACCATTCATCATGAACTTCATGTTACCGGTACCAGATGCTTCTTTACCTGCCGTTGAAATTTGCTCTGATAAATCAGCTGCTGGACAGATGACTTCCATGGCTGAAACTTGGTAGTTTGGTAAAAATACCACTTTAAGCCAATCGCCAATGTCTGAATCATTATTGACGATGTTAGCGACATTATTGATCAGTTTGATAATGTCTTTTGCCATCGCGTAGCCGGGTGCTGCTTTACCACCAAATATGACACATCGTTTGGTCATGCCCACGGTGTCAGCACGTTTGATTCGGTCATAAAGGTGAATAACATGTAATACGTTCAGTAGTTGACGCTTGTATTCATGAATACGTTTTACTTGAATATCAAACATTGCATCTGGATCAAATGTCACACCACAGCTTTGTTGAACTAAATCAGCTAGACGTTTTTTATTGGACAGTTTGGCTGCACGCCATTGTTGCTGGAACTTAGGTTGGGTAGCATACGGTGCTAACTTTTCAAGTTCACTCAGTTGAGTAATCCATTTATCGCCAATGTGGTCATTGAGTAATTGACGTAATTGTGGATTACACCAAGCCATCCAACGGCGTTGAGTAACACCATTAGTTTTATTATTGAATTTTTCGGGCCATAACTGGAAGAAGTCGTTGAATAAGCCTTTTTGTAATAACTCCGAATGTAGCGCGGCAACACCATTAACTGAGTAGCTACCGACAATGGCTAAGTGTGCCATACGAACACTTTGTTCATGACCTTCTTCTATGATTGACATACGAGCAAGTCGTTTTTTATCGCCCGGCCAGTGATTAGCCACTTCGCTTAAGAAGCGCGCATTGATTTCATAAATTATTTCCAAGACGCGAGGTAATAAGCGACCAAACATATTGACTGACCAACGCTCTAGTGCTTCTGGCAATAAGGTGTGATTTGTATAGGCCATTGTTTTGGTCGTGATTTCCCAGGCATTGTCCCAGTTTAAACCATGTTCATCGATTAATAGTCGCATTAATTCAGCAACGGCAACCGTTGGATGAGTATCATTCAGTTGGAAACAGTTCTTTTCAGCAAAGTTATCAAAGTTTTCGCTATGCGTAGTGACCCAATAATCGAGAATATCTTGCAAACTGGCAGAAGCTAGAAAATATTGTTGGCGTAGGCGGAGTTCTTTACCATTTTCGCTTGAATCGTTTGGATAAAGAACCATGCTGATATTTTCAGCTGCATTTTTGCTAGCCACAGCTTCAGTATAAGAGCCCGAGTTAAAGTCTTCTAAATTAAATTCATCGGTAGCGGCAGATTTCCATAAACGTAATTTATTAACGGTACCATTTTGGTAGCCAGGGACCGGCAAATCATAAGGTACAGCTAGCACGTCGTTAGAATCAACCCAATAAACCTCCATTTGACCGTGACTGTTTTTACGGAATTCAGTGTGACCACCAAATTTAACGCGCTGGGTGAACTCAGGACGCTCTAATTCCCATGGATTTCCATCTCGTAACCAATGATCGGGCATTTCAATCTGATTACCATCTTCGATACTTTGCTGAAACATACCGTATTCATATCTAATTCCATAGCCAGTAACGGGTAATTGTAAGGTGGCACAGCTATCGACAAAACAGGCAGCAAGACGGCCTAAACCGCCATTACCTAATCCTGCATCGTGTTCTAGTTCAGTCAATTCTTCAAAATTCAGACCAAGATCATGCATTGCCTTGGTGGAAACATCATCTAATCCCAGATTTAAAGCGGCATTACCCATTGCTCGACCCATTAAAAATTCCATGGATAGGTAGTAGGCTTGTTTACACTTACTTTCTGCATAGGTGTGTTTGGTGTGTTTCATTCGTTCAAATAAGCGGTCACGCAAGGTGATGGCTAAGGACGAATATAAATAATGCCCCGATGCCTTACCTTTATCTTGGGCCAGATGATTACCGTAATAGTTTTTGAAATCATGCATAATGGATTTTTTATCCATTCCTAGTGACGGAGTGTCAAATAAATCTGCATTTGGCGCTATGATACGAGTGTAGCGTGGGCTCATAAAATGGGATCCTTAAGGTTTAAATTTATTGGTTTTCCTCGGGATAAATAGCAACAAAACCTTCCTTGTTGGGCATCAAAACCTGAGGTAGATTATTTGCATTGAGTTCTTGGGTTGCATTAATTATACCATCTTGGCTCAATATATATGCACACAAGGCATATACTTCATTAGCTGAAAGTGAAAAAGGTGCATCAATAGGCATAGCGCGACGAATATAATCAAATAATGTGGTGGCATAAGGCCAGTAACTGTTGATCGTTTTTTCGGGGTATTCACTGGTCAGTGAACCCACTTCACCAATTAATGGTTCTGCACTTGCACCAATACCCGCAGGGCCATGACAGGCCGCGCATTTTAGAGCAAAAATTTTAGCACCTTGCTCTGCAGAACCATGACCTTCAGGTAGGTTTTTTCCTTCAGGTGTAATGGTTAAATTCCACTGTGCTTGCTTAGTTAGGTGTTGTGCTGGTTTGCCTAAGGTTTGATATTCAGTATCTGCATAACTTAATGAGCAACAGGCTACTAATAAAACAGTGCTTAGAAATTTAAATTCCGTAAACATGATTGATATCTCCCTCTTCAGTAATTTCCCAACTAACTATGGCATTGTAGTGAAAAAATCCATGCCGACCGCGATTAGCGACCAGCGCCTCACGCGTGGGTTGCACGTATCCGGTTTCATCGGTAGCTCTGCTTTGTAATACGGCATAATCGCCTTGCCAATGCCAGGGCAAACTAAAACGTGTAAAAGAACAATCAAGGATTGGCCCATGTAGTTCAGCATCAAGCCATGACTCACCGCCATCAGCAGAGATTTCAACACGTGCAATTTTGCCTCGACCGGACCAAGCAAGGCCACTAATTTGATAAATGCCTGGGTTATCAGGCAGCACCATGCCAAGTGAAGGAGAGGTGATCAGTGATTTTGCTTCCATGATGAAGGTAAATTGCCGCGCCTTTCCATCTGCTTGTAATTCTGTATATTGCGACGTTTCATCACGAGACATTGCGGGTGTTTGAGTGAGTCGTAATTGACGTAACCATTTAACGTTTAAAATACCTTCCCATCCGGGTAATACTAAGCGCATCGGATAGCCATTTTCTGGACGTAATCGTTCGCCGTTTTGATAGAGGGCTAGCAGGGCATCATCAAGTAATTTTTCTAATGGAATACTGATGTTAAGTGCTGCACCATCCGCACCTTCCGCAATAACCCATTTTGCATCGGTTTTAATGCCGGCTTCTTGTAATAATAATTTAAGAGGGATCCCCGTCCACTCTGCACTGGATACTAAGCCGTGTGCATAACCTACTTTTGATTGAATCGGATTTCGACGCCATCCACTATTACTGTTGCCGCCACATTCAATAAAACAGATGCGCGAAATCATTGGGTAGCGCAATAAGCTGGCCACATCAAAACTGAGTGGTTTATCGACTAGGCCATCAATGAGTAATAGATGTTGATTGGGGTCAATTTGCGGTACGCCATTATGATGACGTTCATAGTGAAGCCCATTGGGAGTGATAGTGCCTTGTAAGTCATGCAGGGGGGTCCAAGATACGCCATTGCCTGGCGCTGCAGGATTAGCTGAAACCCAGCGAATAACTTGTTGTTCATGGGTTGAAGGTTGACCGTAATTAGTGAAGTTTTCACCGGGCTTTTGCATTGACTCTGGCAAACCCGGAATATCTTGAGCGGCCCATACGGGCAGACTAAATGTGCCAGCAAAAGCACTACCGAAAGCGGCTTTTTGTAAAAATTGGCGACGATTTGCACTGGGTTTGGTCATGACTAGTTCCCTGATTTTCGTAATTGGACTTAGATCCTGCTCATTTTTTATCGATTAAAAACCAACTGTCTAATTTGGCAATTGCTTCATCTCGGCCTGTTTTTTTAAGGGATGAAAACAGTTGTGCGGTTGATCGGAGCTCCAGTTTTTTTAGTTCTGCCACAACCACGTGTAGGCTTGCCATGGCAGCACCGTGTTTTAATTTATCCGATTTGGTCAATAATATATGTACATCTAAATTCTTTTGATTTGCCCAGCGTACCATCTGAATATCAAATTGTTTTAGGGGGTGACGAATATCCATCATAATCATCAAACCCTGAAGTGACTGACGTGTATCGAGGTATTTACCTAAGTTTTGTTGCCAGCGAATTTTCATTTGCTCCGGTACTTTTGCATAACCATAACCGGGTAAATCAACCAGTGTATGGTCATCATCCAGCGCAAAAAAATTGATCATTTGAGTGCGGCCGGGTGTTTTACTGATGCGAGCAAGTGCTTTGTGATCGGTGATGGTGTTAATAGCGCTCGACTTCCCCGCATTTGAGCGGCCCGCAAAAGCAACTTCAAGCCCAATATCAGGCGGCAATTCAGATAATTGAGTAGCGCTTAGAGTGTAGTGTGCTTGGCGATAAAACTGTGACATAGTAGTGAACTCGTAGGTGCAAAATTAGGCTATTAAGGGTAGCATACCAATAGTTTTGTTTAATGCAGTTGAATTTTAGGAATAATCATGAAGAAAATGTTACTGACGGCGATGCTAGGCATGATATTGGCAATGTCTACTTCTGCAATGGCGGTGGGAAATGCGGCAGCGGGTAAAACTAATTCTGTTACATGCGCAGCTTGTCATGGTGCTGATGGCAATAGTCCAACAGATGCGTTTCCAAAATTAGCAGGACAAGGCGCAGCTTATCTAGTTAAACAGCTGATAGAATTCAAGAGTGGTGTGCGTAACAATGCGATAATGGCTTCTATGGTGGCTAACTTATCTGAGCAAGATATGGCAGATCTTGCCGCGTTTTACGCCAGTAAAAAAGTAACACCTGGCGCTGTACCTGAAGATTTACTAGTGGCAGGTCAAAAAATATTTAGAGCGGGCAACAAAAAATCAGGTGTACCAGCATGCATGGCTTGTCATGGACCTACGGGAGCAGGCATTCCTGCTGCAAAATGGCCTGCATTATCAGGACAACACAGTGCCTACGTTGAAGCGCAATTAAAAATGTTCGCTAATGGCACACGTCATAATTCTCCAAACGGTATGATGGCAGATATTGCATCGAAAATGAGCGCTGAAGAAATGAAGGCTGTTGCTGCATATGTTGCGGGTTTACATTAAGCCGTTAAACCTTTCAAATTAGATGAATTTAGCGGTCTAATGAAAACGAGGCGGCTAGTCTATTTTACCTCACCCTAACGTACAAACACCGTGGGTTCCATAACATTATGTCTGCAAGTAATCCCTTATCAGCATCTCGAAAAACATTCAGTCAACGGCTGTTTCTTTTTTTAGGATCTATGGATCTAGCTATTACTCTCCTACTGGCATTGGCTATCGCGTCAATTATCGGCACCGTACTGCAACAAAACCAGCCTTACTCAGATTATCTAATCAAGTTTGGCCCGTTCTGGTTTGAGCTATTTGAGTCTGCAGGCTTATATGATGTTTATAGCGCGATATGGTTTTTGTCTATTCTGGTTTTATTGGTAACTTCAACTTCTGTTTGTGTGACGAGGAATGGACCGGCCATGTTTCGCGATATGTGGAATTTGCGCACGCATGTGCAACGAAAATCATTAGGTGCTATGCGTCACAATACGATGTGGTCAGTCGAATCAACGGCACAAGCAACAGTAACAACATTAGAAAGTACGTTTTCTAAACTTGGCTTCAGAGTAAGGCAAACACCTAAAACCGATGAGGTCTTAATATCAGCGATGCGTGGTGGGATGAATAGACTGGGTTATTTATTAACTCACTTAGCCATTGTGGTGATTTGTCTTGGTGGTTTAATGGACAGTAACTTGCCTTTGAAATTGGCGGAGTGGCGGGGTCAGATAAAAGTAGAAACGCAAGATTTACCCTTAAGTAAAATTCCAGCTGCGAGTATACTCGCTGTAGGCTCACAGGCATTTCGAGGCAGTGTCAACATACCAGAAGGTCAGTCATCAGATGTTGCATTTGTAGCGATGCGTGACGGCTATCTGGTTCAAAATCTTCCTTTTCAAGTAGAGGTTAAAGATTTCCGTATTGAACATTATGCGACCGGCCAGCCAAAATCATTTGAATCAGATTTAGTGGTTTATGACGATGATTTAGCAGAGCCGTTAACAACGACTATTTCTGTTAACCATCCATTAATATACAAAGGTTATGCAATTTATCAAGCCAGTTTTAGTGATGGTGGCTCAGCACTGTCTCTGGAAGCTTGGCCATTAGATAGCCAAGCTGGAAAAGAACCACTCAGCTTTGATACAAAAGTATTTGAACGAAGAAAAATGCACTGGGGAGATAATACTTCACAACTGGAAATTACTGCGTTTCGTCCCTTTAATATCAATCCCGATCCTACGGAAGATGATCCCGCAAATGTGCGCAATTTTGGACCAAGTATTGGCTTTAAACTACGCGCTAATACCGGCGAGGCGCTGGAATACCAAAACTACATGTTGCCGGTAACACGAGATGGACGTGATTTTTATTTAAGTGGTGTTCGTACTAATCCTAATGATGAATTTGGCTACTTGTATTTGCCAATAGATGAGCAAGGCGAATTAACAGGCTTTAGCCATTTCTTACAACGCCTGCATGATAAAAAGATAAGCGAGGTCATAGCGCGTGAAATGACCTTAGCAACACTTAATGAAGTGGCCAATACGGATCAGAAATTAGCGCAAAGCTTACAAGATACCCTGATAAAGCTAGTCGATATGTTTGTCAAAGGTGGTTTTGCCAATGTAACAACTTTTATCGAAACAACATTACCTGAAGCTGAACGGGATAGTTTGGGCCCGGCTTATTTAAGTATGTTGCGAGAAATACTTGCTCGGGTTTATGTCGATGGCTTAAATTTAGCAGAGCAACAATCACCTACAGAGTCACAGCTTATGTTTTTACAAGATGCTGTTGATGCTGTTGGCAGTCTTACGCGTTATGGCTCGCCCATCTACTTTATGCTGACAGATTATGAGCATGTGCAAGCAAGCGGATTACAAATAGCACACTCACCTGGCAAACCTGTCGTTTATTTTGGTTGTGCAATGTTAATCTTCGGGGTGTTTTTATTATTCTATTTGCCACAGCGTAGGTTTTGGGCTTTAGTGAAAGAAAATGGCCAGCAGACAGATATCTTGCTTGCAGGAATGAGTAATCGTAATCCTCGTGAATTTGATGGGTTTTTTGAAGAGATAAGCGAAAAATTAAAACATACAAAAGGGAACTCTAGCGTCCGCTAGTGTTCTTAACTACTGTCTTTGATAGAGAAGGTCATTAATGAATAAAATTGCAGGCACAATGCTCACCGAAACGAGCAGTTCACTTGTACAATGGCTGTGGCGTAGTGCAATGGCGCTAGTAGCCATTATCCTAATCTCAATGTATTACGACGTTTTTGATTATTATGAAGTGGGTATTGTTGTATTGACCGCGGTTGGTATGGCCTTACTAGGCCAGAATTGGCCCGGTATTCGCTGGTATATTGCTGTGGTAGGCCTACTCAGTTTATTTGCTGTTGATCGTTATGCAAATGATCTTTCGTTGGCCAATACTGACTTCTTCCTAAGTTATATGCTGGCTAGTCAATCTGCTGTTATGTGGATGAGTGTGTTATTTGTAATGGCGATGGTGGTTTATTTTGCAGGCTTGATGTTTCGTTCTGAATTTATTCAAAAAGTAGCAACAGCCCTGACATGGTCAGGCAGTGCTATGGGGTTGGTTGGGTTGATGGTTCGTTGGAAAGAGTCCTATTTGATTGGTTCTGATGTCGGTCACATCCCTGTCAGCAATTTATATGAAGTCTTCATTTTATTTGCGATTATCACTTCAATACTCTACCTGTTTTACGAACGTCGTTATCAAACACGTGCTTTAGGTGGTTTTGTACTATTAGTGATTAGCTCAGCGGTTGCTTTTCAACTTTGGTATACATTTGAACGTCATGCCCATGAAATCCAGCCTCTAGTGCCTGCCTTACAAAGTTATTGGATGAAGATCCACGTGCCGGCTAATTTTGTAGGTTATGGCGCCTTTGCAATGGCTGCGATGATAGGCGTAGCCTATTTATTAAAATCATGGCGTCAGTCAGTCAAACCAGAAGGGATCTTAGCGACAACCTTACCTGAGATGGCCGTGATGGATGATCTGATGTATAAATCTATTGCCTTAGGTTTCGCCTTTTTTACTTTAGCAACTATTTTAGGGGCATTATGGGCAGCAGAAGCATGGGGCGGGTACTGGTCTTGGGATCCTAAAGAAACATGGGCTTTAATTGTCTGGTTAAATTACGCTGCATGGTTACATATGCGAATGACAAAAGGCTGGCATGGCAGGCCTATGGCATGGTGGGCTGTGATAGGTCTATTTGTAACAATATTTGCCTTTTTGGGCGTGAATATGTTTTTGTCAGGGTTGCATTCATATGGCACCTTGTAAGTTGATTTATAAATAAGGACAAGACTCAAATGAAGAAAATGATTAAAGCAATACTAATATTATTGGCCAGTCTACTGCCTTTTGCAGCTATAGCAACGCCGCTTGCTTATGTGGAAGGAGTACATTACAAACCAACAGCGCAACGCATTGCTACCAGTGATGATAACGTCATAGAAGTGATAGAGTTATTTTCTTACAGTTGCCCACATTGTTTTAACCTTGATCCACAAGTTCAAAAGTGGGAAAAAACACTACCAGAAAATGTAAGCTTCAGCCATGTACCTGCGATATTTAGAGATAGTTGGTTGCAATTAGCTAGAGTATTTTATGCCGCTGAAGTAACAGGTGATATAGCAACACTACATCCAGCTATTTTTAATGCTATTCATGTAGAAAAACGTCGCTTAGAGAATGAACAACAGTTATTAGACTTTGTAGCCGAACAAGGTATAGATGCTGAAATGTTTGCCAAAACAATGAGTTCCTTTTCAGTAAAAGGCAAAGTGAAAAAAGCATTATTATTAAGCCAGTCTTCAGGGATTACAGGCGTGCCTTCTATGATTGTTAATGGCAAATATATTGTTGATGCACCGATGGCCGGTGGAATGGTTGAACTACTTAAGGTGGTTGATTTTTTAATTGAACAAGAATCAAATTAGCAGCATAAGTTAAACAGGGCCCAGATATACTCTAAGCCCTGTTGTTTTATTAATCAGCAATACAAAGATTGCGTCCTGACTCTTTGGCTCGATACAGTGCTGCATCAGCCCGTTTAAATACATCATCAATAGTGTCGTTTGGCCTAAATGTAGCTAATCCAGCTGATGCGGTAATCGAAACGGGTTTGTTCTCATAATGAAATTTAGAGGTGGATACTTTTTCACGAATCTTATTAGCTAAAGTTAGCGCTTCTTCTAGACGTGTCTCAGGGAAAATTCCGACAAACTCCTCACCACCAAAACGTGCAATAAAATCGGCATCACGTGTTGCTTTCATAAAAATACGGGCGATAGTTTTTAATACTTTATCTCCTGCCGCATGGCCGTATTCATCATTAACCCGTTTGAAAAAATCGATATCCCAAATAACTATACTCAGCGGTTTTTGATAACGCTGCCAGCGAACAAATTCTTGTTCTAAATTTTCATTTAGTGCTTGTCGGTTCCAGATCCCCGTTAAGGCATCTTTAAGGGCTAAATCACGCGACTTTTCGGCAGATTCACGTAACTCCACACTTTCTTTTTCCATTGCCTTTAAACGGCTATTAAGCTCTTTAATTTGTTGTTGTGATTGTTGAAAACGATTTTGGTCGGATTCACGGTAACTTTCAAAGTGCTGATTTAAAAAATCCAAACGGTCACTGACGGATGATTTAAGCAGGTCTAAATCATTAGCACCTTCTACTTCATCTCGAATACTAATCACTTGTTCTTCAACTACTTTGCCCATCTGTTTACGCTGCTCAAAGGCCGTTACATCTTCGGTACTTGTTTTCCGAATATGTTGATCTAACTCATTTAAGCGTGAGGTGAGAGACATTAAAAAATCTTGGTACTCTTGTTTTTCATTAACAACTTGAGAACCTAGCGTACTAATAATTTCAGCAATTTCACTGATAATAGCAGGCAATTGAGCATTATCAATCCCAATTTCTAATCGATGACGAATTTTAGTCGCTTTTTCACTCAAATCAGTGGGCAGTGAAAGGCGTTCTAATAACGACATCAGTACTTGATTAGCGGGTATTTTAATAGCGAGGGGATTGTCACTATCATTATCTAATGATTGTTTTTCAGGCGCTAGAATATCTGGGGCTTGTTGCTCTGGCAATTTGCTGTTGCCAAAAAGACTGAAGCTGAATCCTTTCGTTTTTTTTGCAGGACTGGGTTTTATAATGCGTTCAAATAAGGAGAACACCTCAGATATAAGTGCTGGAATATCTTTATTTGTGGCTGGCTTAAGTCGTTTGGCTAATATTTTTGCCTCAGCTTTAAAGGGTTTAACAAGCTTTAATGATGTCAGTAATTCTGCAATGATTTCCCCCGCTGTCTGAGAATTATTTTTACTTGAGTTTGACTCCATCTGGTTGATGGCTTTCTCCATTTGGATGAGAATTTTTTGGATTTCTTGCTGATCTTTCTTGCCACGCAAAACATCGCGTAATGATTTTAGCTGTCTGTCTAAAACAGGATCTAGACCTTGTGCGGCGAGAGCTAAACGTCCCAAACTTCGCTGTAATAATTCATCATAACTTTGTTGTTGCTCAAGAGTGGTGATCGACAGGTAGTACTTTTTCTTCCATTCTTCAATCTGTTGCGATTCAGTATCATTTGACATAAGTTAAATCCTAAAGTGCAGCTGGAGTTTGTTGTTGATTGTTATTAATGCTATCAGTAGGCACTACTTCCTGATTACCTATTTTATCTTGTAATAAAATATCGTAATAGCGTCGAATATTTTCAATATAATGCACTGGTTCACCACCTCTGGCATAGCCATGTCGTGTTTTTTCATACCATTTTTTCTTAGCCAATAAAGGTAAGTGTTGTTTTATATCTGGCCAAAGATCAGGATTTTTACCATTAGCTTCAGTCAGTATACGGGCATCCTCTACATGACCCAATCCTACATTATATGAAGCGAGTGCGATCCATATTTTATCGGGCTCGGTGATTCGTTTCGGCAGGCGTTTTAATATTGATGCTAAATAACCTGCACCAGCATCAATGCTTTGTGCAGGATCCTCGCGATTATCTATCTTCATTTGTTTAGCTGTCGATTGGGTCAACATCATCAAACCTTTAACGCCAGTACTGGATACCGCTTGAGGATCCCAATGAGATTCTTGATAGGATATTGCTGCCAGCAAACGCCAATCAAAACCAAATTTATCAGCAGCCTGTTTGAATAGGGCTTCGTACCGAGGAAGGTGAGTTTGTATACGTCGATAAAGCGCACGGGTATCAACGTAGTCAAATCGGCGAATATGGCCATAATACTTTTCTATTAAGCGATCAAGAGCGCCAGACTCCTCCATTTTATCGAAAAAATTGACCATCTCAGTTGACAGTGAACCGTCTTCACTTAGCGACATTGCCCAAGCTAAAGATTCAGGCTCAGATAGTTCAAAAGCGACGCGTAGTTCAGGAAATAAAGTTTGATTGGCTGCTAATTCATTAGAATCTGCAATGGTATAGTCAATCATTTCAAGCTGTACCAATTCCAATAAACCACTGCTGTCGAGTTCGGTATTTTCTGTCCAAGCTAGTTCCGGAATATCTTCTTGATATGATTTGAGCTGTTCAACATGACTACTATTGGCGACAACTTCTAATTGACCATTAGATAAATGGGTAATATTTTTTGGTTTTTTATGGCCATTACGGTAGACCAATTGTTGTGTTACTTCTTGATAGATTGGGCCAAAACGAAAACGATCTTTGCGTTTAGCAGTTATTGTTAGACCTGCCGCTGCCATATCAGCTTTCCCATTTTCTATCAGCCTCAATATATCACCTAGGTTATCCGGTACGATAATTTTTAATTTAACGTTCAGATATTCAGCAAAATGCTGTGCTAATTCATATTCAAAACCCGCTAATTCGCTATCTTTGACATAGTAGGTTGTAGGCCCATACCGACTGAGTACTCGTAACTCACCACGCTCACGAATTTCTTCCAGATGTGGCATTACTTTATCGCAAGCAAGCAGTAAGCTTAGTGATATGAGTAACAGACTTATTAACTTCAAACGTAACTCCATGCAAAGGGCCAGATTCAATTATGGCTACATATAAAAAACTTTGCACGTTAATAAGTTCAATTTCATCGACAATGATACAAATCTTAGTGCGTTTATTTTAAATAGCTTTTATAAGCAGATAGGTTACCAAGATATTATTTTGCCCACACCTACATTATATATAGCGGCTGATCGATACAAGGAGATGAATCATGTCTAAGCTTTTAAGTTTTATATACTTGATATTATTTGACTATATCGTTGTGAAGAGAATTTAATCAAAGTAAAATTAGTACACAAGTACAAATATATTTAGTTGTATAAGCTTATGGGTATGGCTTGTCTAATAGCGGTCGATGATACAGATACTTTTGGTGTGCTGTTGTAAGTCGTGCTCTAATGACACTGTCCTCAACTAAGCTTAGCTGAGGATATAGCTAAGTATTTAATCTTGTTAAAGCCAATGTCATTAATTTAGTGACTATTCACTTAAACATAGCCAATCTGACTAGTATCAACTTAACTTTACCTTTAAATAGCAGTAGCTAGTTATCAGTTTACACCTGTATTAATGATGGCAATAGAACACAGTTAATACAAAAAACTAAATGCAATAAGTTTGGTGTGATAGGTCTGGTTCTCAGACCAACTAGACAATAGCAGGTAAGAACAGTATTAAGTAGAACATTAAAAAATAAACTAAACATTGGCCAATTTCAGGCTGTTTTATAAAGATTGAAACTTTTCTAAGCATAAGGGTCTCTTATCACTATGCCAATCTATTTAATAACTAGCTTGTCAGAATGCGGGTAATACTTGCTAGCAATTATAAAAGCCGTAGAGTTAGCAGGTGATAATTAGGTGACTAGGTTCTTAGCTAAAGTCCACTTTTTTAGGACAGGAGTACTCTGAGAGAGGGCGTTATAACACCGAGTGAGCCATAGCCTTAGTCAGGATAAATTATTTAAGAGAGTATGTCCTTAACAAATTGACGAATCGACCAGATGACTATTTAGGTATATTCTATTATAACGAGGGAAAGGTATGAGCAGGCTTATTATATTAGGATTTTTGTTATTTTCAGTGAGCATATCTGCCTCTCACTTGGCAGTAGACGATGTTATGGAATGCAATTTAAAATCTGGTTTGGCAGCTAAGTACCAATCTTTGAGACAGCGATTCTCTAGTGTAGAAAATGCATTAGCTGGCTCGACTGATCCGGTTGAGATTGCCATTGCTACTAAAGTATTTAATGAGGTCGATCCTCGCTATACGCCAAAAGAGATAAAAACTGAGATGTTTTCTTATTGTATTAAAGCACTTATCCAAACCAAAGCTAGTGAGCTTACTATGTAGTGCTGATCAAAATCAGTGTTGGTTTTGTTATATAACGTTTACCCAGAAAACAACAAAAAGTGAAAAAACAGTTTAAAGCTTATTCCAAGAAAATTGAACCATAAGTCTGGGCAGTCAATAGAATATGACAGCGAACTATAAGTAATTATCGTGTTTTAAAGTAATGTCAATAAATACCGATACTGTAATTGGTAGCTTAACATTTACTAGCTAAGGGGATATCATCAAAAAAGACAGTATATGACTGGACTGATATAAGCCAGCAATACTTAGATTAGGCCAGAAAATAGTAGTCTTTTTATGAATGGATAAAATAGTTAGCCAAGCCAAGCCAAGCCAGGCCACGCCAAGCTAAGCGGAACGGCAAACGGATATTGCGTTTTATTTCTGTTTAAGCTTGTTTATTGATGCTGCTAATAATGTCTTTAAGTATATCTTCTGTTTGTTCGTTTTCAATTTGGCAGGTGCCGGCATTAAAGTGCCCGCCACCATTATACACAAGACAAAGTTTGCCAATATTTATGTTCGAACTCCGGTTTAATATTGATTTTCCAATAGCAAAAACAGTGTTTTGCTGACGCACTCCCCACATGACATGGATAGAAATATTAGTCTCAGGGAATAAGGCATAAATCATAAAGCGATTGACGGCATAAATGATTTTTTCATTACGTAAATCTAATACCACCAGATTATTGTGTACGGTGGCACAACGCTTAATTTGCTCTTTAGCTTTAGCTTCATGGCTTCTAAAGAGCTCAATTCGTTCACTTACATCATCTAACTGAAGAATTTCATCAATATTATGGTCGCGGCAGTGATCAATAAGCTCCATCATAAGTTGATAGTTTGAGACCTTAAATTCACGAAAGCGCCCCAAACCTGTCCTAGCATCCATTAGGAAGTTCATTAAATTCCAGCCTTGAGGATTGAGTACTTCCTCTTCAGAAAACTGTGCCGCATCGGCTTTATCAACAGCTTCCATCATTCCATTCCATGAAGCAGGGAATTTTTCACTGCCGCCATAATAGTTATAAACAACACGAGCAGCTGAAGGTGCCTCGGCATCGATTATATGATTTTCAAGCTTATCTTTATTACGTATTATTTCACTTAAATGATGATCAAATGCAATAAATACACCTTCAACATAAGGCAGGTTAGTGGTGATATCATTATCTGTGATGTCAATTTTACGATCTTGCATATCTTTAGGATGGACAAATTTTATTTCATCAATTAAATCAATTTTTTTGAGTAGAACGGCACAAACAAGCCCATCAAAATCACTTCGGGTAATGAGACGATACTTCTTTGTATTCATGAGTTTTCTCCAAGAAAGGTCGTAATATATCTTTATAGTATAGTATTGATTAAATGATCACAGGCCACAATTAGCCCATAACATCGACAATTGCTGCACGAGAAATTGTTGTTTTATTTTAATACTTGCTCTGATTATTCTACCTAAATTAAATAAGCTGACTAACATCATCACTAATTCAGTAAAAAATTAATGGCAATACTCTACTACTTTTTTATTAAAGCTATTATTTTGTCTTTTATTTAAAACCTAAGCTACTTACCTTGTTTCTTAAATAGGCACTCAATTCTCCCCAATATTGTCAGTGTAGTTAAATTAATATCTAATGGTGTGCCTATTTGACTTTGGTTTAAATGGAAGCGTTTATTTTAAGAGGCTCTATAACTTAAATACCTTGATGACATAGCTTTAATAATTCTAGAGGTGGGTGGTAAGTTCATATGATCTAGACCTCGCTTAGGCTAATGTGTGAAAAGATGGGCTTATTGTTTTAACCGTTCTTATTTTCGGATAATAATGCCTTGTACCAAGGTTCAAAATTTTCAGGTGGAAAAGGCTTACTAACATAACATCCTTGAATAAAATTAACATAATTGTCGCTTAAGAAATTATATTGTTCCAAATTTTCAACGCCTTTAGCAACGACGCTCATCTTCAAACTGTGTGCTATTTGTGTCATCGCCACTACAATGCTTGAATTTTGTGAATTTCCAGGTATATCTGACACAAAACTTCGATCTAATTTTATGACATCAAATGGATAGTCTTTTAAATCGCTAAGCGCAGAATAACCGGTGCCAAAGTGAGCTAAGGATAATCTTATTCCACGAGAACGGAATCTTTTAAGCAAACTTAAAGTGTTATCATCATGTGTTAATAAAGATCGTTCTGTAATTTCCAAAGTTACTTGTTCTGGTTTTAAATTATTGATCTTAATCTCGTTAAAAAGAAATTCAGAGAAGCTAGGAGCCTGCAATTGCTTAGTGGTAATATTAATGGCTATGTGCAACTCAAGATCTAAGGTTTTTTCCATAAGTTAAGTTGTTTAAGACTTTCTTTAACAATAAAGCGTCCAATATCATGGATTTGACCACTGAATTCAGCGACGGCAATAAATGCATCGGTAGACACTAAGCCCATTTCGGATGAGTTCCAACGAACTAGTGCCTCGATAGCATAGATTTTATTAGTTTTAACGTTAGTTATAGGTTGATAATGAAGAGTAAGTTCGGCGTCATTAATTCCTTTTGTAAGCAACCGACTTAATTTATCTCTTTTAATAGTCACTTCATTCATGCCAGCATTAAAATAGGAACGTTCGCCCTTACGCTCACTCTTGGATTCTTGAAGTGCAGTGTCAGCATTTTTTAACAATTGATTAAGATCGTCGCCATCTTTTGGATAGATTGAAATGCCAATAGAATGTTTTAATGTAATTTCATTATTATTAATATTCAGCGGCTCAGCTATCTTTGAATATAATTTAGCGAGAAAGGTATCCACAGCCAATTTACTTTCAATATCAGCCAAGGCAATAATAAACAAATCACCCGCTAACCGACCAACCATATCAGTTGTTCTGGTAACCTCATTCATACCCCTGCAAAACACTTTCAATACCTCATCACCCACCTGACTGCCCCAGTAATCATTAATCTGTTTGAAGTCATCTAAATCTATGTATAAAACAGCAACTTGCATTTTACTTCTTTTGCCTACATTAATCATGTAGATCAATGATTCTAATGCTGCTCTGCGGCTTTTGATGCCTGTTAAAGCGTCAGTAGTAGCTTGCGCTTGTAATTCTTTTTCTGTGTTTTTTAACAGTAGAACTTTTTCAACTAAGCCATTTTTCATAGCATCAACAGCATAGATTAATTCAGAAAGCTCATCTTTATTTTCCTTTTCATTGAATGCTATTGAGTCAATTTTTTCCATGTCTTCAGCGTTGAGAATATCACGAGCATGCTGTGTGTATAAGTTTATTCGTTTTATAATAAGCTGATAAATGATAAATAATATGAATGATGAAATAACAAACGTTTTTATTGCATGTGAACTGATTATGTAGACGAGGCTCTGAATTAACTTATCATAAATCCCTTTTTTATCTGCAATAATATTTACCACACCAATAACGACATCTTTGCCTTTGTATTTATGCGTGAGATCAAATGAGCTTAAATAAGGATATTCAATTTGGATATCTGCATTAGATGATCGATACTTCTCATTATCGCTACTGACAATGGTAACGCTTTTAATATCGGGGAGGTCACTCAATCCATCTAGTTGAGTTTGTATTAAGATTGCATCGTAATTCCAAAGTGCTTCACTAAGGCTGTCCGCATCACTATTCTTAACACTATCAATACGTGTATTCATATCCCCAAGATTGATCTTATAATCAAGATATAACTGGCCGGCACTAAGCAATATAGTTAATATTGAACTACAGATTAAAATAGCAAATAGTATTTTCCGACCTATTGGATGGTTGAGCTTTTCCCTGAGCATAACTTAAAATATCCTATAAAAACTATTGTTAGATCAACTATTGCAGCGTCCAACTTGTGAGAATATCATATAGAGTATCACTGCTCAAATAAAACAAAGGACAAGCTACATCAGTTTAATGTCAATCACACTAGACTTATTATCTGCTTTTGCATACTTGTTATGATTTTTACCAGGAACAGGTAAGTTATTATCGGAATGAGTAAGGGATCTTATTGGCTTGCTGAGTATATAAAATAGGGTCTTGCCTGCCAGTAGAGCAAGGCTTGAATATCTTTTACCTTTTTTCTTTTTAGAACTTTCGACTATGGAAGAGGCTTTGTGGCCAAACTAAATTTTTTCAAAAACATTGTAAACCTTACACAGCATGAGCGTGTTAAAAAATGACAGTGCCTATATACAGCAATGCAGGCTTAGATATTGAGACTGTTTTTTTTCTAGTATTACTTAAGAAGGGTTGGCTAGGTAATAGTAAATATTTTCTGAAAATTACATGTTTCCAATATTGATTTTATTTCACTATTGCAATTGACTAAGGTCATTTTTGCATTAGAGCCATCGACATATTCACTCATATTTACATTAGAACCATCGACATATTCACTCATAGTCAAAAGCATGCCTAATCCAATACTATCGATATAATCAACCTCTAAAAAATCAACAATAAATGAACTTACATTATTAGCGCTTCTATACCCAGCACGAAATTGTTTGTGACTATTAAAATCAAACCGGCCATGTAGTTTCAATGTGCAAACATTAGCTTCTGTTATCGTCGTCATTGTAATGCTCAATTAAACATCTCCCTTGCATGCTCGTAATATAGTAACACTAAGGAGGAAATAAGCAATTGTCAGGATCTATGTTTTGCAGCGCTATTATTTCTGATCGATGAAATACAGGCATAAAAAAAGCGAGCTATCACTCGCTTATTTTATTATTGTTAAGTGGTACCGAGGGTCGGAATCGAACCGACACTCCCGAAGGAACCGGATTTTGAATCCGGCGCGTCTACCAGTTCCGCCACCCCGGCAATACTTAGCCGACAGATTATAACCATTGATAGTACTTATGGGAAGGATTATTTTAAATTCTTACTAAATTTGATTAGTGTGCTTTAGATGAATAGTTAGAAATAAATTAATACTGATCTCTATTTGTTAGAGTTATAAAAAAACCGGTATCAAATTAATTGATACCGGTTTTCTTGTTCTACAGGCTTACATATTTAGCAAAATTTAATAACTATAATATAGCTGTAACAAAAAGGTAGAAATATTAACGTTTTGAGAACTGTGGACGTTTACGCGCTTTATGTAAACCAATTTTCTTACGCTCAACAGCACGAGCATCACGAGTAATGAAACCTGCTTTTCGTAAATCTGATTTTAATTCGCTATTATATTCAACCAATGCGCGGCTGATACCATGACGAATTGCACCTGCTTGACCATTGTTACCACCGCCACGTACGGTAATGTTCAAATCAAACGTTGTGAGCATATCAACAAGCTCAAGTGGTTGACGTACGACCATCCGAGATGTTTCGCGACCGAAATATTCTTCCAATGAGCGAGTATTAATAGTGAGTTTGCCGCTACCTGTTTTAAGGAAAACTCGCGCTGTTGCGCTTTTGCGACGACCTGTTGCGTAGTATGAATCTGCCATAATAATGTCCGATTAAATTTCCAGCACTTTAGGCTGTTGTGCAGTATGAGGATGATCTTCACCAGCATAAACTTTAAGTTTACTGAACATGGTGCGTCCCAATGGATTCTTTGGCAACATGCCTTTTACAGCTGATTTGATTACACGTTCTGGCGCTTTATCAAGTTGCTTTTCAAGCGTGATAGATTTAATACCACCGATGTAACCTGTGTGATGATAATAGATCTTATCTTTCAATTTATTACCCGTTACATGCAATTTCTCTGCGTTAATAACGACGATATAATCACCGGTATCTACATGTGGCGTGTAAATTGTTTTATGTTTACCACGCAAGCGATGCGCGATTTCCGTAGCCATACGGCCTAGAGTTTTGCCATTGGCGTCAATGACAAACCAGTCACGACGAACTTCAGCTGGTTTTGCACTTAACGTGGTGGTTTTTAAAGTGGTTTTCATTCCGCAGTTTGCTCCTGAAAAATATTACGCAGGCGGGGTACAAATAAAGAGGAAGCATGTTACGCAATCAAGTTAAGACTGTCAACTGCCTTCACGACTAAATATTAGGATTAGCATAACACCTGAGGACAGGTTATCAATAACAAATGAGCAAGAGACTATCTGTACAAATAACTTATTCATTGGTTTTATGTAGATAAAGGCCTTAATTGTAGATAAATTGCGCTATAAATAAGACTTATACTTTTCGTTAATAGCCAATCATTATAACAGACATTCAGCAGACATATATAAATTGATTAGCTACTTTTTGAACGGCGTTATCTGTTTAAGCTAGCTTAAACAGATAAAAGTTCCACGCTCTGTACTGCTAAAAAATTGCGTTAAGAAATGATATGGCCATTGAGCTACTGTTTGTTGTGAAAGTGTTCACTTGCTAAAGGCAGACGATGGTGATGGTTTTATTGCCGTTCGTCTTGAAGCAGGTAGGAATTTTGTGCTGGTTGATCAAGAAAAGTTGTCATTGCCTTTAAAATGAATAAATAAAGCTGTGCTGATTTTTTGGAGCGATTGTCTTAATACAATGATGATACTGAGCATATTAATATCGTTCAATTTACCCGTAATAAATTAAAAATGGCTATGGCTTATCTTTGATTTATCAATCCAGTCAAAAGAGACAAAACAGTATAAAAGAGATTTAGGAAAATGTTGCCATCATGCACACTCATCAATTTGTAATACAGCGAGCAAATTAAGTTGGCTAATGCCGGCGTGATTAATGGGGTATTAAAGTAGCGCTACTAAAATAAATGCCGTCCCAACCTGACTTGATGAAATTACGAATGTTTTGGTGATCATCCGCTTCAGGATGTGGAAGTACATCATCACGATAGTAGCGGCCAAAACAGGCCAGTGTTTGTTGTTTGGTCAGACTATTTAATAAGCCAAAACCAAAAATCTTACATGAACCATTATTTTCGTTTTCTTCATTGACTGAACCATTATTAGTAAACTTAGCAGGGATGAAATCATAGTTTTCTTCTATTACATCCATCGTGTCAGAAAACTCAATGAGTTCGGCCTGCTGTTCAAGTTTCACAATAAATTCATTAAGGTCCATTTTATTCCGATATATTTAGTTGGTTAAAGATTGATTATACCTAAACTAAACAATAGATTCTTCTATGTTTGGCAAGCTATGTCGATATGTATAACCTGTTTAAAACCGTAAGATTAATATCAAGCTAAGCGAGCTGGTTATGCACGGGCTGGTATCTATAAAATATTTACAACCACTATTCAAATAGATGACAAACAAAAAGCAGCCGAATCATAAGCAAGATTAGTAAGAGTCAGACGATTGATATTAAGGTGTTTGAGCTGTTTTGATAAGTGGTCTGTATTTACATTCGATAGGACATTTTCTAGCAGCATCTCAGATTGATAATGTGAACATTGAAAAAGAGTTGAAATAAGGACAATTTATTCACTCGTTAGCTTCTTTCAATCTGAAAACAAAAAATAGTAAAATAAGGCAAAAGCAGACTAACATCAGTTGCAAGCCTATTTTTCCTGCGAGTACTGCTATTGATATACCAAAGGTAACTATAATTAATAGCATGACTTTGTGTTTGATTTTTCGGCGAATTGTGTTCGTCGATTCCCACTGTGCGAGAGGTGGGCCAAACCATTTGTTATTTAATAACATCTGATGAAATCGAGGTGAGCTTTCAGCAAAACAGGCCAAGGCTACAATCAAAAATGGCGTGGTTGGCAACAGTGGTAATACGGCACCAATCACAGCCAAAATAATAAAAAACCAACCGAGAATGATCAGCAGAATATATTTGATTTTAGTGGGCATTATTAGGCACGTGACATGAATTTTCCGCTGACAGTATTTATTTTAATCATTTCACCAGACTCGATGTATTCAGGCACTTGTACTTCTAGTCCGGTGGCTAATATTGCTGGTTTAGTCCGCGCTGAGGCAGAGGCACCTTTAAGACCGGGCGCTGTATCAATAATATTGATAGCGATTGCCGCTGGTAACTCAATGGCTATTATTTGGCCATCCAATAAAATAGCCACGATGCCTTCTAAACCCTCTATTAAGTAGTCAGTTTCATCTTCGATATCACTGGAATTAATAGTGAACTGTTCATAATCATCTAAATTCATAAAGGTGTGGCCATCACTATCTTTATAAGAGAATTGTACAAGCTTACGTTCGCAATCGACTTCTTTTAGAAAATCATCGCCTTTTAAGCTTTCATCACGTTTTTGCTTGGTTTTAAGATGGTTAAAACGCACTTTGTATAAAGTAGAGGCGCCGCGAGATGATGGGTTACGTACTTCAATATCTTTTACTGAATATGGCTCGTCATTTATATCGACGACCATTCCACGTTTTAAATCACTGGCTTTAGGCATAACACATACTCTCTTTTATAGGAGGAATTAATAAATCATTATACGTCAGTATAGTGTTTTGTTAGCATTCAATCTTCATATAGATATTGGACATGTTCTACTTAGAAGTGGCTGGAAATACAGTTGATGTTGATGCCCAGCTGAAATGTAGTCTGATGTCGATGGTCTGATTGAGTTAAAATTAACGTTATAGTGTAAAAATAAAAAGAGTAAAAACAGATGGTAGAAATCGGCAAAAGAAATACATTACGTGTAGTGAAGTTCGTTGACTTTGGTGTTTATCTTGATGGTGAAGATTTTCGTGAAATATTGCTGCCAAACCGTTATGTGCCTCAGGGCTGTGCAGTAGGTGATGATATCGATATATTTCTTTATCTTGATTCCGATGATTTATTGATTGCAACCACAGAAACACCTAAAGCGATGGTAGGCGAATCGGCTTATCTCAAGGTGGTCTCTGTCAACGAAGTTGGCGCATTTTTAGACTGGGGTTTAGCAAAAGATTTATTAGTGCCTTTTGGAGAACAACAAAAACCAATGGAAGTCGGCAAGTCATATGTGGTGTTTTTATATATAGATGATGCCTCCCAGCGAATTGCTGCCAGCACCCAAATTGATAAATTTTTGCCTGATAACTCACTCTATTTTAAGGAACAACAACAGGTTGACTTGTTGATTTATGGTCGCACTGATTTAGGATACAAAGCTATTGTTAATGGGGTAGTGACGGGGCTGCTCTTTAATAGTGATGTCTATACTCCCTTGCAAAGTGGGCAGGTACTTAAAGGGTATATTAAACTGGTCCGACCTGATAAAAAATTAGATTTATATCTACAAATAGCTAATCGTGAAGCATTGGATAACTTGTCAGAACAAATTCTGGCCTTTCTTGCAAAAGAAGGTGGGCGTTCAACCTTGACAGAAAAAAGCCCGCCAGATCTAATCGCTAAACAATTTAATGCCAGTAAGTCGAGTTATAAAAAAGCATTGGGTAAGTTATACAAAAAACGCCTGATCTTGATTGAAAAAACACATATTGAATTGGTGAAATAAGTGGCAAATATTAATTGGTATCCTGGCCACATGCATAAGGCGAGTAAAGAAATGCGGGTGATGATTCCGCAAGTCGACCTTATTATTGAAGTGATTGATGCTCGCATTCCTTATAGCAGTCAAAATCCTATGTTGGCAGAAATTCGTGGCGATAAGCCGTGTATTAAGGTACTGAGCAAAAGTGATCTCGCTGATCCTATTTTAACCAAACAATGGCAAGATTATTTTGAGCGAGAAGACAATGTTAAAGCCATTGCATTGACGACTGAACAACCAGATAAAATGCGTGATTTGCTGGGTTTATGTCACAAAATGATACCTATACAAGATAGTGCCAGTGGCGCTAATAGACTGCAAGCAATGATTATGGGGATCCCTAATGTCGGTAAATCAACCTTAATTAACACTTTAGCGGGTAAAATGATTGCTAAGACAGGAAATGAACCTGCAGTGACTAAAATGCAACAGCGGATCAAGCTAGAGCAAGGCATTGTATTATTAGATACGCCAGGCGTATTGTGGCCTAAACTAGAAAATAGACATGGCGGTTACCGGTTGGCGATTACCGGCGCCATAAAAGAAACGGCGGTCAGCAATGATGATATTGCTATGTATGCTGTCGATTATTGTCGTCTACATTATCCTGAGTTATTAAAACAACGTTATCAGTTGGATGTATTACCTATCGATGAAATGACATTATTAGAGAATATTGGCCTCAAACGAGGTTGTTTACGCTCAGGTGGCATGCCTGATCTCGATCGTTCAGCCAAAATAGTACTAACAGAATTTCGAGACGCAACGATTGGACGAATTACTTTGGAAACACCCGCAATGATAGAAAAAGAACTGGTGGAAATGTTGGCTATTCGAGAAGAAAAGGCGGCTAAAAAAGCAGCCCGTAAGCAAAAAAAACATAGTTCACGTACATAGTTATTGCTAGCGGTATGCATCATTTATGATTATCAATATTTCACTTGAAGATTTAACTAGAATCTTTGATTTTAATTATCTCTCCCGGGGAATGGATTACGCCACAAAAGGCATGGTGTTATCTTCACAGATCCATGCACAAAATAATCAAATCAAAGCAACAGTGCAGGGTAGCGGGCACAACAAATATCACTGTATCGTCACTTATAAAGAAGAAGCGCGTTACATCAGTGGCACATGTGGTTGCCCTGTAACCTATAACTGCAAACATGTGGTAGCGGTGATTATTGACCATATGAATAAGCCACAGATCACAGCTGAGAATACGCATGCTTATTCGCCGGGGAATATCCCCTTAAATAATTGGCTACGGCGCTTAAACGAACCAGCAGCTGAATCATCACATGATCAAGAGTATAAAGATGAATTACATTTTGTATTCGATATTGCAATAGATGCACGTTATGGTCGACATTTATATGTCACTGCTTTTAAAACACAGCGGCTTAAAAGTGGTTTGTGGAATAAAGGGGCAAAACTTACTACAGGTTCAAGTTCCCAAGCCGCTTATATAAGCCAGTCTGATATCGAATTATTACGGCTGATTGAAGCGGTCACTAATGGCCCGCTTAGTGCCGACTATCAACTGATTGGCACATCTTCAGCCTATGTTTTGCAAACAATAATAGCGACTGAGCGCAGCCATTGGCAGAAACTCAATAACTTGCCACTTCAACTTGCTGAAACACGAACAGCAGAACTTGATTGGTTGTTGCGGGATGAACTGGTGGAAGTGCAAGCACTCGACCAACCTGAACTGATATTAATTCCGCTTGACCCCTTGATGTTTTTTGATTCAATAAACCACGTGGTTGGTTATTTAAATACACAATTATCAAGTGAAGCCTCTCATGCCTTAGCCACTGCGCCAGCCATTCCTGCCGATCAATGTAAGCAGGTAAAAAAAGCGCTTAAACAGATTTTTCCTAAGAGTAATATTGCCGTGCCTACGATTGAAATTCGCAAAATAAAAGCTAAGATAAACCCTATTCCTTATTTGCGACTATTTTCTGAAAAAGAAGATATATCGCTCGCTTTTATGACTTCTGCCGACTACGAAGATTATGCCGATCTGCATTTTAATTATGATGGCATAGTGGTGTCTCCACACTCCATTGAGAAAGTGTTAAAACGTGAAGTCGATGGGCACCTTGAGCAAGTAACTCGCAATTTTAAATTAGAGAAAGCGTGGATAGATTCAATAAATAAAATGGGTTTAGAGCTTGAAGATATTATCGAACAACCTGAGGATGTTATGCGTTTGTACCATGTGGATTATGAACATGGCTGGTTAGATTTTTCTGAGAAGGATGTGCCCAAACTTCGTGATGGTGGCTGGATCGTGACTATCGAGCCCTCATTCCGCTTTGATGTGGTTAATGTTGATGCCTGGTATGCAGATTTACAAAATAGCAAAGATGAACAGTGGTTTAACCTTGAGCTTGGTGTGAAAATAGAAGAGGAAATGATTAGTTTATTACCTCTGCTGGTTGACTTTATTCAGCAACAAACACGCGCCAAAACATTAGACACCTTTTTGCAACAGCAAGATGATATACCGTTTTTTATGACCTTAGCGGATGGCCGAGTTATTCGGGTAGAGCTTGGGAAAGTCAGACACATTATTGAAACACTTGTCGAACTGTATGACCCTAAAGCCTTAGATATTGAAGGTAAGTTGAAATTATCGCTTTATCAGGCCAACCAGCTCAATAGCTTAGCTGAAACCAAGATGCAATGGGCAGGCTCAGATGCACCCCGTTTATTTGCCGAGAAGTTAGCTGGGTTTAAAGAAATCAGCCAGGTCACAGTACCTGAAACACTGAAAGCGTCTTTACGTCCCTATCAGCAGCAAGGGTTAGATTGGTTACAGTTTCTACGAGAGTATAAATTATCGGGCATTTTAGCCGATGAAATGGGCTTGGGTAAAACCGTGCAAGCTATTGCTCACATCTTAAAAGAAAAAGAAGCAGGCAGAATGATTGAGCCCTGTTTAGTGGTTGCCACTACCTCATTGATGGTGAACTGGGCTAATGAAGTAAAACAGTTTGCACCATCATTGAAAGTGCTGATCTCACAAGGTGATCAACGAAAACAGTATTTTGATACTTTAGCAGATTATGATTTGGTACTAACAACTTATCCTCTATTACCTAGGGATAAAGAGGTCCTATGTGGTCAGCGCTGGCATTTAGTGATCCTTGATGAAGCGCAACATATTAAAAATCCACGCTCAAAAGTTGCAGTCACTGCACGTGAATTGAATTCAAACCATCGGCTATGTCTGACAGGTACACCGATGGAAAATCATCTGGGTGAACTGTGGTCACAATTTCATTTTTTAATGCCGGGTTTATTGGGGGATGAAAAACAGTTCCGTAATTTATTCCGTAAACCGATTGAATTGTTAGCGGATCAAGGACGTCAGCAACAGCTTAACAAGCGTATCGCACCGTTTATGCTCCGACGTGAAAAAGCGTTAGTGGCAAAAGAGTTGCCTGCAAAAACAGAAATTATCAGTTCAGTGGAGTTGTCCGGTCAACAACGCCAACTATACGAAACTATTCGTGTGACGATGAATAACAAAGTACGAGAAGAGATTGATAAAAAAGGCATTGCGCGTAGTCAGATCATTATATTGGATGCGCTACTTAAATTACGCCAAGTATGTTGTGATCCACGATTATTAAAATTCGATGCGGCTAAAAAAGTAAAAAACTCGGCCAAGCTCGAACAATTAATGGAAATCGTGCCTGAAATGATTCTTGAGGGACGGAGAATTTTATTATTTTCGCAATTTACAAGTATGTTACGTTTGATTGAAGATGAATTAGTAGAACGCAAGATCGACTATGTCAAACTCACCGGTCAAACTAAAGATAGAGCCACACCGATTAATCGTTTTCAGGATAAGGAAGTGCCATTGTTTTTAATCAGTTTGAAAGCAGGTGGCACAGGCTTGAATTTGACCGCGGCAGATACTGTTATTCATTATGATCCATGGTGGAATCCTGCGGTCGAAGCGCAAGCAACTGACCGCGCTCATCGTATAGGCCAGAAAAACAAAGTGTTTGTTTACAAGATGATTGTTGCTGGTACGGTAGAAGAAAAAATAAATGCACTACAACAGAAAAAGCAGGCACTGGCGGATGCTTTATTTGGTAATGCTAAACAAACTGAGAAACTAACAGAGCAAGATATTCAGGCTTTATTTGAACCCTTAGCATAGTCATATTTTGCTCAATGTCTATTTGGCCAAGCTGCAACAAGGTAATCAAATGCCCCTCTTAGGTGGAGAGTTTTCACTTTAATTAACAGTGGTTTTCAGTGGAATGAGGGTGTCACTTGGCTACCCTTTAAACTAGATAACTTAAAGGGAAATTTGCCACTTACAGCTGACCGCGGTTTATTTAACATTCATCTATACCTAACTACGCCAAGGTCTATGAGACTTCCATTGACTAATCCATGCTGGAATATGTTCTGCAGCCATCGGCTTTGCAATGCCATAACCTTGTGCTAGTTCACAACCCAGCTGTAATAGGGTAGTGCCATGTTGAAGGGTTTCCACCCCTTCAGCAATGACCTTACGTTTGAAGGACTTAGCTAAAGCTACTACGCCTTCAACAATCGCTAAATCGTCGACATCTTCTAACATATCCCGCACAAAAGTCTGGTCTATTTTAATTAAGTGCGCTGGCAGGCGTCTAAGATAAGTCAGTGATGAATATCCTGTGCCAAAATCATCTAAAGCAAATTTTACGCCCAGTGCCATGCAGGCATTCATGATGGTGGATACCTGTTTGACGTCATCCAAGGCACTTGTTTCTAGTACTTCTAATTCTAAATGCTGTGGTTCAACATCAGGATGAGCTGCCAGTAACGCAGCCAAGCGTTCTACAATATTAGTTTGCTGGAGCTGATAAGCACTTATATTGACACTAATAGGCAGTGTGAAGCCCATATTTTGCCATTGGCTTATTTGGGATAATGCCATGTCTATGACCCATTCACCAAGCTCGAGACTAATAGCATGTCCTTCTATAATAGGTAAAAAATCTAAAGGTGGGACTAAGCCACGCACAGGATGTTGCCAGCGGATCAGAGCTTCTACGCCTATTACCTCGTCAGTTTGCATATTCACCTTGGGTTGATAGTGAAGTACAAATTCACGTCGTTCCAGAGCTGAATGAATATCGCCTAGGCTTCTTCGCTGAATATTGACTGCTTCATCTCGTGCAGTATCAAAAAAACGATAACAGTTTTTACCTGCTTGTTTAGCCAAATACATGGCTTGATCTGCGTGACGCATAAGCTGGTCTGCATCGACATTGTCTTGTGGGTAGATGGCTATCCCAATGCTGGCTGATACTTGGATGATGGCATCACCCAAGTTAACAGGATCCGCTGCCGCCTTTAGTAGCCGGTCTAATATAGGATTACAGTCTTCAGTAGCAGCTAAATCAGCCAGTACAATGACAAACTCATCACCACCAAAGCGTGCTATCGTATCGCCTTCACGCAAGGCCTTTTTCATGCGCTGGGAAAGTGCAACTAGAAGCTTATCGCCTACATCATGTCCGTAGTTATCATTGATGACTTTGAAGCCATCTAAATCTAGGAATGTGACGGCTAATAACTGCTGGTGGCGTTGGCACTGAATCATGGCTTGGTTTAGACGGTCAGCAAGTAATGTACGATTCGGTAGATTGGTTAACACATCGTAATGAGCCATCCTTTCTAATTCACGTTGTGCATTTTTCTGATCGGTAATATCTTGAAAAATACCGGTTAACTTCACCGTTTTACCGTCATGTTGGGTTACGGTACAAGTGGTACGAACATCAATTTTACGACCTTGTGCGGTGTAGGTTTCTAATTCCAGATCGTAGTCAGTACCTTGATTTATTGCAGCATCAAGCGCTTGAGAAATTAATTCATGTGAAGCCGGTAAAAAATAACTTAAGCCAGCATCTAGCGTGGGATTAAACTTCTCTGGAGAAGTATCATGCAAGCGGTAGGTCTCATCGGTCCAAAATAAATCTCCTGTAACAATATCGAGCTGCCAACCACCCACTTTTGCAATCTGTTGTGATTGGTCCAATAATTGACTTGTCGTTAGTGAGGCCTGTTCGGTTTCTTTGCGAACAGTAATGTCAGTAATAAAGCCGTGCCAAAGGATGCTGCCATCATTTAATAGCTCAGGTCTGGCACTACCGGACAACCACCTCACACCTTTGATAGGGAGTATTACGCGATACTCTATCTCCCAGAGTCTCATGGTGGTCGCTGATACTTTAATCGATTTTTCAATTCTATCATAATCATCAGGATGGAAAACATCATGCACCGCAGTAGCGTCTGTACGAACTTGTTCTGGTGAAACTTCATAAATTTCACGAATACCATCACTGGCATAAGGAAAACATGCACGTCCATCTGGTAAAAGTTGGTACTGATAAATAATCCCTGGCATTTGATGGACTAATTTTTTTTGCCGCTCAACTTCCTGCATCAAATTATATTCGAGTAACTTCTGCGTTGAAATATTTTGTGCTATACCTAGGTAACCTATGATGTCACCCTCGGAAGAACATACAACAGTCATCACTAGCGATACTGTTATATGTGTGCCATTTTTACAAACATAGGTCCATTCTCTTCTCTCTGCACCGTCTAAAGCTGTTTTGGTAACAAAAACATCAAATCCTGATACTTTATAACCCAGTTCATGGCTTAATTGTTGAGCTCGCTGGATGACCTCTTTATCAAGATGTATAAGTGTTAGTGTAGTGTGGCCGATCATTTCTACTGCGCTATAACCTAGCATACGTTCAGCACCAGAATTAAACATGCTAATCAGACCATTTCGATCTGTTTCAATGATCGACACTTCTGTGGCAGCCATCAAAACATTTTGTGTATCTCGCTGGGCCTGAATTGCAACTTTTTCTGCTTGTTTACGTAAGTTGATCTGTTTGCGTAATTTAAGTATCCATACAAAAAATAACAGGAATACAACCACTATAATAAGGGCGTAGTTAACTAAAGTCTTAGTATTAATCCCCTGCTCAATTTGTAGCCCCAGCGAGTAATTAAATATGGCATCACTTTCCTCTAATGTTATAGCTGCCATGGCCTTATCCATAATAGATGCTAATTCAACATTACCCCTATAAACAGCAATGCTTTGTTCACTGGTATAGGGTGTTTGCCCTGAAAAGCGTAAGCTAAGCAAACCCTCTTTTTTGATTACATAATTGGTAGTGCCAGCATCACCAACATAGGCATCTACTTTTTCATCAGCAACAAGGTTCAAGGCATCTTTAGTGCTATTGACAAGGGTTAAGCTTATATTTGGGTATTGCGTTGTTAGTAACTCCTCCATGAAATAGTCTTTTTCAACGGCCACTCGTTTGTTATTTAAGTTGTCTAGCTTTCCAATAAAACCACCCCCTCCATTATCTATGATTACAACAGGAGCTGATTTAAACGGTTTAACAAAAGTGAAATGGTTTAAACGTTCGGGTGTCTGGGCAGCAGCTGACAGCATATCTAGCTCACCGCGCATTGCCATATTAAAAGTTTCTGACCATGTTTTGTTGCCGTGAATCTCAAACTGTATTCCAAGCTTTTTTTCGATAAGCTGTAAATAGCCTGCCACCATGCCGACATAATGACCCTCGCCATCGATAGACTCATAAGGTGCATAATCTGAGTCAATACCCACGGTGATGACAGGATGTGTATTAAGCCACGCTTGCTCTTGCTCAGTGAGACTAATCAAGCTGTTTTTTTGCTGATAAATAAATGCAGATAAATCGTTATCGCTGATCGTTTTATTTAAGTCCGCAGGTGTTTGCAATTGAACAATTGCTTTTAAGCGGTTTAGATCTATCAGCCCGAGAGGAACGACATCAGATGCAATTAACTTACGCGTTTCTGCTGCTTCAAATCGCAGGTGTTTTAAGCTAAGTCGACTTTTATATTTTTGATGAATTATTTGGATGAGTTCTTCAGGGTGAGCAAGGGCATATTGCCAACCTTTTAGCGAGGCACGCAAAAACTTATTAGTACGTTGTGGATGATCGCGTAATTCCTGTTGACTGGTGAAAAGAATATCACCATAGAAATCTATGCCATAATTTTGCGGGTTAACCACATTTATTTTCACGCCTTGTTGCTTGAAATAATACCGCTGGTCAGTCATATAACCAGAAATAACATCAACCTTGCCTTGTGTAAGTAAGCTGTAATCATTACTTTGTTGGAGTAAGGTAAAGTTTTTGTCGGTGATTTTTGCAGCTGTTAACATCGCTCTGAGTGGTGCTTCATTGGCACTAAGCGTATCTAACATAATACGCTTATTTACCATTTCATATGGGCTGATGATACCTGAATCTTGTCTGGTAAATAAAACTAATGGATTGTGTTGGAATATTGCCGCAAGCGCCGTCACCGGCTCACCTTGTACAAATTGTGAAAGTAAACCAGAGTCACCGACGCCATAATTTGCTGCGCCTGAAATAACTTGTTTTACTACACTTTTATCGAGTTGACGTTCGATAATCTCAACATCAAGGCCCTCGGCTACGTAATAACCCTGCTCAACAGCAGCGTAATAACCGGCGAATTGAAATTGGTTAAACCATTTTAATTGCAGGCGGACTTTTTCTACAGCAGGTGTTTCTTCGGTTGAGGCTGTTTGGTTTAATGCTGCTAAGCTATTTAAGCTGAATGAAACGAGCCATAACCATAAAAAAAGTCTAGTTATTATTGTTAGCGTATTAGCTTTCATTATTTTTTTTCGACTTCATAGAAAAACCCAGACTAAATTATAAGCCAATTGCTGAGCTTGGTGAAAAACGAAAGATAAAGTTTCAGTTAATTTAATATTTATCTTTGTATCTAGCTGGATTTAGGAAACTGAAAAATCCTAGTTTTATCAGATATAAATAGTACCATTCTCCATCAGCGAGTCAATAGTGACCTGCTTTAGCCCTTGCTCGCTACAGAACTTAAACGAAAAAGTATTAGGGGCACTAAACAGCCATGACGAGTGACTATTTGACTTGCAGCTGCTGGTTCTGTGGCTGTCAATTTAGAAGTGAATTAGACTATATTAAGTAGAAGGTGACATTTTTACGGGTGTTATTCAACTAATAAGTTTATGTTCATAGGAGCCCATATAACTGCAATAAATTTGACTGTAAATTAGCACCTTTTGATGAATATACAGGTGTTAAACCTTTAAGAAGAAGATATGATTCAAACTATAAGCTCTAAAATGACAAAGATTATCGTCATTTACTTCACTTTTATACTTGCATCATTCCTAAGTGCTTCAGAAGTCATAGATATGACATCTTCAAACTGGCAGTCATTTGGCGGGAGAAATTTATATAAATAAGGCTATGTAGCAGAAATAGCAATGCAGTTGCTGGCAATGAATGGTCATACCTTGACGCTTGAATTTATTCCATTAGCAAGGGCAGTGTGTGAGGTTAAAAATGGTACACATTACGCTCTGTTTATGCTGTGGAAAAACCAAGAAAATAAGAATGAATAGTATTTATCAAAAGCAATGACTAAAGGTGACGCCCATATTTTGGCAACTGCTAACACCAGCCTTAATAATATTATTTTGAATGATTTTAGGCGATTACAGCTGGAGTTAGTTAGGTCTTATCCCATTAGTGATGAGTTAAGCGAACTTATTTCTTCAGAGGCCGTCAATAAAACTGGAACAACCGATGTTACTCAACTCATTCAAATGTTCGAATTGATGTATTACTCGAAAATATATCAGTTGCTCGGTAGAGAATTAAACAGAAGTACCCAAACAAAAAATTGAATTTGAAACTGATTGGTAATGATTTAACAGACGGGGGGCTTTATATTGCTTGGTCAAAATAAATAAAAGAGAGCAAAAAGCTCCGAGATGACTTTGATAATGCGATCTGAAAAATGCACAAAGATGGAACAATTGAAAAGATCCATCGTGAATTTGGAGTCGATCCAAAAATCAGATGGAAATACTTAAGTGAGTCGATCCTAGTACACAAGGTACTTTTTTGCTTGTATCGAAAGTTTAGTGCATTATATTTAAGTTGATTTTAAATGAATAGAGTGATGATATGAACCGGAGGAGTCAAAGTTTACGTCGTAGTATTGCTGCTGTTATTGCTCTGTTTGTGCTGTTAATGTTTATAACAGGTCTCTTACTAAATCATTCTGTCGACTTAAAGCTAGATAAACAATATCTGACTTGGCCATGGCTATTAAATCATTACGATGTGGATAATGTACAAGCCGATGCTATTTATTTGTTAGATCACTCTATAATTTCACAATTTGGTAGCGAGGTCTTTGTCGATGATAAGCCGGTTACTCAGGCACAAAGGCCATTATTAGGCGGTATAGTGTTAGATGAAGTGATCATTCTAGCCACTGATGATGCCTTAATCTTATTGACTTCTGACGGTGAATTTATTGAGCGCATGGGCTTGGCTGCTGGGATCCCACCGAGGATTCAAAATATAGGTGTGTTCCATGGTGAGCCCGTTATTCAAACACGTGAGGGTATGTGGCGAAGTGATTTTATGCTGGAAAAGTGGGAGCCTATTTCATTACAAGGTATTGGCTGGAGTGTGCCAAGCCCAATGCCCAAATCATTAGAAGATGAATTAATTACTTATTTCCATGGCCAAGGTGTCACACTTGAACAGCTTTTATTAGATGTGCATCAAGGACATATTTTAGGCCAAGTCGGTATCTGGTTTGTTGACTTTATTGCAGTGTTATTCATTATATTATCGTTGACCGGAATTTGGGTGTGGTTGAGGCGAATCGCTTAATGGATATGGTTGAAAAATACGAATACGTGTAGAATATTCGGTACATGAGAAATAGCGCTTTTCCTTACTATCCCAAAGACTTTATCCAAACTAAGGAAGGTTTAGTATTTGCTGTAGTAAGTTATCAATCTCACCAAGGAAAAGTAGGCTGTTTTTTGCGATATGTCAGGGATGGCATTGAATGGCAAAAAATTAATACTGATCCAGCAAATAAGCTATTACAACAATCATACCCCCAATATCTTTACCAATCCCCCCAATTTGATGCCAATTTTCATGCTGTCGAGCTTAAAGATATTGTGCAGCATCATCGACCTGAACAGAGGTTGCTCGATGTTTTACAACGAGAGCCCAATGACATAATAGAACAGAAATTACATCAATTGCTCCCTATCTTGGCGCGCTTTGGTGCTGATGTTGATGCTTTTGGGCTGACAGGCTCAATGTTAATTAATCAACAAAGCGCAACATCTGATATCGATCTGGTGGTGTTTGGCCGACAACAGTTTAAAAAAGCGCGTCAAGCACTCAAGCTTGCGCTGCTTTCAGGGGATATTAGTGACTTAGATATAACCTTGATGAAAGATAATTTTCAACGGCGAGCAGGTGAATTAAGTTTTGATGAGTTTTCTTGGCATGAATATCGCAAAAACAACAAAGCGGCCATTGATGGCATTAAATTTGACCTCGGCATGGTGTGCCTAAGTGATGAAATTAAACAGGATCAAGATCAGTACCAAAAGCAAGGAATGCGAACAATAACAACCAAAGTGATTGATGACTTTCGATCCTTTGATTTTCCAGCAGTGTACCTAGTTGATGATAAATTGACTCCAGAAGTGTGGTCGTTTACTCACACCTATGTAGGACAAGCTAAAAAAGGCGAAATAATAGAAGTTTCAGGTGCTGTCGAGTGTAACGTGACTAACGGTAATTGTAGATTAATAGTGGGTTCAACACGTGAAGCTGATGGCGAATATATTAAGGTAATAAATCAATGAATGGAGTAGAAATGACTGTAAAAGCAGATATCGGTTTAGTTGGACTAGCAGTAATGGGGCAGAATTTAGTATTGAATATGAATGACCATGGTTTTACTGTTGCCGTTCATAACCGCACAACCACTAAAATAGATGAATTTCTCGCGGGACCAGCAAAAGATACCAATATTATTGGTTATTACGATTTAAAATCATTTGTTCAATCATTAAAATCACCACGACGCATTATGTTGATGGTAAAAGCTGGCCCTGTAGTGGATAGTTTCATCGAACAGTTAGTGCCCTATCTTGATAAAGGTGACATCATTATTGATGGTGGTAATTCTTTGTATGATGATAGTGACCGACGTACACACGAATTGCATCAAAAAGGTATTTTATTTATCGGTAGTGGTGTATCGGGTGGCGAAGAAGGAGCGCGTTTTGGACCTTCAATTATGCCTGGTGGTAATCAAGGTGCATGGCCTTCTGTAAAACCAATCTTTCAAGCGATTGCTGCACAGGTTGATGGCGAACCTTGTTGTGACTGGGTCGGAAATGATGGTGCTGGTCACTATGTGAAAATGGTACATAACGGTATTGAATATGGTGATATGCAATTAATTTGCGAAGCCTATCAAATGATGCGAGAAGGTCTGGGTATGTCAGGTGATGAAATTCAGGCGGTGTTTGCTGAATGGAACCACGGCGTATTGGATTCTTATTTAATTGAAATTACCCGCGATATTTTAGCGGTTAAAGAAGATGATGGATCATTGTTAATTGATCATATTCTTGATACAGCAGGCCAAAAAGGTACCGGTAAATGGACCGGCATGAATGCGCTGGACCTAGGAATCCCACTGACCTTAATTGGTGAAGCCGTTTTTGCGCGTTGTTTGTCTGCACGCAAGAGCGAGCGAGTTACGGCATCTAAGGTTTTACCACGAATGGCCAGTGAATTTGTAGGTGACAAAGCTGAAATGGTGGATGCTATTCGTGATGCTTTATATGCATCAAAAATTATATCTTATGCCCAAGGTTATATGTTGATGCGTGAAGCCGCTGAAACCTATGGTTGGGAGCTGAATTATGGTGGTATAGCTCTTATGTGGCGCGGTGGTTGTATTATCCGCAGCCAGTTTTTAGCCAATATCCGTGATGCTTTCACCAGTGAACCCGAACTACAAAACTTGTTATTGGACCAATTCTTTATTGATGCGATTACAAAAGCATTGCCGGGTTGGCGTAAGGCGGTAGGGTGTGCGATTTCTATAGGTATACCTGCACCTACCTTTAGTAGTGCTTTATCATTTTATGATGGTTACCGTAGTGAACGTTTACCTGCTAATCTTTTACAAGCGCAGCGTGATTATTTTGGTGCACATACCTACGAACGTTTAGATAAACCTCGCGGTGAATTTTTCCATACTAATTGGACTGGCCGAGGTGGTGATATTTCATCCACTAACTATGATGTGTAAGCATTTTCATTAAATTAGTCTAACAAGAGGGCAGTTTATACTGCCCTTTTTCTTTTCTATTGTTATTAATAATTAAATAGTTTAACTTTCGGTGCGTGGTTTTGAACGACGCTTATTGCGTGCGCTAAGATTTTCAAAAAATGAAACAAGTTCTTTTTCAGCCCAAGCTTGTGCTTCTGCTTCAGATTTAAAACCACCTTGTCTTTTTGAGACAAGTGTTTTTTGCGAAGAGACACGACGTATGATTTGTGCCGACCAAGACGATCTATCTTGTTTGACTTTGAAGGTGTATTTTTTACTGTTGGCCATCGTCAGATGAGTCCTATAGGTTGAGTTAAAAAGTTATTGATAAGGCTATGTTGGTTTTGCCACTAAAATAATCATTATGTCGATCGTACTGAACAATAACGATGATTGATGCTAGCGTTATGTTGATTCTAAATGATTAGCCATTAGGCTATATAAAGTCTGATATTCACAGTGTCTTTAAAAAAACGCTGAAATATCAATCCGGTCAAATCTTAAAACAATACCGTGAATAACTTAAACTTAAACTTAAACTTAAAGTTATACCTGTGGTCAGTGTACTGATGTTAATCATCTACATCATCTACGTCCAGTTGTCCTGACATTTTACGGCGTATATGTGACCATGACATCCCGGTGGCAAGTATAGCGGCTAAAATGAATAAAACGATGTAAGTCATGGCGGAAATACTATCAAGGCCAATCAGGTCTAAATCAATAAACCACCAAAGAAGGATTGCAAAGAAGGCAAAAGCAAGTGTTAATCCTAGCCCGCCTAAGGCATTTAGCGTGGCTCTAAGATAAATTGTCCATCCAATAATTAATACTACTGCAGACATAGCAAAAGGGGGCGATATGGCTAAAGCATTACCAAATAAAGCCTGCTTAGCCCAATGGAAAAAGCTATAACTACTTGGGTTATAACTAGCATAAACGAGCACTAAAGCAAACACTAGTCGCAATAAAAAACTTTGTAATGTAAAACGATTATTCGCCATAAGATCCTCTTTTTTTCTTTAAAAATTAGGTTTATTCCCACTCAATTGTTGCTGGTGGTTTACCTGATATGTCGTAGGTTACCCTTGAAACACCATCTACTTCATTGATGATGCGGTTAGAAACAAGCCCTAAGAAATCATAAGGTAAATGAGCCCAGCGTGCGGTCATAAAGTCGATAGTTTCTACTGCCCGTAATGAAACAACATAATCATAGCGGCGACCATCACCCATTACGCCAACCGATTTAACAGGTAGGAATACAACAAAAGCTTGGCTGGTTTTATCGTATAAATCATGTTTATAAAGCTCATCGATAAAGATCTTGTCAGCTTTTCGTAATAAGTCGGCATACTCTTTTTTGACTTCTCCCAAAATGCGAACACCAAGACCGGGGCCAGGAAATGGATGGCGATAAACCATGTCACGAGGAAGTCCCAGCTCTACTCCCAACTTACGCACTTCGTCTTTAAATAATTCACGTAAAGGCTCGAGCAATTTTAGTTTCATGTGTTTTGGTAAGCCACCCACATTATGGTGGGTTTTGATGATCTGTGCTTTGCCTGTTTTGGCAGCTGCTGATTCGATTACATCGGGATAAATGGTACCTTGTGCCAACCATTTAACATTGTTGAGTTTGTTAGACTCTTCTTCAAAAATCTCGACAAATACACGACCAATTATGCGGCGTTTTTCTTCGGGATCATTTTCACCGGCTAGTTCGCCAAGGAAGCGTTTTTCAGCATCAACACGGATAACTTTGATCCCCATGTGTTTGGCAAACATGGCCATCACTTGATCGCCTTCATTTTGACGAAGTAAGCCATTATCAACAAATACACAGGTAAGTTGTTGGCCTATAGCGCGGTGTAATAATGCGGCAACGACAGATGAATCTACACCACCAGACAAACCTAATAAAACATCATCAGTGCCTACTTGTTGGTGGATTGTTTTAATACTGTCATCAATGATTTGTGCTGATGTCCACAAGGTATCGCAGCCACAGATTTCAGTGATGAAGCGTTCAATAATTGGTTGACCTTGTAAAGTATGGGTTACTTCTGGATGAAATTGAACGCCGTAGAATTTGCGTTGTTCGTCAGCCATACCTGCAAAAGGTGCGCTGTCTGTACTGGCGATAACTTTAAAACCTTCTGGTATTTCGGCGACACGATCACCATGACTCATCCACACATCAAGTAAGCCATAACCTTCTGCGGTGGTGTGATCTTGGATATCACGCAATAATGCTGAATGGCCACGAGCACGGATCTGAGCATAACCAAATTCACGATGCGCTGATGACTCGACTTGTCCACCTAGTTGCATGGCCATTGTTTGCATGCCATAACAAATACCAAAAACAGGTATGCCTAGTTCAAACACACATTGTGGAGCGACAGGTGCTTCATCACCAATAGTTGAGTCAGGGCCACCAGAAAGAATAATTCCTTTGGGATTAAACTCTTTGATTTCTGCCTCGCTAATTTCAGGATTTCTCAATTCACAATAAACACCTGCTTCACGGATACGGCGTGCGATTAATTGGGTATATTGTGATCCAAAATCAACAATAAGAATTCGGTGGTCATGGATATTGTGGCTCATAAGATTCTCTGAAAATACGGACTATTTAAGGACAAAAACCAGAGCCGTGATATCACAACTCTGGTTTTTAAGGGCATAAATACCGTTTAACTTACACGGTAGTTAGGCGCTTCTTTAGTAATGGTGACATCGTGGACATGACTTTCATTCATACCGGCTGAAGTTACACGAACAAACTCAGGTTTAGTGCGCATTTGTTCGATATCTGCAGAGCCTGTGTAACCCATGCTAGCGCGTATACCACCGAGTAATTGGTGAATAACAGCTGATAATGCACCTTTGTAAGGTACACGTCCTTCAATACCTTCTGGTACTAATTTATCAGCTTCACTTGATTCTTGGAAGTAACGATCACTAGAACCTTGTTTTTGTTGCATAGCCCCCATCGAACCCATACCGCGGTATGATTTATACGAGCGGCCTTGAAATAATTCAACTTCACCTGGCGCTTCTTCAGTACCAGCAAACATGCCACCCAACATAATGGTATGGGCACCCGCTACCAATGCTTTTGCAATATCACCCGAATAACGAATACCACCATCAGCAATCAATGGAACACCAGTACCTTCCAGTGCTTTTGCGACATTGCTGATGGCACTAATTTGTGGTGCGCCAACACCAGCAACGATACGCGTGGTGCAAATTGAACCTGGACCTATACCGACTTTAACCGCATCTGCGCCAGCTTCAACTAATGCCAAAGCAGCGGCACCGGTCGCAATGTTGCCACCGATAACTTGTACTTGTGGATAATTGTCTTTAACCCAACGGACCTGGTCTAATACGCCCTGTGAATGACCGTGAGCTGTATCTACAACAATAACATCAACCCCAGCTTCCACTAGTGCTTTAACTCTTGCCTTACTTTCACTACCAATACTAGTTGCTGCGCCCACTCGTAACCGTTGTTGATCATCTTTTGATGCCAACGGATTATCGGTTGATTTTTGAATATCTTTAACGGTAATCATGCCTTGCAAATGAAAGTTATCATCAATCACCAGTATTTTTTCAATGCGGTGAGTGTGAAGTAAATTGAGGATCTCTTTGCGATCTGTATTTTCTTTAACGGTGACTAATTTTTCTTTTGGTGTCATAACGGAAGAAACTGGATTTTCAAAGTGCGTTTCAAAGCGTAAATCACGGCTAGTCACAATACCTACTAGATTGTCACCATCTACAACAGGAACACCAGAAATATTATTAGCACGGGTTAGTTCAACTACTTCTCCGATAGTGGCCGTCGAACTTATAGTAATAGGATCACGCACTACACCACTTTCAAATTTTTTGACTTTCCATACTTCGTTAGCTTGCTCTTCAATGGTCATATTTTTATGCAATATGCCTAAGCCACCTTCTTTTGCCATCGCAATAGCTAAGCGACTCTCGGTCACAGTATCCATTGCTGCAGATAACAAAGGGATATTGATGTTGATGTTGCGCGTCAGTTTAGTGGTCAGGTTAACATCACGTGGCATCACGTTTGAGTAAGCTGGGAGTAATAATACGTCATCGAACGTAAGCGCTTCTTGAGCAATTCTCATGGGGCAGATTCCTGAAATTACTGTAATATAATCCTCTAATTATATCAGGATCTCTAGAGTTTATGGCATCACTTGTTTCATCAGATAAGGACAGCTCACTCGCAAGCCGTCCCGTTAAAGAAATTTACATGGTATCGCGGCTGGTGCGCGAGGCGCGTGTTGCCTTGGAAGGTTCATTTCAATTGGTGTGGGTAGAAGGTGAAATATCAAATTTAGCGATGCCAGGTTCAGGCCATATTTATTTCACCTTGAAAGATGAAGCGGCGCAGGTGCGCTGTGCTATGTTTAAAACACGCAACCGAAATTTACGGTTCACGCCGAAGAATGGTATGCAGGTCTTGTTACGCGTTAGGGTGACATTGTATGAAGGCCGAGGTGAATTTCAACTTATTGTTGAACACATGGAGGAAGCAGGTAGTGGCGCCTTGCAACATGCATTTGAAGCCTTAAAACATCGCCTTGGAGAACAAGGTTTATTTGATCAGGCACATAAAAAATCATTGCCAGCACTGCCGACCAGCATAGGAATTATATCATCGGCCAGTGGTGCGGCAGTGCATGATATTTTGACCGTATTAAAGCGGCGGTTTCCTGCGGCTAATGTCATTCTTTATCCTGTAGCTGTGCAGGGCGTTGATTCTGCAAAACAAATTGCAACGGCACTTAAGCTGGCTGACCAGCGACAAGAATGTGAACTATTAATTGTTAGCCGCGGTGGTGGCTCTTTAGAAGATCTATGGAGTTTTAACGACGAGCATGTTGCGCTTGCCATCTTTGCCTGTAAGATCCCAGTGATAAGTGCGGTTGGGCATGAGGTAGATTTCACTATTGCCGATTTTGTGGCTGATATTAGAGCACCAACACCTTCAGCTGCAGCCGAACTTGCTGTACCTGATGCCATTCAATGGCTAGCTAAGATTCAAAGCCATAGTCGACGATTGAGTTTGTTTATGTCGCATCGTTTACAAAATGAACGCCGCCATGTAAAACACTTGCAACAACGACTGCCAAAACCACAACTAGCCATTAACCAGCATATTCAAAAGCTTGATCGATTGCAGCAACAGTTAAACCGTAGTTTCTTACATATTACTAACGGTCAACGCCAGCGATTAGATTATTGGTCGGTAAGGCTGAAACATCCGCAAGAAAAAATTGAAATACAGCACTATAAGATAGGGTCATTAGCAGGCCGATTGCAGCTAGCCATTCAGCAAAAGCAGGAGCGTATTCACTCTCACTTCACAGAGCTAAATCAGCGCTTGCAACTCAATATACCATTAGCAAAGATTAATCAGCAGCAAGTCAATGTTAGACAATTACAGAAACAATTAAAGGTAGCAATGCAAATACTAATCAGCCAGCATAAATCGAGTTTAGGCCAAAAAATAGGTACGCTTGCTGCTGTTAGTCCTTTGCGAACGTTAGAGCGGGGATATAGTATAACGACAACGGTGGGTTCGGGCCGAGTATTACACCGCGTTGATGAAGCTGAACTCAATCAACATATCAATATCCGATTACAACAAGGACAGTTAGTGTGTGAAATTAAAGGAATAAAAAATGATTAGATTTATTGGTTTGACGTTGACACTACTCATAAGTATGTCAGTTTCTGCGCTGACATTACCACAACAATCTGCCGTTCCTGGTGGAGTGGTTATTGTACCGATAGATGCTTCGATAGATGTGAAGCCTTTAGTTCATTATTACAAGCGGCAAGTGATGGTGCTAAAGCAAGAGCAGCAATGGCTTGCTGTAGTAGGTATTCCTTTAACGGCCAAAGTCGGCAGGCAAACATTAAAAGTGAAATCATTAGGTAAAATCACTACAATAAACTTTGAAATCGGTGATAAAACCTATCCAACCCAGCATATTGAAATTAAAGATAAACGTAAAGTTAATCCTACTAATTACGATATGACGCGAATTAATACTGAAAAGAAACTGATCGGATCGGCTTTAAAATACTGGACGGAAGGCGATGTGGCATTGAATTTTGCATGGCCGATTGAAGGGCGAGTGAGTGGTCTATTTGGTCGTCGACGTGTCTTTAATGGTCAGCCACGTAGGCCGCATAGTGGAATGGATATTGCTGCTCCTACAGGAACTGAGATTCGTGCGCCTGCTGCTGGTGTGATTCGTAATACGGGTGACTATTTCTTTAATGGTAATACGGTCTTTATTGATCATGGTCAGGGTTTGGTAACAATGTTCTGTCATATGGATAATATTGGTGTAACAATGGGCCAGGCAATCAAACAAGGGGAAGTAATAGGTACTGTAGGTATGACGGGCCGAGTGACAGGACCTCATTTACATCTTGGTGTTAGTTTGAATAATGTAAGGGTTGAACCTCGGCTATTTTTTCCTGAAAGAAAGGCCGTAGTAGGCGATGAACAGGAATAATCATTGCCAAAATTGTACCTGTCATGATTAAAGGTACAACGTCACCATATCCTATTGCTGTTAATGTGATGGCGGCTTTTCACATTGCTTATGGAATAGAAGCGATGGCTTCAGTTTGGACATTAAGTTCAAGCTGACACATGCCGGATGAAGCTAATGCTATTAACCTCCGTAATCTTCTTAATGGCCAAATAATATCAGGAAATTATTTTTAAGTGCCTGTACTAAAGTCGATAATGAATGAGAATAACGGGTAAATTTAAGAACAGCTAGTAAACGAACGGCTCTTAGAGAAGGAGTGTCGATTTGAATAAATAGGCCTAAATAAAAGGGCACTATAGCGAACAGAACAGTCAAGGCTAAAAGGGCTGGCTCATTTAGGATTAAGCTTGGCTGAGGCCCACACTCGGACGATGTACTCTATCTTAAATAAACTAATAGAGTCTATCTCAACGCTATAAAACCAGATGTCATAGCGTTGGTAAATAGTGGGGACAGTTTTATAAATACCACAAATAAGATGAAGACAATAAATAACATCAACATGATATTTATGAAACACGTTAGGTCATTACATTCAATTTATAATATCTAATAAATACGTGTTGTTAGAGATGGTTTGGCTGTTTTTATAAACACATATTCACTGGTTTGACCTAGTTTAAAGTCTAAAGTCTTGGCCCAAATAAACACTTAAAACATGTTTATCTTGCAGAATTTCGTCAGGAGTTCCTCTAGCAATGACTTCACCTTCATTAAAAATATAAGCTCGTTCACACACTTTAAGCGTTTCACGCACATTATGATCCGTAATCAAAATGCCAATACCTTGTTCTGAAAGCTCCTTGATAATGCCTTGGATATCGAGCACCGAGATAGGATCAACGCCAGCAAAGGGTTCATCTAATAATATAAACTTTGGTTCCATCGCCAAGGTGCGGGCAATTTCAACTCGTCTACGCTCACCACCAGACAAAGCCATGCCTAATGATTTTCGAATATGTTCGATGTGAAAATCGGCTAACAAACTTTCTAATAGTCCAAGTTTAGCAAGCTTATCAATGTCTTTTCGAGTCTCAATAATAGCGTATAAATTATCTTCGACTGATAGCTTACGAAATACGGAAGCTTCTTGTGGTAAATAACCGATACCAAGTTGGGCGCGTGTATGGATTGGGTCGCGAGTGAGTTCCTGCTGATCAAGGAAAATGGTACCACTATCAACAGGAATCAAACCGACGATCATATAAAAACTAGTCGTTTTTCCGGCACCGTTGGGCCCTAATAAGCCCACAATTTCACCACTTTTAACTTCTAGGGAAATGTTTTTAACGACTTGACGCGATCCAAAACGTTTCGATAATTGCTGGGCGGATAAAATACTCATTGTGTGCCTAATATTATGGTTTTAGTTGAATATAATGGCGGTTTACCCAGCCAATAACCACTTGACCCTCTATTTCACCCCTGACTTGTAGCCAGTCTTTTTGTTCGGTCAAAATGAGTACTTCGCTACTTTTGACAAAACTAGCAACCTTATTATATTGAACGCTAGGCCCAGTTCGAACGTTGAGTCCACTTGTTGTTATTGCTGCAGGATACTGAACAGGATTTGTACTGTTAACGGGTGCTCGACTGTCAAGCTCTGTCTTAGGTATTATTTTAGCAGGGCTTGTTTTTTTATTGCTACCGGGGGGGTGGATAATAATGTGAACACGTTCGGTTTTGCGTATTTCGCCATTCACTTCAACCGGGGCAGAGTTGGCATTCACTAAATTTTTATTAATATCATATTCAATTTTATTACCGGTGAATTCATCACCTGCCTGCCATACATGGCCTTTACCAAGCAGATAAATTTTTTGTGATTTAGCATGATATTCCATCTGCAATGCACGAGCACGTACAGGGACTTCTCCCAGTTTTTGAACCTGTTTGTAGGTAGCTAAATTACCCTGCGCTACCGCTTTTGATAGTTGTTTATTTTCATCGTAATAAAAGGTAATAATGTCGCCTTCGATACGCAATGTACCTTGGGTTAAAATGGCTTTACCTTTATATTGAGTGATGCCCTCTGAATCATCCATTTGGGCGTGATCAGCTTCAATTTCAATGGGTTTGTCACGATCACTAGGCAGTGCCCATGACAGTGAGGGCATAAAAGCAATCAGTAAGATTAGAAGTTTAGTTTGTAGGTGGCGCATCATAATGTCCTCTTACTCTGGAATGGAGGTTGATCGTCTTTTGTTGGAGGCTGGCATGAAGTCCGACTGAATGGGTTATACCATGAGGCGATTTCATGCTGACAGCAAGATCGGTGTAAGCAGTATTTTGTAAGGTATCTAAATTGAGTTTTTCAGTACGTAACTCAATTTCCCTATTGTTTGTCTGAGTGATGATAACATTACCTGTCAGCAAAATATCTTCACCTTTACCTTGGCTAAACGCTTTATTGGCTGATATTAGCCAAGTGTCTTTGCCTTCTTCTATAATTTTGGCAACAGCAGCATCGATTTCAGTACTATCATCGGCAGGATAATGTTGCATTTCTTTACCTGAAATAATGCGTGATGGTTTGCCAAATTTATTCATTACTGTCATGGTGAAATTTGTCATGGCATAGTCACTAGTGCGTGAAATAGTCTGTTGCTGACTGACTTTTTTTACAGTATCTTCACTGAATAACAGCCACAGCGTTATTATTGCTGATAAAGGCAGCAATAGTTTGAATAAAAAGGGCCTATTAGAAGTGGCGTTCAATTTGATCCTGTAAGGTTCCCTGTCCCTTCATAATTAGTTCGCATACTTCGCGAGCTGCGCCCTTGCCACCTTTGGCTGGCGTTATCCAATGTGCTTGTTTTTTAACGAGAGCATCAGCATCCTGAACGGCCACTGCTAAACCAACTCGGCTCATAATGGCCAAATCAACCCAATCATCACCCACATAAGCACATTGTTCAGGTTTAAGCTTTAAGCGTTCAATCAGGTCTTCAAACGCAGGTAATTTTACTTTCTGCCCTTGGTAAAGATGGCTAATACCTAAACTGGTCATACGATGTTCAACCACTTTTGATGTGCGGCCAGTAATGATGGCAATCTCGACACCGGTATATTGTAGCAGTCTCATGCCATGACCATCACGCGAGTGAAATGCTTTATATTCCTCACCATTATCTCCTATGATGATACTACCGTCAGTCAGAACACCATCAACATCAAAAATGACGAGTTTAATATCTTTGGTACGGGCGAGGATATCTTGCATATTATTTCCTGTTTATTCGCATGAATATAAGATGTTTAGATTTTAGCTGAATAAAGTTTGTCATTTATACAACACCAGCACGAAGTAGATCATGCATATTAATGGCACCGACAAGTTGTTGCTCACTGTCCGTTATTAATAAGGCGTTAATTTTATGGCGTTGCATCAGCGTTAAGATTTCAGCGGCTAGCATATCGGACTGACCTGTTTTACAATTTGATGTCATAAACGCTGTCAGATTGGTGGTGTGAACATCGACTCGTTGGGCGATAACACGTCGTAAATCACCATCGGTGAATATACCTATAACGTGCTCACGACTATCAATCACAGCGGTCATGCCTAGTCCTTTATCAGTCATTTCGACTAAGGCATCACTGATAAGTGACTTATCAGAAACCTGTGGTATGGCATCACCAATATGCATGATATCACTGACACGTAGCAGCAAGCGACGGCCAAGGTTTCCACCTGGATGCGACAGTGCAAAATCTTCTGCCGTAAACCCCTTGGCTTCTAATAACGAAATGGCTAAGGCATCACCCATAACTAAGGCGCTAGTGGTGCTTGAGGTCGGTGCTAAGCCATGAGGACAAGCTTCTTTAGTAACGCTGACATCAATATGAGTATCTGCATACGATGCCAGTGTCGAATCAGGCTGGCCAGTTAAGGCAATAAGTGGTACCCCGAGTCGTTTGAGAAGAGGTAAAATGGTTAATATTTCACTAGTTTCACCAGAATTTGATAAGGCAATAACCACATCATTATCGGTAATCATGCCAAGATCGCCATGGCTGGCCTCACCCGGATGGACAAAAAATGCAGGGCTACCGGTACTGGCAAGGGTTGCTGCAATTTTGCCACCAATGTGACCTGACTTGCCCATGCCGATGACAACAATACGACCTTCACACTTTAATAAATGCTGGCAAGCTTTTACAAATGTATTATCAATACGGTTACGTAAGGCAGAAATAGCCTCAATTTCGGTATTAATTACGGCAAGTCCAAGAATTTTTAATTTCTCGGCTTGAGTTTGCATAATGTCTGTCATCAGAGGTCCTATATACCTTGACTAGATTGAACGGCAAGTAAGGCATTATAACTAATATAACTGATTAACATTAAGCTACCAGCAATGCGTCCTATACGGCCACTTTTGCCAAAATAAGCAAACAGGAATAAGGCAAGTGTTAATATAACCATCATTGGAAAATCACGTAATAGAATCATAGGATCAAGTGTTAACGGGGAAATTAATCCCGGCATGGCTAATACGGCTAATAAATTAAACATATTAGAGCCAAGAATATTACCAACGGCAAGATCATGTTCATTTTTAAGTGCCGAGATGATCGAAGCCGCAAGTTCCGGCAAGCTGGTACCAATAGCAACAATAGTCAGACCAATAATGAGATCACTCACACCTAATAACTGAGCAATGCCTGTTGCGCCCCAAACTAATGCTTTGGAACCAATCAACAATGCAATTAAGCCAACAGTAAAACTCAATATGGCTTTTTTAGTGGACATTTTATGCTGGTTGAATTCACTTTCAAAATCTTGGGCCATCGGATCTTTTTTAGTGCTTTTTACCGCAATATACGCCATAGCAAATAAGGTAAATATAAAACCAGAGAATAACAAAAGGCCATCTAGATGACTAAGCTCTAGATCCCAAACTAAATACAATGCTATCCCCATAACAAATGCAAGCATCGGGAATTCACGTTTTAAGCTGACAGAATTGACAGTGAGCGGTGTAATCAAAATCGTCACGCCTAAAACTAAGCCTATATTGGCAATATTAGATCCAAACGCATTACCTACGCCCAATGCCGGTGCACCATCAATGGAGGCGAGAGCTGCAACCAGCATTTCTGGCGCTGATGTACCAAAACCTACAATGGTCAAACCAACAATTAACGGTGAAATCCCCAGATTAGTTGCAATACTGGCGGCACCTTCTACAAAGCGATCCGCACCCCATATCAGAACAGCAAAACCAGCAATAATGGCGATAATAAATAGTGCAGTTGTCATAAATAGTTAAAAACCAGTAGCGTAATTAAAAAAGCCGAGCATTGGCTCGGCTTTGTATTATATGTTGCTGACAACATATTGTCGTCATTGAGATGGTTTAGTCAGCAAAAACATCAAAATCATCTTCTGGTGGAGTACCGTCATAGATAAGGTTGAGACGACGTTGCATGAAGGCATTTCGAACATAGCTATATTTATCTAAAGCCGCTTCTTCAACTACATTGCTGATACCCAGAAAACTGGCACGTCGATCGATGATAGCGGTGGCAAGAAGTGCGTTACGAGTGGGTCTATGGTCTTGATTTATTGGATTGGTGTATATATCGGCTAATAAACCAACAGAATCGCGAATATTACTGGGCCCAAAAATAGGTAAAACAAAGTAAGGGCCTGGCTGAACACCCCAAACACCCAGAGTCTGACCAAAATCTTCATTATTCTTTTTGTGACCTGCCAAGGTTGCTATGTCAAGTACCCCACCAAAACCGACCGTTGTGTTTAATGCAAAACGGCCCGTATCATGCCAGGCTTGGTCAAATTTAAGTTGAAGTAAGTCATTTAAAATGACGGTGATATCTTCTAAATTGTTGAAGAAATTACTGACGCCTTGGCTTATTCCAGTAGGAATTACCGTATCATAACCTTGTGCAATAGGTTTTATGAGCGAGGTGTCAACTACATCATTTATGGAAAACATTGCGCGGTTATATCCTTCAAAGGGATCATTAACTGCACTGTCTTGACTGGTGGTCGCACAGCCAGTTAACAGCATGCTCGCTGTTAAGATGATGAATTTGAACAATAATGAAATCCTAGGCACGTTATTTATCCTGAAATATGTAAGGTTTTTGTAAGTAGAATAATCGCATGGACAGCCTTTGGAATCAAGACATGAGTTGTTTATTATACTCATGATTAAATTTAAGTTGTATTTTTACCACAAATTAATTTATTAAAATCTGGTCAACAGCAGAATAACTGACCTAATATTACGTGCATTTTTAGAATTAATTATTATTAGTTTGTTTAGTACCCGTTAAGATAAACATAAGTCGCTCGTTTGCCAAGTTTGCGAATTTAATTATAAGACGTTTAATAATTTTATTCACTATCTGAATAATCTACAGGATAGAGTGAGTATAGCGACTGGTTATGCTGATATGACAGAACACAAATTAGCTAAGTAGAATGATGAGTAAACTTCATACTCAGCTTGACGTATAATGATTCTACTTTTAATTACTTTGTGAAAGATTATGATCAATTCTTTATTAGAAAATAATGTGTTACCCGCTTTTTCAAAGATCGAGCCAGAACAGGTTGAGTCTGCATTAAATCAAGTATTACAACAGGCCAAACAAACCATCGACGACTTACTAAAAAATCAAGATCAGCCAACATGGCAATCTTTAGTATTGCCGATGGAAGCGTTGGATGCGTCTATAGATAAAGTTTGGTCACCGGTTAGCCACCTTAATTCAGTGATGAATTCAGATGAGTTACGTGTTGCCTACAATGCCTGTTTACCAAAACTTAGTCAGTTTGGCACTGAGTTGGGACAAAACGAAGAGCTTTATAAAGCATATAAGGTATTGGCAAATGGTCCTAACTATGAAAAGTTAGATATTGCACAGAAAAAAGTGATTGATAACGCATTGCGTGATTTTCGTTTATCGGGTGTTGAATTATCGCAAACCGACCGAGATAAATTTAAACAAATTTCTCAAAAACTAACTGAACTGACAGCTAAATTTGAAGAAAATTTGATGGATGCCACTCATGCATGGAAAAAACATATTACTGATGAAACTTTATTGTCAGGTTTGCCAGAGTCGACTAGAGCGATGGCACAACAGTTTGCCCAGCGAGAAAAGTTAAATGGCTGGTTATTTACACTAGATTTTCCTTCGTATATGCCAGTGATGTCTTATGCCGATGATCGTGAGTTTCGTGAAGAAATGTATACGGCTTTTGCTACAAAAGCATCTGATCAAGGCCCGCATGCAGGCCAGTGGGATAATTCTGACATTATGGCTGATATCTTAAAGTTAAGGCATCAGTTGGCACAGTTAATTGGGTTTGAAAATCATGCGGAACGCTCATTAGCGACCAAAATGGCACAGTCTCCACAACAGGTTCTAGACTTCTTAAGCGATCTTGCCACACGATCTAAGTCGATTGCTGAGCAAGAATTTTCTGAACTAAAAGCCTATGCTAGTGAAGTGGCGGGTATGACTGAATTAGAAGCATGGGATGTTACCTATTTTGCTGAGAAATTACGCCAACAGCGTTATTCGATTTCTCAAGAAGAGCTGAAACCTTATTTTCCTGAAAATAAAGTAGTCTCAGGCTTATTTGCAGTTGTGAATCGCCTCTATGGCCTTGATATTAAAGAACGTCATGATGTTGATGTTTGGCATAAAGATGTGCGTTTTTTTGAGATCTTTGATGGCAATGGCGAATTGCGTGGCCAATTTTATCTTGATATGTATGCTCGTAATCATAAACGAGGTGGAGCATGGATGGATGAGTGTTATGTTCGCCGTCAAACAGAAGCTGGCATTCAAACCCCCGTTGCATTTTTGACCTGTAATTTTTCTGAGCCTGTGGGTGAACAACCGGCTTTATTTAGTCATGATGAAGTCACTACTTTATTCCATGAGTTTGGACATGGTTTGCATCATATGTTGACTAAAATTCATCATGCAGGAGTATCTGGCATTAATGGGGTAGCATGGGATGCAGTTGAGTTACCTAGCCAGTTCATGGAAAATTGGGCATGGGAACGTGAAGCCTTAGATTTGATTTCTAGCCATTTTGAAACGGGTGAAGTACTGCCACAAGATTTATTCGATAAAATGATTGCAGCGCGTAACTTCCAATCAGCAATGATTATGGTGCGTCAGTTAGAGTTCTCATTGTTTGACTTTCGTCTTCATCTTGAATTTAATCCCGAGCAAGACCAGCAAGTGCCAAAGATATTAGCAGAAGTGCGTGATCAAGTTGCCGTAGTTAAAACACCTACCTTTAATCGGTTTGCCCATAGCTTCTCACATATCTTTGCAGGTGGTTATGCGGCGGGCTATTACAGTTACAAATGGGCAGAAGTATTATCAGCTGATGCATTTTCTAAGTTTGAAGAGAATGGCATTTTTGATCGTGCCACTGGAATAGAATTTTTAGAATCCATTTTGGAGCAAGGAGGGTCACGCGAACCAATGGAATTATTTATCCAGTTTCGTGGTCGTGAGCCTGAGATTGATGCCTTATTGAGACATTCGGGTATTGCTGCTTGATTGATAATTTCAGCAGTAATATATGTAACGTGAGATAAAACTCGCTAGATTGAATTAAATACCATCTACTTAAAGCAGTACAATTGATATAGAGAAACTATGAAATATACGGATCTTAGGGATTTTATTGTTCACCTAGAAAAGCGAGGTGAACTTAAGCGTATCAGCGTAGAAGTTGATCCTGTTTTAGAAATGACCGAGATCTGTGATCGGGTATTACGTGCGGGTGGCCCAGCCTTGTTATTCGAAAATCCGAAAGGCAGTGATATGCCGGTATTAGCTAATCTTTTTGGTACACCTCAGCGTGTCGCATTAGGCATGGGTGAAGAGTCGGTTGAAGCTTTGCGAGAAGTGGGGCGATTATTAGCTTTTTTGAAAGAACCTGAGCCTCCAAAAGGCCTGAAAGATGTGTGGCAGAAAATGCCGATCTTCAAACAAGTACTTAATATGGCACCAAAAGTGGTGACATATGCTGCTTGTCAACAACAGGTGATCGAAGGTGATGCTGTTGATTTAAGCCAATATCCGATCCAGCTTTGTTGGCCTGAAGATGCCGCACCATTAATTACATGGGGTTTAGTGGTCACCAAAGGTCCGCATAAAGATCGTCAAAATATGGGTATTTACCGCCAGCAAGTTATTGGTAAAAATCGACTGATTATGCGGTGGTTATCTCATCGTGGCGGCGCATTAGACTTTAAAGAATGGCAACAAGCTCATCCTGGACAACCGTTTCCAATTAGTGTCGTGCTTGGCTGTGATCCTGCCACCATCTTGGCAGCAGTCACACCGATCCCTGACACCTTATCTGAATATGCTTTTGCAGGTTTATTACGAGGTTCAAAAACTGAATTAGTGAAGTGTATTGGCAGTGATATTCAAGTACCTGCAAGTGCAGAGATTGTATTGGAAGGTTTTATTTATCCAGATGATATGGCTGATGAAGGCCCATATGGTGATCACACAGGTTATTACAACGAGGTAGACCGCTTTCCAGTGTTTACAGTGGAACGTATAACGCAGCGTAAAAATCCGATATATCACAGTACTTATACAGGACGGCCACCGGATGAACCGGCTATTTTAGGTGTCGCCTTGAATGAAGTGTTTGTGCCTATACTGCAAAAACAGTTCCCAGAAATTGTTGATTTCTATTTACCACCGGAAGGCTGCTCCTATCGGATGGCAGTGGTGAGTATGAAAAAACAATATCCTGGTCATGCTAAACGGGTGATGATGGGAATTTGGTCTTTCTTACGCCAATTTATGTACACCAAATTTGTAATTGTTGTCGATGATGATGTCAATGTACGTGACTGGAATGATGTTATTTGGGCAATTACCACGCGAATGGATCCTGCGCGCGATACGACATTGATTGAAAATACGCCGATTGATTATCTTGACTTTGCTTCGCCGGTGTCTGGCCTAGGTTCAAAAATGGGTATGGATGCCACTAATAAATTGCGCGGTGAAACCAATCGTGAATGGGGACGGCCTATCGAACGGGATCCTGCTATTGTAGATCGTATCGATGAGATCTGGAGTTCGCTAGGCCTCGATTAAATTGATGTCCGTTAAGGATAAATATTAGGATAAAGAGTCATGAGAATATTACATACCATGTTACGAGTTGGAAACTTAGAACGTTCCATAAACTTTTACACTGAAGTGTTAGGCATGACTGAGTTGCGTCGAGCCGAATATCCCGAAGGGAAATTCACTTTAGTTTTTATCGGATATGGTGATGAAGCGGTTGATACGGTGCTGGAACTAACCTATAACTGGGATACAGAAAGTTATGATTTAGGTAATGCCTATGGGCATATTGCTATTGCTGTAAATGATGCTAGAGCAGCGTGTGAAAAAATTACTAATTTAGGTGGCAATGTAGTTCGACCTGCAGGGCCGATGATGCATGGCAGAGAGGTGATTGCTTTTGTTGAAGATCCTGATGGTTATAAAATTGAATTAATCCAACGAGATTAATCACAAACAAGCTATTGCCACGAAATACAAACAGGCAGTATTCAGTGATAATAGCTAGGATAAATCATGTCCGTTTATTTTTAAACTGACTTAAAATGCTGACCGTTGCCAATAGCATTGCTTTTATTAATACTCCTGCAAATCCGTTTATTAAGATTGGCATTGTCGTTGACAATGCATCCCCAAAAAATGGAATGGCTAATACCAACTCATCCACATAATGTGCAGTAAGTGATGGGGATACCGAATGCCATGCAACACCATTCTTGCGCCCACTATGAACATGGCGTTGGTGGCGACCACAGATAATGTTTTCATTAAAACGGGAGCAAACCATAAGGTGGAATGATCGAACCAGCATTTGAAATCACACCAGACATTTTTTGGTGTTGCTTTTATCAATAACAAACCACCATCATCCAATTTAACAATGCCAGAAACTAAGCCAGAAACTAAGCCAGAAACACCGATGGTCATGATGACTGCGATAACTGAAACGACAAAATCGGTACGGATTGTCCCTTTAATGTTTTCTTTTTCTAAGGCGAGTAGAGCGGCGTTGCTAACAATAAGTTCCTCAACCATTTTCTCCAGATAAATAACATCTTCGGCTTTATGGCTTAAAAATTGATCAGCTATTTTTTCAAAGCCTTCAAAACATAAATAGTCACCACCGACCATTAATAACGGAGTTATCATCCAAGAAATAATGCACTGATTGCTAATGCCAAAGGCACTAGAATGAGCTTTTTTTGAATGGGCTCTTGGCTACTAACCCGACTAAAGCTAACTCTAGTGTAGCTTTAGCATCTAATGCCTGTTCAGCGTTCAACGCAAGATCATCCCCTAAAACACCAGCTGTATTTTTGCGGCGACTTTAGTTATAAGCGTCAGATTATCCAGCATGGTCGCAATATCATCAATTAAAGCTAAAAGGTTACTTGCTGCCATGGTTACTCTTTATCATTAGAATGTATAGCTTATTTCATTATTCAGACTATTACTTTAATACTTAGTGTAAATCGTGGTTTAAATAGTTAATACGATGATTTTGAATGTTTATTGCCATTGCTAAGATTCAGGCATAGTTTATGCTTATAATTATTGAAACTTATCTCAAGTGTCAATAACACGTTATTTTAATTTATAGACCTTGATGATTATTATAATTATATCAATGGAGAGATTTATGAACACAGTTGCCCAACGTAAGGAATATTATGGCGATGTGGAATATTCACAATTAAAAACTCATTATGATGCCAAACATAAAATTGGTTGGTTCTTAATGAATGCAACACCTAGGCCGTGTTTTACACCCACTTTACTTGCCGAATTGTCAGGCTATCTGTCGAATGTGAAAGCTGAAATGCTTGATACTAACGGTGAAAAATATGACTATTTGGTGGTCGGTTCCAATGTCGATGGCATTTTTAATTTAGGGGGAGATTTAGATTTATTCCAATCATTAATCAAAAGTCGTGATAGAGATTCTTTGTTAGCATATGCTATTGAATGTATTGATATATTGTATGGAAACATGCGTCACTTCGACTCAGATCTGACCACAGTATCATTGATTCAAGGTGATGCCCTAGGTGGCGGGTTTGAGTCTGCATTATCCAGTAATCTTATTATTGCTGAACGTGGTGCTAGAATGGGTTTACCTGAGGTATTATTTAACTTGTTCCCTGGAATGGGGGCTTATCCGCTTTTATCTCATAAAATTGGTGTTGCAGCAGCAGAGAAAATGATTTTATCAGGCAAACTCTATACGGCTGAAGAAATGTTCGAGATGGGTGTGGTTGATATCTTAGCTGAAAAATCGGAAGGTGAATTAGCTTTGTACCAATATATTAAGCAGGTAAAGAAGTCACCAAACACCTATAAAGCGATGGCAAAAATTAAAAATATGTCGAATGTAATTACCTATGATGAACTGCTTAATGTCACTGAGATATGGGCTGATGCTGCATTGAACTTGACGGATAAAGATCTACGAATGATGAATAGATTAGTTAAATTACAGTCAGTAAAAGCCAGTAAAGCTCCCTTATGATTATCGCTGAGCTTATTCATTATAGTGCCGAGAGATAAGACTACTATCGAGTGCTGATACTGTTTCTTCAAAGGCGTTTTCTATTTGGTTTGTCAGGCTGAGCATTTCAGAGCTGCCAGTGTCATAAGGTTTAAATGCTTCAGCTTGGCGGCATAAATCAACAAGTTTTGTTGCGCCTAATTCAGTTGATGATCCTTTTAATGCATGTAAACTTTCACGATAGGTTAAAAAGTCGTCTTTTGAAGATTGTTTTATCTGTGACAAGTGATTTTCACCATCTTTTTTAAAACCATGAACAAGCATTTGAATAAACTGATTGCCACCTCCTAATAATGCCAGTTCATTGATAACTTTGTCATCAAACCAAGGTAATGTTTCATTGATATTATCTGGTGTATTGTTGGCCATTAGGATTTGATCTGCATTCTGAGGTTGTGTTAATTGGGCTATTTGTTTGAGCAAAGCTTTTGCATTGATAGGTTTGGTCAAAAAGGCATCGGCGCCAGCATTAAATGACTTTTCTCTCGCTTCAGGAGTGGCATCTGCAGTGAGCATTATGATGGGTATTGTGTGTGCGGTGTCCATATATTGTAAGGCCTTAGTGACATCAATGCCTGAAATTTCAGGCATGTTCATATCTAAAATAAGCATATCAATACTGTCAATATTATCAGTCAAAATATCGAGTGTTGTTTCTCCTGAATTTGCGACGAGTGTTGTATGCCCAGCATGATTCAATATGCCATTAAGAACTTGTTGGTTAACGGTATTATCGTCTGAAATCAAGATATTAAGTTGTTTAGCATTGGTTTGCTCGGCAAAATACTCAGCCATAGTGACTACTTTTTCATCATCAAAAGAGACACTTTGTGCTGCATGGATGGCATTAAATAATAAACGTGTTTCTTGAATATCTTGAATGGCCGATATATAATATTCGCGAATTTGAGCGTTGTATACCGTTAAACCTAGTGTATTAAGCAGTACTAATGAAAGATGACTTAAACTGGATTCAGCCTTAATCATTTTGGCATATTGTACTGGGTCAATATCAAACAAGCAGGTCTGATCGACTAACATTATTTTATATGGATTATTCTCTTCAACGGCGGTCATTAATAAGGAAAATGCACGAGCTGAAGAGGAAGCGTGATCAAAGGTTACATCCCATGATTTTAATGTGGGGCTTATTAGTGATGTTGTTTGATCATTAGTTAGCAGTAAGATGTGTTTATCTGACAATATAAAATGCTCATTTGGGATTAATGTAAACGGCAGTTCAAACCAGAAAGTACTGCCAATGCCGGATTGTGTATCTACTCCGATCTCTCCTCCTAGCAGTTCAACCAGTTCTTTAGAAATAGTTGTACCCAATCCTGTACCCCCAACAGTATTGCTATTGCCTGATTCAACTTGTGTAAAATCATCAAAAATTGTGGCCAGTGCAGATGACGGAATACCGATACCCGTATCTTGGATTTCAAAACGAATCTTTGGTTTAGTAATATTGTTATCGGCAGGTGTTATAAATAGTTTAACGGAGCCTTCATCAGTGAACTTGATGGCATTACCCACTATGTTAATTAGTATTTGTCGTAAATGTTGAGGATCACCTTGAAGTGAAAAAGGTGTCATGGCATCAATATGACTGGTGACAAGGATATTTTTAGCGTGGCCCATCGGACTTTGCATCTGAATGATAGAATTGACGAGTTGATGTAAATCGAACGGCTCATTAGCAACGGTGATTTTTCCTGCTTCGATTTTAGATATATCGAGTACATTTTCAATCAAACCCAGCAGAGTATTCGCTGAGTTATGCATAATATTCACATATTCACGTTGCTGATTATTGAGATCGGTTTCACGAATTAAATCTGCAATACCAATAACACCATTTAGCGGTGTTCTGAGTTCGTGAGACATATTGGCAATAAATCGACTTTTTGCTTCATTGGCAAATTTTGCCAATGCAATAGCAGCATGTAATTTATTGATAAGAAAGGCAGTATAAAGCGGTATTAATAATAGTAGGAAGAGTAAACTCAGAGCAATTTCTTGATTTTGAATTTGTTGCCAGTAGTCTCCCCAAGTAATGGCAATGGAAAAGCCACTTAATCCGACCAGTAGGGAGGCATATAAGTAGTTGGCACCATAACGAAAACCATTTCCTAGAATGACCCACAGGTACAATACAAATAGAAATACACTATCTTCTCCAGCGAGGAACATTACAATCGAAAGAGAAATAAGATCAAGTGATAATCCCATGACTCGACGAATACGGGAGGGTTTAGGATTGATAATGAGTGCGGCTGCAATGATCAGGGCACAGCTATAATAAGCAAGTGTTATAAGACTGGGCAATGCTCTAATGGAATGTTGGAAGGTCTCTTTATCTGCCCATGGCAGACAAAAATACATCATTAGGCCGAAACCGATACTCAAGCGTAATTTAATGGCCACTTCCGGTTCAGAATCTCCCGTTTGCGCTAAACGCTTTTGCAGTTTATGCCACCATAAAGATAGTTTTTTTAGCAGCAGATACATTATTTTTATTCCAGCAATGGGTCGGGATTATCAGCATACTCAGTTTGAATATATTTAATCTCATCTATTCGGCTAAAAAAGGCATCTACACATTGTGGATCCAGATGACTGCCAGATTGTTGTTGAATATATGTCAGTGCTTCTTCAGTAGACCATGCCGCTTTGTAAGGCCTAGCTGTCACCAAGGCATCAAAGACATCTGCGACGGCTACAATCCTAGCGATAAGGGGGATCTTTGTGCCTTTAAGACCTTGAGGATAACCATTACCATCGAAACGTTCATGATGACTTAATGCGATAATCGCGCCAATTTGCATATATTTCGATTTGCTATTTGATAGTATGGCGTGTCCTATGGCGCTGTGCTGCTTCATTATTTCCCATTCATCAGAATCTAATTTACCTGGTTTCAATAGCACATTATCAGGGGTGCCGATTTTACCGATATCATGCATGGGTGCGGCATATTCTAAATCGTCACATTCTTCTTCGTTGAAAGAGCCTAATGCCTCAGCGATGATTCGAGAATATTTAGCCATACGAAATACATGATTGCCGGTGCCTTCATCACGATATTCACCTGCTTTAGCGAGACAAATTATAGCTTCACGTTCACGTTCTATTATCCGTTGAGTAGCCACTTTAACTTGATGGGCAAGCCAATTAGCACGGTATTGAATAATCAAATGTTGTTGATGAAGTTGCAGCAAGTTTCTGCAACTTGTTCGACACTCAACTTGATCAATCGGTCTGGTTAGAAAGGCCGTTACTCCAGCCTCAAGCGCCTTATAACGCACCTGTTTATCGCTGACGACCGTGATCATCATTATAGGTACATTTTTACAGGACTTTAGTTTCCGTACATTTATTATAAACTCGAGCCCATTCATTTCAGGCATTCTATAGTCGGTGATAATCAGATTTACATCGTTCGTTTCAAGCCATTTTAGAGCTGCTAATGGATCAGCAAAAGAAGACACGACGATATTATCCGCCACTTGAAGAACTACTTTTTCTAATATAACTCTGCCGGTAGATTGATCATCAAGAATAAGAACGTGTCTTTTAATCTTGCTAATATTCTGCTCGCGGGCTTGGTCATATTCATCCGTAAATGTGTTGCTAAAATTTTCGACAGTCAAAATAATATTTCCTACCTAAGTGACATTATAATTTTAAGGTCCTGTAAGTGAATGCTCCTAGCTTTATTGCATCTAAAATGACGCGTTAAAATTAATGATACCATGCCTAATGAAGCGAATGTTTACTATCTATTAAGTTGCTTCACTTAATGAATTTGCTATTTATGGCGTGTTATCGAAGCCAATTAACTTGACACTTACTTAGGTTTCTAACTATAGGTAGAGTATGTTGATATTAAAAGATTTACCTGGTTCCAAGATCGTGACTAAATTTGCTGAGTGATCCGCAGATGTAAACATTAATCATATCATTTGCTTTCTGACCCTTTTACGAGTGGGCTCTGATCTTTTTTAAAAATTTTGATAGAGAAGTTAAAACACATATTCCAGACTGATATTACCGACCGCATAATCTTCATCATTATTGCCACCAAATTCAATATCAGCCACCAGTGTTAAATTATTATCATCAACAACTCGAAGGCTAGCACCCGCAAAACGGCCTGAGACATTTTCATCACCCGCATTAGCAAACTTAAACTGACTACCGGCAATGCTCACCTTAGTATCTTCATCATCAGTATGGCGTGAATTCATGCCCACTCTAAATTCAAATTCAAATTCACTGCTCAGGCTCAAGGCATAGGCTGCGGCTAGTTGAACTCTAGCGGTTAAGGCTTTGGCTTTACGCTCATCAATGGTCAGGTTTGAATTAGTCGTACCTGTTTCCGTATAACCATCCAACCATGCCATGCTATAAGCCAGAGTGGCAGAAGGGCGTAATTCTAGTCTGTCATCAACTTTATAAGCAGAAGCAATGGTGACAGAGGGACTGATGGAAAAGCTATCAAAGTCAGACCGAGCAACTTCCAATCCACTAAAGTTATCAACGACCAGACGGTCATTATCATTGTTACCATAACTTGCAAGTAATGAACCGGTGATATTAAAACCACTTATCTTACGATTACCATAAGCGCCTATATAATAATTACTAGCATCAGAACTAAAGGATGATGTTTGCGTTTAGGTATTGGTTGACACCACACCGCCCATTAAACCGATACGGCTTTGGTTTACATCCCATTCATAACCAAAATTCATACCGACATGGTCATAATCATAAGGCATGGCACTGCCTTCTGCATCACGGCCAAACGTGCCGCCAAAGACTTGTGCCCATGCAACCGGTTTATGCTCTTCAAAGTACATGTCACGAAACAGTGTTAATGCTGGTTTAAGGAGAGTCGTCTGAGCCAAGCGCTGAGCAATGACACCATGAATAGAGGAAGTCATACCGGCCAATGCAACCCCACGAGTCGACTCACCTGTAGCATCAACAGTCACAACTGTATCACCCGATACAATACCTGCAACAAATAGATTGATGTTCTCAGTGTTTTCAAAGGTCAGGTTAGCTGATACGCCAGCATAATAGACATTGGCCGTATCATTATCACCCCCATCATCACCTAAATCTATGCGACCTATGATTTGTGAGCCGGGAAGAAGGTTGAGTGTAATGTCATTCGACGCACCCAGAATAGCTAAAGAATTAGTCCCTGTCGCTGAGATTAAGCTGCTGTTGGTGATAGTTGTATCGGCACCTCCCGAATAAACGCCATGAGCTAAATCACCACTGGTCACAATGCTGAAGCTGTTGGTGATGGTTGCATTCGCACCTAGTGAACGAATGCCCTCCGCTAAATCACCACTGGTCACAACACTACCACTGTTAGTAATGGTTGTATCGGCACCTCCCGAATAAATACCATGAGCTGTATCACCATTGGTCACAATGCTGGAGCTATTGGTGATGGTTGCATTGACACCTAGCGAACGAATGCCCTCCGCTAAATCACCACTGGTCACAATACTACCATTGTTAGTAATGGTTGCATCGGAATTTAGCGAACGAATGCCATGAGCTGTATCACCACTGGTCATAATACTACCACTGTTAGTAATGGTTGCATTGGCCGCTAGCGTTTGAATGCCATACCCAAACTTACCACTGGTTATAATGCTGCCACTGTGAGTGATGGTTGCATCGGCAGCCACCGCACGAATGCCAAGGGCATTTTGACCACTGGTCACAATACTACCACTGTTAGTAATAGTTGCATCGGCCGCTAGCGATTGAATGCCAGACCCAAAATTACCATTGGTCACAATACTACCACTGTTAGTAATGGTTGCAGCGGCACCCTGCGAACGAATGCCAATCCCAGACACTCCACTGGTCACGATATGGCCTCTATTAATGACAGTATTGTTGTTAGCAGTTGCATTTACAGCCCTTAGGACAGTGTTTATGGAGCTACCAGCCTCTATTACACCCGTGTCTCCATCAGTATCTAGCCTCTGCATTGTAGTCACTGTTACACCGTCTAAAATAGTAAAGTCAGCAGCCAAAAGAGGTGATGATAATACTAGTGATAAAGCGATAAAAGGGGTGAGTTTAAAGTGTGCACTAAAAGCAGGCATAGGTTTCCTTTTCCTAATGATGCTGGAATAGTGCTTTCCAATACACAGGAAAGAAAAACCTAACCAAACATGGACTTCCTTGTTTATCTGACAATAGTGTTTTAAGTTGTTTTGATAGTATCGAACATTGTTTACTATAACAAGGCATACTTTATTATATGAGGGGAGTCATGGTCGAATTATGATTATTAATCAATAATAGCCCTAAGCCTAAAATAGAGAGAAGATAAAAATGAGTGCTGACTTGTATGAGAAAATAAAAAATAAACCAGAATATACTCAACTGGTTGCAAGACGATCAGGTTTTGCCTGGGTTTTAGCCGCGATTATTTTAGTGATATATTTTACTTTCATTTTATTGGTTGCCTTTGCACCTAACTGGCTGGCCATTCCATTGTTTGAGGGAAGTACCATCACGATTGGTATACCGATTGGCTTATCGATCATTGTCATTTCCTTTATCTTAACGGGCATTTATGTGTATAAGGCGAATACCGATTTTGACCCTATCAATGAGCGAATCATTAAAAGCTTAGAACCATGATCTATAAGTGTCTATTTGCTTTAAGCTCACTTCTTGTGTCTTCTGTCACTTTGGCTGCTGGCACTTCTAACGCTAGAGAACTCAATCCTGCTGCGATAGGCATGTTTTTACTTTTTGTCACGGCGACACTTTTCATTACATACTGGGCTGCCAAACGGACCCAATCTACTGCTGATTATTATTCGGCAAGTGGAGGAATAACAGGGTTTCAAAACGGCTTAGCAATTGCTGGCGACTATATGTCTGCAGCTTCATTTCTAGGTATATCCGGACTGGTCTATCTGTCAGGCTATGATGGTTTGATCTATTCAATTGGATTTCTGATTGGCTGGCCGTTAATGTTGTTTTTAATTGCTGAACGATTGAGAAATTTGGGTAAATATACTTTTGCCGATGTTGCTTCTTATCGACTTGAGCAAACACCAATTCGTATATTATCAACCGTGGGTACACTTGCTGTGGTCGCCTTATATTTGATTGCACAGATGGTAGGTGCTGGTAAATTAATAGAATTGTTGTTTGGCCTACCCTACGAATTAGCGGTGATTATAGTGGGTGTATTGATGATTCTCTATGTCAGTTTTGGCGGTATGTTAGCTACAACATGGGTACAGATTATCAAAGCAGTATTATTATTATCAGGGGCAACATTTATTGCCTTAATGGTGCTCAATCATGTTGAGTTTGATATTAATGTCTTATTTGAAAAAGCAGTGTCAGTTCACGCCAAAGGCGATAAAATAATGGCGCCGGGCGGCTTAATTTCAGATCCTATTTCTTCATTATCATTAGGTATTGCATTAATCTTTGGTACTGCAGGTTTGCCACATATATTGATGCGATTTTTCACGGTTTCTAATGCAAAACAAGCGCGCCGATCAGTCTTTTTCGCTACAGGCTTTATTGGCTATTTTTATGTTCTCACTTTCATCATTGGTTTTGGTGCAATCGTTTTATTAGTTAATAACCCAAGTTTTATTGATGATCAAGGCATGTTGATTGGTGGTAATAATATGGCTGCAATCCATCTTTCACAAGCAGTAGGTGGTGATGTATTTTTAGGCTTTATCTCTGCGGTTGCTTTTGCAACTATTTTAGCTGTTGTATCGGGACTGACTTTGGCAGGCGCCTCGGCTATTTCGCATGATCTTTATGCCAGTGTAATTAAAAAAGGCAAGTCTTCAGATCAAAAAGAAATGCGAGTCTCGCGAATAGCGACAGTTGTCTTAGGTATTATCGCTATTTTTCTGGGCATTCTATTTGAGCAACAAAATGTGGCATTCATGGTGGGATTAGCATTTGCTATCGCTGCCAGTGCTAATTTCCCCATTCTGTTTTTATCGATGTATTGGAGCAAGTTAACAACACGTGGTGCTTTGATGGGTGGATCACTTGGTCTGCTAACAGCTGTTTCTTTAGTTATTTTAGGGCCTATAGTTTGGGTCGATATTTTCGGTAATGCACAAGCAATCTTTCCCTATAAATATCCAGCACTATTCTCTGTGACTGTTGCCTTTGTAAGCATTTGGCTTTTCTCAATTACTGATAAGTCAGCTAGAGCTTGGGAGGAGAAATCTAGGTTTGAACATCAGTTTATTCGTTCACAAACAGGTATTGGAGCACATGATGCTAGTGGAAATTAGACATTTGCTTAACGGAGCAAGACAGCTAAGGCTGTATCAACTTAGCCTATTTTTATCTTCTTATAGCAAGACTGAGTCAGTTCAATCAAGATGACACTTTCAGTGTTATGAACATCGCTGTTATAATGCTAGTCGATTGCCTTCGTAGCTCAGCTGGATAGAGCATCCCCCTCCTAAGACCTCCACACGTAAAGACGAAACTATCAGGTGGCCAGTCGTTGCCGACGAGTTTGAATTTGTGGTCTCAAGTTCCCGCTCCAGAGGTGCTCCAAGTTGGAGTGAATGATTTCTAAGTTATTGTAGACTTAAACTTTCACATATAAAATCAATGTTTCGAGATAGTCTGACACTTTGCTCTGTGCCATTAGCTGTCAATTACTTAACGGTAGCTTTATGTTTTTAGGCATATGGGTGTTTATTATAAACTTAAGATAGTTAAACCTTCGCCTTTGCGGGCATATCGGTTCGGTTCCGGCCCTAGTAGCAACAAACACTAAACCTCAGCAGTTTATTCTGCTGGGTTTTTTTATTGTCTACTGCTTAGTAGTCATGCACTGGCCATGTTTCGAGAGAATGCTAAGGGGCACTGATATTGGTAGTGAAAACACGACAGAATCCGAGTGGACGGCAATCAATTCCTTTGCTAGTATTAAGGTTATTAGCTCCAACGCCAAACCCATATTCTAGGAAGGAATATATTTATGCGTCTCATCAAACTCTGTTTGATTGCTTTTTTTAGCCTGTTTTTATTGGGCTGCTCAATAACTTCCCCACAAACGTTGCGCATTGGTATCAACGCGTGGCCAGGCTACGAATACTTAACTCTGGCAAAGCAGCTGGGCTACTTCAAAGATGAAAGTCTAGAGGTAAAGTTGATTCCCTTTCAAACACTGGCTGATGGCCGCCGAGCGTTTGAAAAAGGCCATGTTGATATCATAGCTGGCACGCTGATGGAGTTTTATACCGTACGGGAGATAGCCGGCATTGATCCAATTATTTTTTTTGTGGTCGACTTCTCCAATGGTGGCGACATGCTGTTGGCCCACAAAAGCATTGCTAACGTGGCGGCATTGAAAGGTAAAAAAGTTGGCTTAGAAGCGGGTTCAGTTGACGTGCTCACTGCAGCCAATGCACTGGCCTCTGCGCAGCTTGGTTTTAAAGACGTGACGTTAGTGACGTTAGCCCAGCCCAATAACATTAAAGCATTACTGGATGGTGATATTGATGCGGCGCAAACCTATCCACCCTTTGCCATCGAGGCATTGGCCAACCCTGATATCGTACGCCTATTTGATAGCAGCCAAACCCCTGGTGTTATTATCGATATTTTGTTTACTCGACGCTCAGTGCTCACTACCCGTGAAGCTGATTTAGGCAAAGTTGCCCGCGCTTTTAAGCGCGCTGTGCAATACCAAAAAACCAATAAAGAAGATGCCATAGCACGCATGGCTATGCGCGAGGGATTAAGCTCTGCCGAATTTACTGACGCGCTTAGCGACATAATAATTATTGGTGGACAAGAGCAGGAGGCCTATTTGCGAGAAGGAAAATTGGTTGAACTGTTGCAATCAACGCACTCGTCTTTAACGTCCATTAATATCATACAGGGACCGGTGTGTGGCGCTGAATGTATCACTGATGTGGCTATAAAGTGAGCTATCTTAATAGGCTGTCCTAAGGCAGCCCGAACTGAGTAAAGTTATAGTGGCTTCATTTCATTCATTACGTAGTCGTTTGTTGCTACCGCTGTCAGGCTTGTTAGTTGGCTATGTCCTGTTTGGCGGGTTTGGCGTACACACGTTTATCAATTCAGCGCTAGATAAATACTTGCATAAAAATGGCCAGTTAATCTCTACTGCCTTGGTTATTTCAGCAGAAACCAGCTCCTCACTTAGCGATTTTCATCGCTCGATGTTAGCGATGGGAGCCGAGCCTAGTATTGATAATATTGTATTGTTTGATCGTGACTACAAATCGATTTTTCATCACAGCTATTTTTCTGACAACATTCAAGAGAGTGAACGTGAGGTGTTAGCAGCACTTGTTCAGCAAGCGCTAGCCACTGGATTAAGTGTTAGCGAACCAGATCGTTATGATAGCAATATTTATCAGGTAGTCACGCCAATCTATATTACAGCCCTGGCTCAGGTCAATGTCCTACAGCCAGAAGCATTCCTACTCTTGGTGAGATTTAACACTGAGCAAGCAAGGGTTGAAGCGCTCAAAGATGCCTTTTGGCTAGCGGTGCTGTTTTTATGCATCGGACTGCTTACTTTCACGATCCTTTACTACTTAATCAATGAATTGGTACTCAAACCCAGCCAGCGAATCATCGCGGTTATGAATGCGCAAAGTCTTAATCAAGATAAGCAGACCAGTTTTCCCCCTATTCATGAGCTTGGCATAATTGGTCAAACGCTTGACCAGCTCACACTAACTTTACAGACCCGTGAACAAGCATTAAAAATGGCGCTGGCCAAAGCACAATACACCAACAAAGAACTTGTCATCGCAGCCACCATCTTCGAATCCCAAGAAAGCATGGTGATCACGGATTCTCGTAACGTTATTCTTCGCGTGAATCAGGCTTTCACAAGTATTACAGGCTATAACGCAGAAGAAGCCATTGGTCACAATCCACGCATGTTGTCTTCGGGACAACATGATGCAGCATTTTATGAGGCAATGTGGCAAAAAATAAACACTACTGACTATTGGGTAGGTGAGGTCTGGAACAAACGAAAAGATGGTGAAGTGTATCCAGAAAAACTCACCATTACTGCCGTAAAAAACGAAGAGGGTGCCGTGACCAACTATGTAGGTACGGCTATCGATATTACTCTGAGCAAACAAGCCGAACAAGAAATCCACGATTTGGCTTACTACGATCCTGTAACACATTTACCTAATCGTCGGTTAATGGTTGACCGCATACAACATGCTATGGATGTAAGTGCTCGGGGTGACAAAGAAGCAGCCTTACTCTTTCTTGATTTGGATCACTTTAAAACGCTGAATGATACATTGGGTCATGATATGGGTGACCTATTACTACAGCAAGTCGCTGAGCGTCTTAGGGGCTGCATCCGTCAAAGTGATACCGTTTCTCGCTTTGGTGGTGATGAGTTTGTTGTACTCATAGAAGGGTTAAGTTCACAATTCATTGAAGCGGCCGCACAGGCAGAAGGTATTGCCAATAAGATGTTGTTTTCCATACATCGACCATACCTACTTGCGAGCCATAGCTACACCAGTAGCGCCAGTATTGGTATTACAGTGTTTGATGCTCACAAAGCTGAAGTAAAAGAGCTGTTAAAACAAGCTGACATTGCCATGTATCAGGCGAAAGCTGATGGGCGTAATGCTATTCGCTTTTTTGACCCACATATGACGTCAACAATCACAGCACGTGCAGTACTTGAAAAGGAGCTAAACCAAGCAATAGAGCTGGAAGAATTTCAATTGTATTATCAGATACAGGTGGACAATTTACTGCGCCCTCTCGGCGCTGAAGTCTTGATCCGCTGGAATCACCCTGAACGTGGCTTAGTTTCACCTATAGAGTTTATTCCAGTTGCAGAACAAACTGGGACTATTTTAGCAATAGGTCAATGGGTATTAAATACCGCCTGCACTCAGTTGAAGGTTTGGCAACAAGATGTACTCACACGTAATCTAACTTTGTCAGTCAACGTCAGTGCTAAGCAATTTCATCAGGCTGATTTCATCTCACAAGTCACGATGACCATCCAACAGCATCAGATCGACCCCGCACGACTTAAATTAGAGCTTACAGAAAGCTTATTACAAGATGATATTGAAGATACAATTGCCAAAATGAATACATTAGCAGATATTGGTATTCAATTCTCATTAGATGACTTTGGTACGGGCTATTCATCATTGCAATATCTTAAGCAATTACCGCTCTATCAACTTAAGATCGACAAATCGTTCGTTGATGATCTTGTTTCTGATAATAATGACCAAGCAATTGTGCGCACCATTATTGCGATGGCGCATAGTATGGAATTAAATGTTATTGCTGAAGGTGTAGAAACAAAAGAGCAACAGCAACGATTATTGACAGAAGGGTGTACGCAATACCAAGGCTACCTATATAGCAAGCCGGTGCCGATTGATGTGTTTGAGGCTTTGCTTAGGAAAGTTGATTTTTAGTCGTCCACTAAAGCGAGAGAAGCTCAGTTTCGGTATGCGCTGACCGTCCGTTGTGGGGCGGAAGCGGTCAGTCTTTCAACGTCACATAGCAAGAGACCCTAACTGATCTTCTAAGACGTTCCACCATCAAAGTAGAGTATGAGCTAATGGATAATGTTCAAACACCATCCCCAGAGCAATTAACTAAACTTCACGCTTATTGGCGGGCATGCAACTATCTCGCGGCTGGGATGATTTATTTGCAAGATAATGTGTTGCTCACACAGCCATTACAAAAAGAACATATTAAAAATAGATTATTAGGTCATTGGGGGGCAAGCCCAGGGCTTAGCTTTACCTATGTGCATATGAATCGTTTAATTAATCAGTACAATCTTAATGCCATTTTTCTGGCTGGCCCGGGGCATGGAGCACCAGGTGTTTTAGCACCAGTTTATTTAGAGGGCGCTTATTCTGAAGTTTATCCGAATAAGAGTGAAGATTTACGCGGTTTAAAACAGTTTTTCAAAGAGTTTTCATTCCCAGGCGGAATTGGTAGTCATTGTACGCCTGAAACACCTGGTTCAATTCATGAGGGGGGGGAGCTTGGTTATAGTATTTCTCATGCTTTTGGCGCGGCTTTTGATAACCCTGATTTAATTGTCACGGTAATGGTCGGTGATGGTGAAGCAGAAACTGGCCCACTGGCAACATCATGGCATTCAAATAAGTTTTTAAATCCTATTCGAGATGGTGCGGTTTTGCCTGTACTTCATTTAAATGGTTATAAAATTAATAACCCGACCATTTTATCGCGTATTTCACATGAGGAATTAGAAGGCCTATTTATAGGTTACGGTTGGAAACCTTATTTTGTTGAAGGCTCTGATCCTATGGAAATGCATCAGAAAATGGCAGAAGTAATGGAACAGTGTGTGCTCGAAATCCGCCAAATTCAACAGCAAGCTAGAGCAAATAATGATGCCACACGACCACGTTGGCCGATGATTATATTGCGTAGCCCTAAAGGTTGGACTGGACCTAAAGCCGTAGATGGACATAAAGTTGAAGGTTTTTGGCGAGCACATCAAGTGCCGTTGGCTGGAGTGAAAGAAAGTGCTGAACACTTACAGCAATTAGAAGCTTGGTTACGAAGTTATAAGCCCGAAACATTGTTTGATGAACAAGGTAGTTTGATTCCTGAGTTAAAAGCATTAGCACCCAAAGGTGATCGTCGTATGGGAGCTAATCCTCATGCCAATGGGGGTTTATTACGCAAGTCACTCCGTATGCCTGATTTTAAAGATTATGCGGTTGAAGTAAGCAAGCCAGGTTATCAACAAGTTGAAAATACCCGACCTTTGGGTAAATTTCTTCGAGACATAATGAAGGTAAATTCGACTAATTTTCGAGTGTTTGGACCCGATGAAAACAGCTCGAATAAATTAGATGATATTTATGAGGTCAGTAAAAAGTTATGGCTGGCAGACTATTTACCTGAAGATGCTGATGGTGGTGAGTTATCAACTGATGGCCGTGTGATGGAGATGTTGTCCGAGCATACTTTGGAGGGCTGGCTTGAAGGTTACTTATTAACGGGAAGGCATGGGTTCTTTTCAACTTATGAAGCCTTTGTGCATGTTATTGATTCGATGTTTAACCAACATGCAAAATGGCTGGATATTAGTAATGATATTCCATGGCGAGCGCCTGTTTCATCATTGAATTTATTAATTACTTCGACTGTTTGGCGTCAAGATCATAATGGCTTTACCCATCAAGAACCTGGTTTCCTTAATATTGTCGTCAATAAGAGTCCGGATGTTTGCCGTATTTATTTGCCACCTGATGTGAACACCCTATTGTCGGTTTCTGATCATTGTTTACGTAGCACTAATGGTATTAATGTCATTGTGGCTGACAAACAAAAGCACTTCCAGTTTTTGGATATGGATGAGGCGATTAAGCATTGCACTAAAGGGTTGGGTATTTGGGAATGGGCAAGTAATGATCAAGAAGGTGAACCTGATGTGGTGATGGTGGGCTGTGGTGATGTGCCAACACAAGAATCATTGGCAGCCATCTGTTTATTACGTGAATATTTTCCTGAGTTGAAAATTCGATTTATTAATGTGGTTGATTTGTATACATTAACGTCAGAGTCAGAACATCCTCATAGTTTGTCAGATTATGACTTTGATAGTTTATTTACGACAGACAAGCCGATCATATTTAATTTTCACGGCTATCCATGGCTGATACATCGTTTGGCTTATCGTCGCACTAATCACAAAAACTTGCATGTGCGTGGTTATAAAGAAAAAGGCAATATTAATACACCATTGGAACTTGCCATTCGCAATGAAATTGATCGTTTTAGTTTAGCGATTGACGTGATTAATCGTGTGCCAAAACTGCAAGGGGTCGGCGCCCACGCCAAACAGGCTTTACGAGATATGCAAATTGAATGTAGTCAATATGCTTATAAACATGGCACGGACAAGCCAGAAGTTGCTAACTGGACTTGGCCGGCAGAATAATGGCACTTCAAACTGTACTTGTTATTAATTGTGGTAGTTCTACGATTAAGTATCAATTACTTGAACTACCTAGCGAGACGATTATCGTTAAAGGCGTATTTGATGACATAGGGCAGCAACAGATAAATCATCGTTATCGTTGGCAAGATAAATCAGGTCAGAGCCAGGACGAAGAATTCACCATGACATCGCTTTCAGAAGTAGATTGCTTTCTGGCGATTGCTGATCTGTTCAAGAAGCATGAATTGAATAAACCTAATGTAATTGGTCATCGTGTGGTGCATGGTGGCGAGTTATTTAGCCAGCCGACATTTATTAATGCTGCAGTATTGACACAAATTGATCAGTTATCAACCATCGCACCTCTTCATAATCCTGCCAATGTGCAAGGCATTAAGGAATGTTTAAAGCTATTTCTTAATATTCCTCAAATAGCTGTATTCGATACCTCATTTCATCAGACTTTGCCTGAATATGCATATCGTTATCCGATACCTGAAAAATGGTATTCGAACTATCACATTCGGAAATATGGGTTTCATGGCAGCTCACACTGTTATGTCGCTCAGCAAGCGGCTGATTATTTACAGATACCGTTATCACAGTTGAACTTAATTACACTTCATCTCGGCAACGGTGCTAGCATGGCAGCAATAAAACATGGACAGTGTGTTGATACCTCAATGGGGTTTACCCCATTGGAGGGCTTAATGATGGGCTCACGCAGTGGGGATATTGACCCTGCTATTAGTCTACATTTACAATATCAGTGTGGGATGACGGCGGAGCAAATTGGTTATGAGCTCAATCATCATTCAGGTTTATTAGCTGTGGCAGGGAGCACAGATATGCGAGAGGTACTAAGCCAACGAGAGCAAGGTGATGTTAACTGCCATCTAGCATTTGATATGTATTGTTATAGAATTAAAAAATATATTGGTTCTTATTTTGCTGTATTGGGTCATGTTGATGCACTCATCTTTACAGGAGGCATTGGTGAAAACTCAGCCCAAATACGATGGCAGGTTTGTGACAATTTAAAAGGTTTGGCTATTGAAATTGATGCTATACGTAATGAACAGTCTGTCGGTGATATGGCTGAAATAAGTGGTAGAGGAAGTAGAGTCAGAACAATGGTAATTCGAACCAATGAAGAACTTCAAATAGCTATGGAAGTGAGTTCTTTTATACAGGGCTAACACCTTGTAATTGTTTCATGAATCAAGACATAATAAGAGAAGGCGCTGGGTTTTATAATTTAGTGGATGAATTAACGAATATCACTAACTCTTTGCCGTTCCAGCGCCGTTCATTTTTCTAGCTGGGCGGCTAACAGACCAACTGCT
>JAWUYH010000018.1:0-86560 GCA_034110895.1 Gammaproteobacteria bacterium | reverse complement strand
CTTCTGCCCAAATAATTCAAGCATCTAAATTAGCAATATTGGGAGAAATGGCAACATCAGTCGCGCATGAATTAAACCAACCACTGAACATCATTCGCATGGCTGCGGGGAATAGCCGCCGGAAGATTTCTAAAGGCACTGCGGACTTGGCATACCTGAACGATAAACTGAGTCGCATAGAAGAGCAGACAGCGCGAGCGTCTGCAATTATTGACCACATGCGGATGTTTGGGCGCGAAGCGAAGGAAGAGCTAGCTCCTATTAACCCTCGACTAGCTGTTATGAATGGACTTGGTTTGATGGGAGAGCAATTACGACTGGCTGGGATTGAGGTTGTGACCGAGCTTCCTGATGACTGTCCTTTGGTTTTAGGTCATGCTATTCAACTGGAACAAGTGATTTTAAATCTTTTGAGTAATGCCAAGGATGCTTTGGCTGAAAAAGTGTTGGGGGCGAAGGTTACACTGCGGGTATTTGAACACGATAAAACTACTGTTATTACCTGTGAGGATAACGGCGGGGGTATTTCCGAAGAACTTCTTCCTCGCATCTTTGAGCCATTCTTCACAACGAAAGAGATAGGTAAAGGTCAGGGATTAGGACTGTCAGTCAGTTATGGCATTATCCATGATATGGATGGTACGATTTTCGCTAACAATACCCAGAAGGGTACTCGGTTCACAATTACTCTGCCGAGTGTTAGCTAGTATTGCTTATTGGAGAGTGAAGGATATTTCAATCCAGAACCTTATTCTGGAAACAAGGAGCGACTATTATGATGATAAAGATTCTTATTGTTGATGATGATCAACAAATCCGCGAAGAACTTGTCGAATGCCTAGTCGATGAAGGCTTTGACTGTATTCAAGCATCAAACGGTGAAGAAGGGCTTGAACTTCTGCGTAGGGATCTGAAAATTTCTCTTGTTTTAACTGATATTCTTATGCCTGGTAAAACAGGTTTGGAAATGATTGATGCTACCCAGCTTGAGGTAGATAGTGAGCGTCAGCTAGATTTTATCATTTTGACTGGCCATGGTGGATCTAAGGAAGCTATTAATGCCCTGAAGCTTGGTGTTATCGATTTTCTTGAAAAACCAATTGATCTTGACCTTTTAGTTCATGTGGTTCGGCGGGCTGAAGAATTGTTTCTTTTGAAAGGCGTCAAACGCCATTACAAAGCTGGTTTGGAAGCAGAGGTTCAAAGAAAAACACTGGAAATCCGAAAACACATAAATAATCTTGAAAAGGCCTATGAAGAAGCACTTGAGTGCCTAGCCGTAGCAGCTGAATACAAGGATCCTGAAACTGGCAATCATATTAGTCGGATAGGTGAATATGCTGAATTTATTGCCAAGGAACTTGGTTGGTCGAAAGAGCGCCAAAAGCTAATGTTACTTGCAGCACCCCTACATGATGTAGGTAAGATCGGCACACCAGAAATCGTTTTACTGAAGCCCGGTAAATTGGATTTGAGCGAAGTTGCCATTATGAAAGAGCATGCGCAGAATGGGTACGATATACTCAGTCATTCCAAGCATCCAATTATGAAGGTTGCAGCCAACATCGCGAGAAATCATCATGAACGTTGGGATGGTACTGGTTATCCTAATGGTCTTAAAGGGACCGAAATCCCCATTGAAGCTCGGATTACCGCCTTAGTTGATGTGTATGACGCATTGAGATCAAAACGGCCCTACAAGCAGGCGTTCGATCAGGAAAAAGTACTTTCAATCATGCTCAATGGCGACGGAAGAACTGAACCTTTACACTTCGATCCGGAACTTCTAGAGATTCTTCGAAAAAAGGCCTACAAATTTGATGAGATTTACACGAGGTTTGTAGATTAATAGTTGAGTTGAATATGCCTATGGTAACAGTTCGAAGGACATTTCATTATTTCCTGCCGTTTTGAATGAATGGAGATTCAATGGTAGTGATGGCCGTTGAATAGGGGCAGCCTCAGAACCGATAACCATAGGCGATATAGTGCTGCTAAATAGATCAGCGACTATTGGTGTGGCTTTCTACTCGAAAGATAATGTAGACGCCTTCCAGCTGATAGGTCAACACCAGTCAGCCAATGGCAAAAAATGGATCTAAATCTGCCGATCAGCAGTAGTGTCAATATTGCAGCAATAAAATTACAGCAGCCTAAATTTACAGCTAGATTAGCTTCTCTACTTACCGCTCACCCTGATGTTAAACCTAGCTATTTAGAATTAGAAATATTAGAAAGTAGTGTCTAAAGTAATTTAAGCCAAGTGTCCGTGACGATTGTCTGCAGTCATAAGCTTGGCGTACGATTTGCCTTAGATGACTTTGGCATCGGCTATTTATCGCTTATGCCTCTCAGGCACCTGTCTGCCTACTTGATTAAAATAGACCAGAGCGCTGTGCGAGATATGTTATAAAATTCTGATGATTTGGCGATTATTGAAGGTGTCATCGCCTTAGCTAAATCTTTCAAACGTGAAGTGATTGCAAAGAACATCGAAACGATTGAACAATACTTTTGCAGTTAGGTTGTGAATTATCTCAAGGATACGGTATTGTATGGCCGGTGCCGGCATCTGATATTCTCGCTTGAATAAGTGAATGAAAATCTCATGTAAACTGGAGCATCGTTTATACATAATTTGCTGTCAATATAGTAAAAATATAATAGCGCTTAGCAATAAAATGTAAAGGGAGAGATTTATGATCGACTAATTTAATGGGGCTGAGTGATAGGTTGAAAAAGCCGAAATATATCAAGGTAAATCTTCTCCATCAGTTATGTAACTTAAAAGTTAAGTTAATGAGCGAAGAGTAACCTTAGAAAATAGTGAAAATATTAGCATTGATTAAAACTATGAATTGCCTGTATATTCTGGGTATAGTTCTCATATCATAGATGTTAATAGAAAGGGTCGTTATGAATAAGGTTTTCTTGATTGCAATCACATTTGTATTGTTTATTAGTAATGTTCACGCATCTTGCTATGATAAAAAGCTAGAGGATTCTGCAAACTTCACTAGTTGTCAGGAAGGAGGTGAAAAGGGTCTAATGAGTGATCAATATAATTTAGCGCGAATGTATCAGTTTGGAGTAGGAGTGGCACCGGATTCTAAACAAGCAGTTTACTGGTATGAAAAAGCAGCTAAACAGGGCCATGTGAAAGCCCAATTCAACCTAGGGTTAATGTATAACAAAGAGCAAAACGATGTGCAGGCAGTCGAGTGGTATAGAAAAGCAGCTGAGCAAGGCCATTTGAATGCTCAATTCAGTCTAGGGCTAATGTATGGCAGTGGGCAAGGTGTAGCCCAGGACCATAAGCAAGCAGTTGAGTGGTATAGAAAAGCGGCTGAGCAAGGTCTGGACCGAGCACAATACACGCTAGGAAACATGTACGATCAGGGCTTGGGTGTAGTACAAGACAATCAACAGTCCCTCGAATGGTATAACAAGGCAGCTGAGCAAGGGCATGCTAAAGCTCAGTACAATCTAGGAGTTGTATACACTAACGGAAAGGGTGTTACTCAGGATAATGTAATAGCGTATATGTGGCTGGTTATTGCTAGTTCGTATGGCGATAAAATTGCACTGAGTGGCAAAGAGTCTGTCGCTACTGAAATGACTGCTGAGCAAATAAGTGAGGCCGAGAAATTAGCGAAAGAGTGGATGGCTAAGCATCAATAGCCATTAATGTTTAAATAACTTGACCCCGCCATATTTTTATCGATAGCAGTTATATAAATATGATGTTTTTTTTGTCTATTTGGTCATTGAAATTAAGCTGAAACATGTTAGTTTTCTTTTTTATCTAGCAGCATATAGGTGCTGTAATATTTATAAATATTAGCAACATAGCGAACCGTTTCGCTGCCAATGAGTCTGCCTGCAGCCACCTCTACATTTTGAAACCATACATTTTTATCCAGTCCCATTTTTTCGGCATTAGATCTCATTTTACGGACATTGGCTGGACCTGCATTGTAAGCTGCCCACGAAAAAAATATTTGATCTTCTCGAGAGATATTAGGACTATTAAAATAACGGCTTCTTAGAAAATTCATATACTTTGCACCAGCGTGAATGTTGTTTTCTAATCGCTCTATATTTTCAATCGCCACATGTTTATCTTTTGCAGTAGAGGGCATTAATTGCATGACTCCAACGGCCCCTCTATGGCTAGTTACATCTTGACGAAGCCCCGATTCTTGATAAGCCTGAGCAATAAGTTTGAGATAATCTATATCATACTTGCGCCCATATTTTTTAAATAAAGCCATCAGTTGTTTGTACTGATCACTCTCTTTATATTGTTTCAGGTTTTCAAGTTTTTGGTCTCTACCATAATATTGATTAATAATTATATTACCTAATAGCGTACCTTTTTTTACCTGCTTAGAAAATACTTTAAGGTGTTGCTTTAACTCAGGGTTATTTTTTCTCACCGCCCAGCCTACCGAGCCTGATTCATTTAAAATAAGGTCGTTTCTCACCTGTATATTGGGTAGGACTTTGGCCCATAGATTAGCTCTAAAGTCATCAATGACTGTAAACTCAATGGCACCAGCATTGAGCATTTCTAATATATCTTCTGAGCTTAAATAGTCTTCAGCCTCAATGATATTAATTGGTTTAAGTCCCTTATTAATCAGTTTTATATTGAACTGACTAAGGTGTTCAAAATAACTACTACCTTTGACGATATAGATATCTTTTCCAGACAAATCTGCCATTTCTACTAGGTTCTGGTTACTACTACGATTGGTAATGATGACTTCATTGATGTCTTTTCGATGACTAGCGACAAAATCGACTTGTTTTTTCCTACTATCAGTGGCGGTTAATAATCCTGCTGCAATATCTCCTTTTCCAGCAAGTAGATAAGGAATAAGGTCATTAAAATCAACAGGAACATAAACAATACGTGTTTTTTTATCTTCCTGGGTTACACCTTTGTTCAATTCGTTTTCATAATTGTCCAATAACTTAACAATGAATCCTGATATTTTGCCATTATCTATATAAAAGTCAGTTCTACTCGGGACGACTAATGCTCGAATAACTTTACGTTGTTTTAGTTGCGTAAAATCATCTGTATAGACGGTGTCGGCATAACTAGGCATTAAACGATAAAAGTCTAAATTGGCCGCATTTGAACTATTATTTCGTGCTGATTTTTTGGGGATAAGCTCTTTTATTTCTGATTTTATAGCGGGTTTAACATAAGTTTGTCCTGCTGTGGTTATTTCAGTATTTATAGCGTCTGAAACTAGCCAATATCCTACGGCTAATAGGCATAAGAATCCTAGAATAAGATAGTTATATAAATTTTTTTTAATCACAATATGTTTACATCTCAGAAGCGGTAAGGAATGCTCTATTCGTTTGGTTATGACCAGTGTTGGCTTCGTTATGACTAAATAGTTTACTCATTCTCTGCAAGCTTATTGAATCAGCCATATTTAGATGGTTAACAGAATAATGGTAAAAGGTCATCATTATCATTATCAATTGAAACTTATGACAAACGAGACAGTGGTTTTGGTATGTTTTTTTTGTCGTAATGTAAATGGGTATGTGATGTTAAATCAGGCCAGCTTTGGTGATTATTACCTAGCCATGTTGCCCAAAAACCAATGCCAAATACAAACCATGATGGAATGGCCACAATAAATCGCAGAAATACCTGCTGCCAACTAATTTGTTGATGATTATCACTAAGCAGCAATACCTTCCATGCGCGCATGCCTAAGGTTTGACCGCCATGAGTCCAAAACCAACCATAAAATAAAAAACTAACAGCAACTAGGTAAGCAAAGAAAAAAGGGTTACCAGCAGTAATGGCTTGCCCACCGGTCACCAGCGCGTTAACCGCCACCGCTATCGCAGCCGCAAACAATAACACTGAAGTCAGTAGTAATAAGTCATAGACTACGACAGCTAAATGTCGTAATAAACTCGGGGGTGAAACAGTTTTTATAGTGTCAGTCATTGAAATAATCGTAAATTATTTGGGTTGAGAGTGCCACATAAAGTATCATTATTCTTCTACTTATTGTGAATTGAGATCAGCATGCTGCAATTGATGGGCCGTTCGGCACTTTCTGCTTTCCGTCTTGAAAAATTGTTAACAACAATTCAAGCTCAGCTTGATGAGGTGTTAACACTGAGAACTGAGTATCGCTACTTCATTGAAGTCGAGGGTGACGCTGAATTATCTATATCCGAAAAATCAGTTGTGGGCACCTTATTAGAAGCAGAATTGCGGAGCAGTGAAGCAACTGAAAATGAAATTTTTTTTCTAATGACCCCTCGTCCAGGAACCATTTCACCGTGGTCTAGTAAAGCAACAGATATTGCGCATAACAGCGGTTTAACATCAGTATTGAGAATTGAACGTGGTATTGCCTATTTTGTTGAGATTAAAGGTGCATTAAACTCACAACAACGCACACTACTTATTAATTTACTGCATGACCGTATGATTGAATCTGTGTTTGATTCAGAAGATGAAGCCGAACGTTTATTTATACATGGCCAATCACGTCCATTAATTGCCGTTGACATTTTAAATGGGGGACGCGCGGCACTAGTGCTCGCTAATAAAACAATGGGTTTAGCCTTAGCTGAAGATGAAATTGATTATTTGGTCGATAACTTTAGTGATCTTGGTCGTAATCCAAATGATATCGAGTTGATGATGTTTGCTCAGGCAAACTCTGAACACTGTCGTCATAAAATATTTAGTGCTGATTGGATTGTTGATGGGAAAACACAACCTCACACACTGTTTAATATGATCCGCAATACCCATAAATTACATCCTGAAGGTGTGGTAACTGCGTATAGTGATAATTCATCCGTTATTGAAGGTCCAGCAAGTTATCGCTTTCATGTTGATATGGAGACCAATCAATATAGCTATCAAGGTGAAGTTCAGCATATTTTAATGAAAGTTGAAACTCATAATCATCCGACGGCTATTTCACCTTTTCCTGGTGCCGCAACAGGTGCTGGTGGTGAGATCCGAGATGAAGGTGCTACCGGTCGAGGTTCTAAACCTAAAGCAGGTCTAACAGGGTTCTCAGTATCTAATCTAAATATCGCCGGTTTTGAACAACCATGGGAATTAGCCTATGGCAAGCCAAGTCGTATTGCTTCCGCTCAACAAATCATGTTGGATGGACCCTTAGGTGGTGCGGCATTTAATAATGAGTTTGGTCGCCCCAACTTGTGTGGCTACTTTCGTACCTATGAAGCCTTAGTGCCTTCAGCAGATGGTTTTGAAGTGCGTGGCTATCATAAACCTATCATGGTGGCGGGTGGCATGGGTACTATTCGTCCTCAACATGTAAAAAAGAATATATTTGAACCCGGGGTGCAACTTATTGTTTTAGGTGGCCCAGCAATGCTGATTGGTTTAGGCGGCAGTGCTGCTTCATCAGTAACCTCTGGCACCAGTGAAGAGGGGTTAGACTTTGCTTCAGTCCAACGTGGCAACCCTGAAATGGAACGTCGCTGTCAGGAAGTTATTGATCGCTGCGTTGCCTTAGATGATAACAATCCAGTGGTGGCAATACATGATGTAGGTGCTGGTGGATTATCAAACGCATTCCCTGAATTAGTCAATGATAGTGGCCGTGGTGGTCGTTTTGAATTACGCCTCGTACCAAATGATGAATCAAGTATGTCACCGATGGAAATTTGGTGTAATGAATCACAAGAGCGTTATGTACTAGGTATCAATCCTGAAGATGTTGCACTGTTTCAAGCAATTTGTGAACGTGAACGATGTCCTTGGGCTGTTGTAGGTCAGGTCACTTCACAACAACATTTATTAGTGGGTGATGCTGAGTTTGATCAAAATCCCGTTGATATGCCGTTATCCTTGTTATTAGGTAAACCACCTAAAATGCTGCGTAATGTCAAACATCATACATTTGAAAAGCCTGAGTTAGACTTGGCTGAGATCACGGTGAATGAAGCGCTAGAACGTGTGTTAAAACTACCAGCTGTTGCGAGTAAAAACTTCCTAATTACCATTGGTGATCGAAGTATAACTGGCCTTGTGGCGCGCGACCAAATGGTGGGCCCTTGGCAGGTGCCAGTAGCTGATTGTGCGGTCACCTTAGCCGATCATCAAGGTTTTCAAGGTGAAGCTATGTCAATGGGCGAGCGAGCGCCACTAGCGTTAATTGATGCACCTGCATCGGGTCGGATGGCGGTAGGTGAAGCCATTACCAATATTGCCGCTGCCAGTATTGCCAAAATGGGTGATATTAAATTATCAGCAAACTGGATGGCGGCCTGTGGTCATGCTGGTGAAGATGCATTGTTGTATGACACTGTTGAAGCTGTTGGTATGGAATTATGCCCAGAGTTGGGCATTGCTATTCCGGTAGGTAAAGATTCTTTATCGATGAAAACCGTCTGGCAAGAGGCGGGTACTACTAAATCAGTAACATCACCATTGTCTTTGATTGTGACGGCCTTCGCTCCGGTAACAGATGCTGCTAAAACCAGTACACCACAATTACGGACCGATCATGGTGACAGTGACCTTATTTATATTGATTTAGGAAAAGGTCGAAACCGTCTTGCTGCCTCAGCCTTAGCTCAAGTTTATAATCAAGTAGGCCATCATGGACCTGATCTGGATGATCCTGCTGCTTTAAAACATTTTTTCTATGCGATTCAGCAATTGAAACAAGATGACTTATTGTTGGCATACCACGATCGTAGTGATGGTGGCTTGATTGCTACGCTATGTGAAATGGCATTTGCCGGACATAGTGGTATCAACGTCACCCTAACGGGCCTAGGTGATTCATTACCTTTACTGTTTAATGAAGAATTAGGAGCGGTTATTCAAGTTCGACATTGTGATGTTGAAGACGTGTTAGCAGTATTAAGAGAAGATGATTTATTACATCACTGCCATGTTATTGGTTCATTAACGGATGAACAGCAGATTATAGTGACCGTCAATGGCGAGCAAGTTATTAATGAATCACGTGTAAGCCTACATCGTTTCTGGTCTGAAACGAGTTATCAGATGCAAGCATTACGTGATAATCCTGACTGTGCTAAACAAGAGTTTGATTCTTTATTGGACATAAGCGATGCTGGCTTACACGCTAAGTTAACCTTTGATCCGGCTGAGCATGTTGCAGCGCCATTTATTGTCAGCGGCATGCGTCCTAAAATGGCCATTTTGCGTGAACAAGGTGTTAATGGTCAGATTGAAATGGCTGCCTCATTTGATAAGGCAGGGTTTACGGCTGTCGATGTTCATATGAGTGACATTCTTGCAGGTCGTATTGATTTGGCGGACTTTAGAGGTTTAGTCGCTTGTGGCGGTTTCTCTTATGGTGATGTATTAGGTGCTGGTCGTGGTTGGGCAAGCACTGTTTTACATAATAGTAAAGCTAGACAGCAATTTAGTGATTTCTTTAAGCGTGAAGATACTTTCGCCTTAGGCGTATGTAATGGCTGTCAAATGTTGTCACAGTTAAAAGAACTCATTCCAGGCAGTGAACATTGGCCACGCTTTGAACGAAATGTGTCAGAACAATTTGAAGCGCGTTTTTCATTAGTTGAAATTGTAGAATCAGCATCTATTCTATTACAAGATATGGCCGGCTCAGTGATGCCAATAGCGGTTGCACATGGCGAAGGCCGCGCTGACTTTAGCACTACAGGCTCACAAGCGGATGCCATAGTTGCCATGCGATTTGTAGATAATAATGATGATGCAACTGAACATTACCCACAAAATCCAAATGGTTCTGCTGGTGGCATTACGGCTTTAACAACAACAGATGGCCGAGTTACCATTATGATGCCACACCCTGAGCGAGTAACAAGAACAGTTCAACACTCATGGCATCCAGATGATTGGGGTAAAGATGGCCCTTGGTTGAGACTATTCCATAATGCGAGAAAGTGGGTGGGATAAATAAAATATTAGTCAGTTATTAAGGAGCTTCGGCTCCTTTTTTAATTAAATAATAACCGCGAATAAGTTAATTGAAAAAGTAAGTCATTGGTATTATCATCATTCTATCTCAATAAAATCAATCATATGAATACATTGCCTTCAAACAAAAAAAGTCATCTAAAACCAAAAAGTAAAACCTTACACCCTAATAACGCACATAATAAGGGCTATGATTTTCCTGCCCTGATCCAATCATATCAAGCACTTGCTGCTCATGTTAAAATCAATAAATATAATAGTGAATCAATCGATTTTGCAGATCCTGTAGCGGTAAAAATACTGAATTGTGCTTTGCTAAAACATCATTATAATATTGTCGAATGGGATATTCCTGATGGATTTTTATGCCCGCCTATCCCAGGACGAGTGGACTATATTCATTATGTAGCTGAACTACTTAAATTTAGTCATATTGCAAAAAGCACGTCATTAAATACATCAGTTAAGTTGCTCGATATAGGCACTGGTGCTAATGGGATCTATTCATTATTGGCTAGCCGAGTGTATGGTTGGCAGTGTACTGCGAGTGATATCGATCCTCGTTCGCTTGATAACGTAGCGACTATCATTAGTAAAAATCCTTGTTTTGAAAAACGAATTGCTCTTCGGCTTCAGCCAGATAAAAGTAACATTTTTGAAGGGGTGATTGAAGAGGGTGAATATTATGATATCAGCGTATGTAATCCTCCTTTTCATGCGTCATTAGAAGATGCGTTAAAAGGGAATCAGAAAAAACGCCAGAATTTAACCATAAACCGCAATGGTCAGCATGACAACTTAGCCAACAAAGTTCCGTCAGTTTTAAATTTTGGCGGTCAACAAACGGAGCTTTGGTGTAATGGCGGTGAAAGTCGATTTTTACGTATGATGATCAAAGAAAGTAAAATATTTAGCAATCAATGTCGTTGGTTTACCAGCTTGGTTTCAAAAAGTGAGAATGTTAAACCTTCAATAAAATTACTACGAAAACTAGATGCAATAGAGATTAAAGAAATAGAAATGAAACAAGGTAATAAGATTACGCGTATTTTGGCATGGACATTTTCTAACGCTAATTAACCATATTACCAGTGACTTTAATATTTTGGATCAACATCGAAAAAGAATGATAGGTATTTTATGTTGAAGTCTATTTCTTTCTTCTAAGTAGTACATATACTGCACCAGTGCCACCATCTTCAATGGGGGCAGAGCAAAATGCTAAAACATCGTCAGCCTGCTGTAACCAACCATTCAACTTACTTTTCAGTACCGGTTTTTGATGTTTTGAAGACCAGCCCTTACCATGAATGATACGGACACAACGAATATTATATTGTTGGCACTGATTGAGAAATTCAGCGAGAGCGTGGTGTGCAGTAGGAATCGTCATGCCGTGAAGATCGAGTTCAGCTTCCATTTCAAGGTGGCCATTGCGTAACCGTGAAAATAAACGTTGTTGGATGCCACTACGACGAAAAGCAAGAGATTCATCACCTGTTACGTTATGTGGTTCATAATCTTCAGAAAATGTATCATTAAAATTTTGATCAATTCTTTGTTGTTGAAACAGAGGAATAGGTTTTATGTGATTAGTGACAGGATGGATCTTATCTTGTTCGATATGTTTAATTTCGCCAATTTCTTCACGGAAAAGCGCAATTTCATGTAGATCAATTTTAGAGGGTTTTGATTTCATAATCATTGCTTTTCATCAGATGTTGATGGCCGTTGAATATATAAGAAATAGGCCACTATTCTACCATTTATGATGTACGAAATATTTTTCATGCTTTATGAACTGCCCCACTTGTCGGGGTGCCTTAAGTGGCTGAGATGAAACCCGCTGAACCTGAAGAGGCTAGAACCTTCGTAGGAAAAAAGTGAGTATTTTATGATCTGCAGGGTTGATTTCTAGACTCACCTCTTGTTCGCTTTTGCGCAACGATTCTTCTCGCTCCCCGTTATTTTTGTATCATTTAAGGGGAAGCACACTGTCAGATAATAATAAAGTCATCAACATCAAGGGTAGAACGGGTATTTTGACTAAGCCGATGCCCAGCTCTGAAAAAGCGTATGCCACTGGCTGTCGAGATGATACACGTATGCCATTGTGCAAAATCAATCTGACAGATACGTCAAATCGTGATGCAAGCTTGCCGAGTGTACCTAATGAACCCATTTTCATCTATGACACAGCCGATATGTATACCGATCCTACGGTTACCATTGACCTTGAAAAAGGTTTGCCCGCCATTTGCCAAGCTTGAATTGACGACCGCGATGATACTTAAAACCTCGAAGAATATAGTTCTGAGTACATCAAACAACAAGCGGCTGTAGAACTAGATATCCCTAAATTAACTTATTCCGAAAACTTGGTTGCTTAGCGATTTAGCTTTCCTTCTTGCCAACGTCGTTTAGGCATTTATCCTGTCGTTGATAACAGTGATTGGGTTAAAAAACTGACAAAAGAGGGAGTTAAAGCGATTCAACTTCACATTAAAAATGCAACGAATGACGAAGAATACAATATTAAATAAGCGACTAGCTATTGTGATGATTCGGTAGCTTTTTTGTTAATGACTATTGGCAATTAGCCATTGAACATAATGCTTATGGCGTGCATTTAGGGTAAGAAGATTTGCATGATGCTAATCTAATCGAAATGGAACCGTCAGGCATAAGGTTAGGTATCTCTACTCATTCATACTGGGAGCTTGCTCGAGCTTTAGCCGTAAACCCTAGCTATATTCCATTGGGGCCTATCTTTGAAACTACCAGTAAAACCATTCCGTTGGCACCACAAGGTGTGCAACGTGTAGAGCAATGGTCACGGCTATTGGGCGATGCATATTCCTTAGTAGCGATTGGTGGGATTGGTCAACAGCATGCTAAACAACTGCATAAAACAGGTGTAGGTTCTGTGGCGATGATCTTAGCGATTACTAAAGCTAATGATTATAAAAAGGCGACGCGTGACTTGTTGCAGTTATGGCGATAGTTTCTGTTTATAAATACATCTCAATATGTAAAACTTGAGTATCTAAAACTTGAGTATCTAAATACGTATCACTAGTAGCAATTAAGCCAAGCTTTTTATAAAAGCTGGAGCATGCGCTTGACCTTAGTGTTTACCATCATGTAATCCGCTTTGTTTAGCGATGTTAATCCGTTCAACACGTATCATTGATCTTATATCTTTTCTTGCTCTTCTTTGACTAAGGACACAATTGTCCAACCCTGTTCAGGAACGATAGAGTCCGTAGCAGTAAAAAAATACAAACGTTTTTTGTGGTTAATAGCAAATAGTGGTGTGGCACGTTTTCCGTACTGTTCTTGATAGGCTTGATAATCAAAGCTTTCACTAAGTTTGGTTTGTTTGGTCTTTGCGCCTTGTGCAATTAAGCTGGCTAATTTAGCAAAGGTGATATCACTGCCAAATAATGTACGATAACCATGAGTGGTTTTAGTACGAGACTTTTGCTCTGCATCCTCCTTTTCTCTCTCTATTTCAGTGCTCAGATTATAGACATGATTGCTACCAAATTCAGAACGATACCTTAGTCCTGCCAGTGCGTTGAGCTCTTTTTGTGGGGTTAAAGTCAGTACTTGACCTAAGCCGACTAAATCTAAGTGTCGATCAGCATGATCTGACACGGCATTACCGTAATAGGTATCAAGGCCGGCCATTCGAGCCGCTTTAGCATTGGTCCAACTAGAATCAGTTAAACAACTACGGTAACCGCTATCCTTGAGTGCTTTGGCGATGACGATGGCAGTAGAGTTAGCACCAATAATTAAAAACCCACTGTCATCTGGGTTAGCAACGCCTAGTTTATGTGCGATAAACTTAGCGGTGGCACCTTGTAATATAACAGTGCCGATAATAATGGTGAAGGCAAGAGGCACCAGTAATTCAGCATGTTCAACACCAATTTCTTGTAGACGTATTGCAAATAGGGCTGTTACGGCTGCAGCCACAATTCCACGAGGACCAATCCAGCTGATTAATGTTTTTTCTTGCCAACTAAGGTCTGAACCTATGGTGGAAACAAATACTTTAATGGGTCTAATAACAAACTGAATTAGGATAAAAACAAATAAAGCGCCAATACCTAAAGCTTCAAATTGGGCAAATTCCAGTCGTGCTGCTAATAAAATAAATAAGCCTGAAATAAGTAAAATACTCAAACTTTCTTTAAAATTGAGAATATCCTCTACAGGGACATTTTTCATATTGGCTAGCCATATTCCCATCACGGTGACGGCCAATAAACCTGATTCTTCAGATAAATAATTAGATAAGGCAAATACGCCAAAGACAATACACAAGGTGGCAACATTATGTAGATATTCTGGCATTAAATGTTTGCGTAAAACAAGGCCAAACAGATAGGCCACAAGTCCACCAATAGTTGAACCAATAACCAGTGTTTGGCCAAACATGTAAACGGTATGACTGAGTGAAATATGACCTTGTAACTGCATTGATAAAATAACTTCAAACACCAATACAGCAAGAATGGCACCAAGGGGATCAATAACAATTCCTTCCCAGCGTAAGATATTTGAAATAGTGGCATTTGGGCGTACTGTTCTTAACATAGGGATAATGACGGTTGGGCCGGTAACAACCATCATTGCACCAAATAGCAGTGATAAAGGCCAAGCAAAATCGAGAATATAATGAGTGGCTAGCGTAATACATGCCCAGGTGATAGCAACCCCTATAGTCAGCATGTTACGAACGACTTTTTGCAAGCCTCTAATTTCATCAAATTTAAGGGTAAGGCTGCCCTCAAATAGGATAATGGCAACGGCCAGGGAGACCATCGGAAACAATAGGCTACCAAATAGTGTCTCAGGGTTTAACCATCCTGTCAGTGGGCCAAGTATTATTCCAGCAATTAATAAAAATACGATGGCTGGTAACTTGACCCACCATGCAAACCATTGACAAAAAATAGCGACAATGCCGATCACAGAAAGAGCAATAATAGCTTCTTGTTGCATAAGTTTTCCTTGGCTTAGATTGCCCTTAATATTATTACTATAGCTAGAAACAACTTGACTATGAGGACATTAGATTTGACGATTTAAAAAGGTATTTATCTAAAAACAGTCACTTCTGCTCGACGATTGAGTGCGCGCCCTGAAGTAGACTTATTGTTTGATACCGGCTTCCATTCAAGATGCGACGAGGTGACGATAAGTGATTCTGCTAGCTTACCTTGTTCTGTTAAATAGTTTTTAATAACAACTGAGCGTGCTTCAGATAAGGGGCCATTTAGGCGTCTTCGACCATAATTATCGGTATGACCTGTAATGGTAATGCGCTTAACACTGTCATCTAACTTTACGTAATCAGCTAATCTGGTTAATGCTTGTTTTGCTTTGTCAGATAAGTCTGATTTTTCTGAATTAAAATATACCGTTAGATTACTAATATCCTCAAAGGTATAGAGCGGTAAGCTGGCAACACATTGTTTAAAAGCAGGCATCGAATCAGTTAGATGAATAGTGGACATGAGAACACTAAGTTCTTCGCTGGCATTTTGGCTTTGATAACGAAGTGTTGGAAATCGTCCTTCTTGGATCTGCGTTAAAGCTTGGTCAGCAAAAAGTCCGGTCAATATGAATTCTGTTTGACCTTGCTCAGTTGGGACTGAAGTTAATATTAAACGCTGCTCTACATTTTGCCAGGAGGCTTCAGCAATTTCAAAACTGACATTACTTCGAATTGCAGGATAAGACTTGGTGGTGAAAATAAGACTCAATTGGCCACCGGGTTCTTGCTGAAATTTAGCTACACCAAAATCTGCAATAGATTGCCTCAATATACATTTGATGGGTGTTTCGATAACTTGCCAATGTGTATCGGTCAGTGGCGCCTGAAACTGTTGACCTTGGGCGGTCAGGGACAATAGCAACAATATATATGTAAATAATTTTATAATCATAAAGATGATTCGTTTTAATATTTTATGAGTGAATGAATGGGGTAGCCTGATAATTTATCTCGACCATCTAACATTGTTAATTCTACAACAAAAGCACAAGCAACCACTACGCCACCGAGTTTTTCAACTAATTGACAGCTTGCTTTTGCGGTGCCACCTGTTGCTAATAAATCATCGATGAGTAAAATTCTATCACCTGGCTCAATTGCATCTATGTGTACTTCTAAACTGGCATCGCCATATTCTAATTTATAATCGATAGATTGCACGTCATAGGGCAGTTTCCCAGGTTTTCGTAAAGGAATAAAGCCTAGGTTGAGCTCCCAAGCAACTAGACTACCAAATATAAAACCACGCGCCTCCATTCCTGCAACAGCTGTAATGTTAGTATTTTTGTAGGGAGCAATTAATGCAGAAACAGCAAGACGCATACTGGCAGGATCTCGAACTAATGGTGTGATATCTTTGAAGATAATTCCTTCTAACGGAAAATCAGCTATGTCACGAATTTTTTCTTTCAATTGTTGCATAAAGAGGTAATCTATATAGTAGTTAATTTAATATAGCGGTCGCAAAGTGTACTACTGAAGTATACAGCTGTTTTGAATCGTTACAGGAGTAATATTTGGGTGCCCAAAAAAACCATAATTAGAGTGTTAACCTTGTTGGTATTAACAGGCGTGTTATCTGGCTGTTTTGGCTTTGGTAGCATACAGATTGATAGTGATGATACGCCACATTATTACGTGATCGATGTGGAGCGAGGCGCTGTAGCTACAGAATTTACTAAAGATCGTGTTTTACTATTAAAACCGATACGAGTTACTCCTCATTTTCGTGGCAGGACACTCATATTTAGAGTTGGTGAAAACGAATATCAGCCACAGCCAGCGCACAAGCTTTTTAATGATCCATCTGAAATGTTTACTGAACAGTTAAGACGTTGGTTACAAAAAACGGGTTTATTTAGCCAAGTTGTCCTATCTGAAACTGTTCCGGCAGATATGGTATTAGAAACCGCTATTACCGCACTATATGGAGAGCAGCGTGATCAGTTTTCGCCGCAGGCTATCTTAGAAATGCAATTTTTCTTGATGACAAATGACCAAAAGAATACCAAACTGCTATTTCAAACAGGCTTACGTGTTGACGTTGACATTGAGCAAAGTTCTCCTGCAGCGGTCGTAAAAGGGTGGAAACAAGGACTGGAAGAATTATTCTCGACCGTTGAAGATGATTTCAGCGGTTATTTTACAAAAGTGAGCCCCTAGTAGGTGTCTGAGTATAAAGGTGCAGGAAGTCGCTCCGAGTGTTATAATCATAGACTTTAGTGGTGAATGACTGACCGACGTTTATTAGGATGATAAGATAGATGACTGATATTGCTTTTGAGCTAGATTCGATCGATATTGAAGATGAAATGAAGCAGTCGTACCTTGATTATGCGATGAGCGTAATTGTTGGGCGAGCTTTACCAGATGTGCGTGATGGACTGAAACCTGTTCATCGACGTGTTTTATTTGCAATGCGCGAATTAGGTAATAATTGGAATTCATCGTATAAAAAGTCAGCGCGTATTGTCGGTGATGTGATAGGTAAATATCATCCTCATGGTGATACAGCGGTTTATGACACGATGGTTCGAATGGCTCAACCATTCTCAATGCGTTATATGTTAGTAGATGGTCAAGGGAACTTTGGTTCGGTTGATGGCGATTCTCCGGCTGCGATGCGTTATACCGAAGTACGAATGGCAAAAATCACTCACGAAATGTTGGCTGATTTAGATAAAGAAACCGTCGATTTTATTGCCAACTATGATGAATCAGAACACGAACCCTCTGTCTTACCTACAAAAGTACCTGCCTTATTAATAAATGGTTCATCAGGTATCGCGGTGGGTATGGCGACCAATATACCACCTCATAATCTAACCGAAATACTTAATGCCTGTTTGGCAATGGTTGATACGCCAGATATAGATGTGGCAGGTTTAATGAAGTATATTCCCGGCCCCGATTTCCCCACCTCAGCAATGATTAATGGCGCACGTGGTATCAGTGAGGCTTATCACACTGGCCGTGGCCGAGTTCATATTCGTGCGCGTGCCATCATTGAAACTAATGAAAGTACAGGTCAGCAAAGTATCGTTACAGTTGAGTTGCCTTATCAAGTCAATAAAGCACGTTTGTTAGAGAAAATAGCTGAGCTGGTTAAAGATAAAAAAATCGAAGGTATTTCAGCCTTACGTGATGAGTCAGATAAAGATGGCATGCGTATGGTGGTGGTTTTAAAACGCGGCGAAGTTCCAGAGGTTGTATTGAATAACCTCTATAAACAGACTCAAATGCAAACGGTATTTGGCATTAATATGGTGGCCATTATTGATGGTCAGCCACGACTATTGGGCTTGAAACCTATTTTAGAAGCCTTTATTCGTCACCGCCGTGAAGTGGTCACACGTCGTTCACTGTTTGAACTTCGTAAAGCACGCGATCGTGCACACATATTAGAGGGGCTTGCCACCGCATTAGCGAATATCGATGAAGTGATTGAATTAATCAAATCATCAAACAGTCCTTCCGAAGCAAAAGAAGGCTTATTGGCACGAGGTTGGGCTTCGGATATGATTCTGGAGATGTTAGGTGCCGCAGGTGCTGAAGCTTCTCGTCCAGAAGGTCTAGAAGCTGAATTGGGATTGCTCAACGGGGCGTACAATCTGTCGCCGGTGCAAGCACAAGCTATTCTTGATATGCGTTTACATCGTTTGACTGGCCTTGAACAAGATAAAATTTTAGATGAGTATCGCGAGGTATTATTAGAAATAGGGGCTTTATTAGCTATTTTGAGTGATCCTGATAATTTGATGGCCGTTATTCGTGAAGAATTAGTCAAGATAAAAGAAGAATTTGGTGATGAACGTCGCACTGAAATTTTGGATGCACATCTTGATTTAACCTTAGAAGATTTGATAACCGAAGAAGAGATGGTGGTGACCTTATCTCATGCTGGTTATGCAAAAACACAGCAGCTAGATACCTATCAAGCTCAACGTCGTGGTGGCAAAGGTAAGTCCGCCACATCGATGAAAGATGAAGATTTTATTGAACATTTATTTATTGCTAATACCCATGACACCTTATTGTGCTTCTCAAGTACCGGTAAAGTGTATTGGAAAAAAGTGTATGAACTCCCGCAAGGAGGTCGCGCTGCTCGTGGTAAACCTATTGTAAATATTCTGCCCCTAGAAGAAGGCGAGACTATTAATGCAATTTTAGCCGTACGTGATTTTGATGCAGACAATTATATCTTTATGGTTACTGCGTCAGGAACTGTTAAGAAAACACCACTAGAAGCTTATTCCCGTCCACGTGCTAACGGTATTATTGCGGTTGACTTGAAAGAGGATGATCAGCTAATCAGTGTTGCATTGACTGATGGTCAATCTGACATTATGTTGTTTAGCTCAAATGGTAAAGTAATTCGTTTCCCTGAAACAGATGTGCGTTCTATGGGTCGTGTTTCTCGTGGTGTTCGTGGAATGCGTCTACCTGAAGGTGTTGATATTATTTCGATGATTATCGCTAATGCTGAAGATGGTGCAATATTAACAGCCACTGAGTTTGGCTTTGGTAAGCGTACTGATTTAGAGCAATATCGTGTTCAAGGGCGTGGTGGTAGCGGTATTATCTCTATCCAAACATCTGTGCGTAACGGAAATGTAGTAGGGGCAGTGCAAGTCCAACAAGAACATCAAATTATGTTAATTACGGATGGGGGGACTTTAGTGCGGACACCGGTGAAAGACGTATCCATTGTCGGTCGTAATACCCAAGGTGTGAAATTGATTAACCTAACTAAGAAAGAAAAACTGGTAGGTTTAGAACGTGTATTAGAGGAAGAAGACGAGGAAGATGACCTTGCTAATTCTGAAATTGATAGTTCAGAGAGTAAAATAGAAGAATAAACTATTTAAACCGTATGATTTTAGTCTAGGGCAGGCTATGCTACCCATAGAAGTTATGCAAAAAGTACTATCAGACACATTGGACTGGGAATACTTTGTTAATAGTATAGATTATTAGTTTTCATCTGCTATTAAAGCAGTAGGATTGTTGTCACGGAAAGGACATGAAGGTATTAGGTGGTATGCGTGCTAGTATTGCTAGCGCAATGCCGTAAGTTGGGGTTGATGTTTTGATAGCATTTATGTCTAAATTCGAAAGAAAATACGGTTAAAAACCATGAGTGAACAACAAGCATTGCAAAATATTCGTGATGAAATAGATAATACTGATCTGCAAATACAGACGTTGTTGAACAAACGCACTGCAATGGCAGAAGAAGTTGCACGTATTAAAATCGCTAATGGTGAGCAAAGTGGTGACTTTTACCGGCCTGATCGTGAGGCGATGGTGCTTCGACAAGTAATAGAACGTAATAAAGGCCCGCTCGATGCAAAAGATATGGCGCGTTTATTTCGTGAAATAATGTCTGCGTGTTTAGCGGCTGAAAAACCTTTGCAAGTAGCTTATTTAGGACCTGAAGGTTCATTTACCCAAGCTGCTGCATTAAAACAATTTGGCGGTTCTGTCGAGTTACTATCAATGTCGACCATTGCTGATGTGTTTCATGCTGTTGAGAGCGCTAATGCTAACTATGGCATAGTGCCTGTTGAAAATTCAACAGAAGGCATGGTCTCTCATACCTTAGACAGATTCATTAATTCATCGCTGAAAATAAATGGTGAAGTATCACTACGCATTCATCATTATTTGCTCAGTAAATCAACTGAACTTTCCGATATAAAAACAGTTTATGCACATCCGCAAGCACTTGCACAATGTCGACGTTGGCTGGCAGAATATTTGCCGCAAACAGCATTAATTGCCGTTGATAGTAATTCAGAAGCGGCTAAGAAAGTAGCTGATGAGCCCTTTGCAGCAGCTATCGCAGCAAACCGGGCAGCTGCAATTTACGACTTGTCTGTTTTGGCTAGCAAAATTGAAGATGAGGCAGATAATACCACTCGGTTTATAGTGATTGGAAATCAAGATGTTGGGCCATCCGGAAAGGATAAAACGGCCTTATTAGTATCAACTAAAAATAAACCTGGTGCCTTGCAGATCTTATTAAAACCACTAGCGGATAGTGGTATTAGTCTGACCCGTATTGAGTCGAGACCCTCACGCAAGGGAATATGGGAATATGTGTTTTTTATCGATATAGAAGGCCATTGCCAAGATATAGCCGTTGCAAAAGCATTAACCTTACTCGAGCAGCAGTCATCAATGTGTCGCGTATTAGGATCATACCCAAAGGCCGTCTTATAATGAAATTAATACTTGCTAATCCACGCGGTTTTTGTGCAGGAGTTGACCGTGCTATTGATATCGTTGAACGGGCTTTAGAATTATTTGGTGCCCCCATTTATGTTCGCCATGAAGTTGTTCATAACAAGTATGTGGTTGATGGTTTGCGTGATAAAGGGGCTGTTTTTATCGAGGAATTATGCGATGTACCCGATAATGCCACTTTAATTTTTAGTGCTCCTGGTGTATCAAAAAAAGTACAGGCTGAAGGTGAAATGCGTGGTTTAAAAGTGTTTGATGCAACCTGTCCCTTAGTGACTAAAGTACATATGGAAGTCGCCCAGTTTGAGCGTGCAGGTAGTGAATGCATTTTGATAGGCCATGCCGGTCATCCAGAAGTTGAAGGTACAATGGGGCAATACACATCAGAACTAGGAGGCATGTATCTAGTTGAAACAGCAGAAGATGTTGCTAAACTTCAGGTTAAAAACCCTAATGAATTAGCCTTTGTAACACAAACAACATTGTCTGTTGATGATGCCTCAGTGGTGATAGACGCATTAAGAAAGCATTTTCCAAACATTAGTGGTCCTCGCAAAGATGATATTTGTTATGCCACACAAAACCGCCAGGATGCAGTTAAAAACCTGGCTGAGCAATGTGATCTTGTTTTGGTTGTAGGTTCTAAAAACAGCTCTAACTCAAACCGATTATCAGAACTTGCTATAAAATTAAATACGCCTGCTTATTTGATAGATAATGCCGATGATGTTAATCCTGAATGGCTTATTAATAAACATACCATCGGTTTGACTGCGGGTGCTTCAGCACCAGAAATTTTAGTTCAAGATGTGGTTAATCGATTAAAAACCCTAGGTGTAAATCAAACTGATGAAGATAATGGCTTGCAAGAAACTGTGGAGTTCTCATTGCCTAAAGAATTGAGAATTGATATTTCTGACCTGGCTTCTTAGGTCGTCCTTATGCCATTTCTACCTGTGTTTTTATGGACTGATATATTAATTTATATATTGCTTGCCGTTGTTATCTCAGCAATTTTATATATTAGACACCACCCTCATTTACGAGCTCCGTGGCGATCTGTTTTGCTACGTAAACGTGGTGTGATCTCAATAATGATTTTACTATGTTATGCGGCCATTGGGTTGTTAGACTCTGTACATTTTAGAATGGCATTCTCATCAGAACAAGCAGATGAAGCGACACATTACTCGACTGAAGTCTTGACCTTGTTGGATTTGGCTATTTTACCATTGGGTCGACAAGTTGAAAAAACGTATTCTGTACCATTTGCCACTCGCTTATTTGTTCGAGAGATGGAAACAATGGCAGATGGAGGGCTCAATTATGGTTATCCCAAACTATTGTTTGCAGGTTCTCATTTAACAAATGAACTGAATAAATGGACAGATATTACCCTCAACATGTTAAAAACCTCGTTGTGGGTACTGTTAGCCTGGTTGATTATTTTTATTGTGATGATAAATCATCTAGCTAAGCGACATGCAAGTTCATGGCGGGAAAAAGCACAGCAGATAGTGTTGGGCCAATCTGATTATCCCTATCGAACCGTACTTTTTATGTTATTAATGTTATTACTTATTGGTTTTAACCTTGCCGTTTTAAGTAGCCAATATCATATTTTAGGAACAGATAAAGTTGGACAAGATGTACTGTATCAAACCTTGAAAAGTGTGCGAACGGGTCTTGTTATTGGTACTTTAACGACTTTAGTTATGTTGCCATTAGCTTTATTTATGGGCATCGCTGCAGGTTATTTTAAAGGTTGGATTGATGATGTTATTCAATATGTTTACACAACCCTAAACTCAATACCTGGCGTATTGCTTATCGCTGCTGCGGTGTTAATGTTGCAAGTTTATATGAATAATCATCCAGAAAGTTTTGCCACTCTTGCTGAACGAGCTGATATGCGTTTGTTATTTTTGTGCATCATACTTGGTTTGACCAGTTGGACTGGACTATGCCGGATTTTGCGAGGTGAAACGCTTAAGTTACGTGAGGCAGAATATGTGCTTGCAGCCAGAGCATTAGGTGCGGGTAGCTTAACAATATTACATCGCCATATATTACCCAACTTAATGCATATAGTTATTATTGCTATTGTGCTTGATTTTAGTGGTTTAGTATTGGCTGAAGCAGTGTTGTCATACGTCGGTGTGGGTGTTGATCCTTCAATGATTAGTTGGGGTAATATGATTAATAGCGCACGCTTGGAAATGGCAAGAGATCCCGTGGTATGGTGGTCACTCACTGCCGCCTTTATGTCGATGTTTACCTTGGTATTAGCTGCTAATTTATTTGCTGATGTGGTACGAGATGCTTTTGACCCTCGCATGCAGGCCACCCAATGAGCCTACCTTTACTAGAAGTTAAAGGTTTAAAAACCTGGTTAGGCAATTCAGCTCAACCATTGCGTGCTGTAGATGGGATCGATTTCACTATTAATCGTGGCGAAACCTTTGCTCTGTTGGGCGAGTCTGGTTGTGGTAAATCGATGACTGCCTTGTCATTGTTACGCTTGAACCCTCAACCTGTTAGTCAAATCGTTGCTGGTGAAATTAAACTTTTAGGGCAAGATTTATTAGCCTTATCTGAACTAGAGATGCAGTATATTCGTGGTCGCCGTATTGCGATGATTTTTCAAGAACCGCAAAGTTCACTTAATCCAGTACTTTCTGTAGGTGAGCAAATCGGTGAATGTTTACAATGGCATTTTGGCTTGAAGGGACAAGCCTGTCATGAGCGAGTTATTTCTTTACTGGAATCAGTCGGTATTCCTGATCCACAGCAACGTATTAATGAATATGCACATCAATTATCCGGCGGAATGAAGCAGCGGGTAATGATTGCTATGGCTTTGGCTGGTGAGCCTGAGTTATTAATTGCAGATGAACCTACCACTGCTCTTGATGTCACCATTCAGGCGCAGATCCTAGATTTGTTAAAAGAAATCCAACGTAATACCGGCATGGCTATTTTACTGATCAGCCATGACTTAGCCGTAGTTGCTCAAATGGCGGATCATGTCGCAGTGATGTATGCCGGACAAATTGTTGAAAGCACCAGTCGAGAACTTTTTTTTAATCAACACAAGCATCCTTACACAGAAAAATTATTTCAGGCTTTGCCAACAGAACAAAAGCGCGAACAGCGTCTGACGGTTATCAAAGGCAATGTGCCCGTATTAACACAACAATTCACTGGCTGTCGCTTTGTTGAGCGATGTGATAGCGCTTTTGAGCTGTGCCACTCGGTTGTGCCGGCGTGGTATCAAGAGCAACAGCATGGTGTGCGATGTCATTTATTCAATCTCGATGTCAAAATTAAACCATTAACCAAACCATTAGAACTGCATTCTTCACCTTTATCTGAAGTATTACCAGCAGATAAAGTTATTTTAGAAATTAATGCATTAAGGGTACATTTCCCTATTAAAAAAGGCCTATTTCAGCGTGTTATTGGCCATGTAAAAGCCGTTGACGATGTAACCTTATCTCTCAAACAATCCGAAACGCTGGCCTTAGTAGGTGAGTCAGGCTGTGGTAAGACGACCGTTGGTAAGGGGGTTTTACAATTAGTATCTGTTACTTCGGGCGAAGTGAATTATCAAGGAAATGACCTGACCAAACTGTCAGAAAGAGAACTAAAAGCGCATCGTTCTTCATTTCAAATAATATTCCAAGATCCATTTGCTTCAATGAATCCACGGATGACGGTTACGCAGATTATTGAAGAGGGACTAACCGCTAAGAAATATCTCAAAGATCCGGTAGCAAAACAAAAGCGAATTATTCAATTATTACAACGTGTAGGCTTACAAGCAGACATTAGACATCGATATCCACATGAGTTTTCAGGTGGACAACGTCAGCGAATTTGTATTGCACGAGCATTGGCTGCAGATCCAGAGATTATTATTTGTGATGAACCTACCAGTGCACTAGATGTATCAGTACAAGCTCAAATACTTAATCTACTACGTGAAATTCAACATGAGTTTGGCTTATCCTATCTTTTTATTACGCACAATATTTCGGTCGTTAATTATCTAGCTCACCGAGTTGCTGTCATGTATTTGGGGCGAATTGTAGAACAAGGCAGTCGAGATGAAGTATTACATTCGCCCAAACACCCTTATACTCAAGCATTATTAGCTGCCGTACCAGAGCTTGATATTAATAAAAAAGTGCTGCGTTTAGAAGGGGAATTACCCTCGCCAGCTAATCCACCAACGGGTTGTCATTTTCACCAACGTTGCCCTAAAGTTATGCCCGAATGTTTATTAGCTTACCCAGAACGAACTGTATTATCCGCTACCCACGAGGTACGGTGTTTTTTATATGAGGAAAATAATTAATGGATGCACAAACTCAATTAGAGTTAGAAGCAGCAGCATTTCGCCGTTTGACTGCCCACTTAAAAGAGCGAACAGATGTTCAAAATATCGATCTAATGAATCTAGCTGGCTTCTGTCGTAACTGCTTAGCAAAATGGTATGTGGCAGCAGCAGAAGACAAAGGTTTAACGTTTGATTATGAACAAGCGCGAGAACATGTATATGGCATGCCTTACAGTGAATGGAAAGATAAACACCAATCAGGTCCTAAGCTTTAGTTATGTTTACAATTAAGACTATGTAATTTTTGTGCTAAAGCATGTTTATCAGTTGCATCTTTTTCTCTGGGCCGTAATACGCTAACCGTCTTAATAGTTCTACGGATTTGCTGCATATAATTGCGGCAAGAGTGGCATATTAAGAGATGGAAAAACAAACCAATGCGTTTACCTAATGGCATATCACCATCTAAGTAGTCACTTGCTTCTTCGATTAAGTCTTTACATTTAATCATTTTACTTATTAGTCCTGAAATCTTTCGATACATTGATGTAAGCTTGTTCGAGCTCGATGTAGTAACACACGTGCGTTAGACGCAGAGATGTCGAGAATGTTACAAACTTCTTCTATTTTTATACCTTCCATGTCGTACATTGTGAGTGCAGCGCGTTGTAATGCGGGTAGTTGTTGAAAGGTAATTTCAATAGCTGCTTGTAGTTGTTCATTGGCCAATAAGGCTTCAGGCGTAGCTTCCTCCCAACTGAGTACATCATCTAAGCGATGACCGGTATTATCAAACTTATCTGATGACATAGTCTGCCAGCCATCATCCAAAGAGATCATACGGTTTTCTCTGCGAACGCGACTTTTAGCGCCATTGCTTACAATGTGAAGTAACCATGTTTTAAGAGATGAGCGACCTTCAAATTTAGGTAATGCTTTGATAGCAGAAATCCACGCATCCTGTACAACTTCATCAGCAAAGGCTTCGCCGACAATCGCGCGAGCAACAGACAGCATAAGGTTATGATAGTTTGAAACAATTAGTTCAAAAGCTTTTTCATCTCCGATGATCAGCTGTGTGATCAGCGCTTTCTCATCAATGTTATTTATATTGATGTTTATTTTCATTAAGTTTGTAACAAAATAGTTTTCAAATCCGCGATTAGCATGTTCTCATCCATGTTATTTATAATTATTTTCATTAAGTTTGTAACAAAATAGTTCAGTACGGGTCTATGTTAGCAAGCTTGGTCATCATTGACCGGTTGTATTTTATTTTATGTACTATTTATGTAACATTATTAGGAAATTATTATGTCTTTTACTACAAAAAAAACAACGATTGCATTAGCTGCTGGCGTAGCATTAACAGCAGGTTTAGCCCTTTCACCAATGGCAGCAAGTGCTGATGCTAACCCTTTCGCATCTGCTGAACTATCTAGTGGTTATATGCAACTTGCTGAAGGCAATTGTGGCGCAGAAATGAAAGATAAAGCGGAAAAAATGAAAGAAGGTAAATGTGGCGAAGCTAAGTGTGGTGCTGATAAAAAAGCAGCGGCTGAAGCTACTTGTGGTGCAGATATGAAAGCAGCACATGAAGCTAAATGTGGCGCAGAAATGAAAGATAAAGCAGAAAAAATGAAAGAAGGTAAATGTGGCGAAGCTAAATGTGGTGCAGACATGAAAGCGGGACATGAAGCTAAAGTAGAAAAAATGGAAGAAGGTAAATGCGGCGAAGCAAAATGTGGTGCTAGTAAATAAGACATAAAGTTTACTTTATGGATTGTATAAAGGGCTCTCTGGGGCCCTTTTTAGTTTTTAGAAGGAGAATGTAATGTCAATGTGTAAATTAATGACCGTTTTTCAAAATTTATTGAACAGTACTAGGGCATTGGATTTTTTAGCACCTTTAGCGCTAAGACTATATTTAGCACCTGTCTTTTGGATGGCAGCTAATAGTAAGTGGAATCCATTTGATAGTGAAAGTTCATTAAATGGAACTATCCAATGGTTCGATAGCTCTTTAGGACTACCATTTCCTGAACTCATGGCTTATTTAGCCTGGGGTGCAGAATATTTTGGAGCGATTTTGTTAGTACTGGGTCTGGCCTTGCGTTGGGTTAGCGTACCATTAATGGCTACTATGATTGTTGCAGCGGTTACCGTTCATTGGGGCAATGGTTGGCTAGCGATTGCAGAACCGAGTGCTCAATTAGAAACGGCACGTTCTATTTTGCAACAACAGGATAACTATGATTGGCTGACACAAAATGGTGGTTTTGTTATTTTAAATAATGGTATTGAATTTGCGACTACTTATTTCATTATGTTGCTAGCGTTATTTTTCATTGGTGCCGGAAACTATTTTAGTATGGATTATTGGATTGCAAAAAAAATCACTAATTGCTCAAAATAACTAAATATTAGATTTAGGAGTGTACGATGTTAATTAAGAAAAAAAGATTAGGTGAGTTAGCGGCAAGTGAGGTGACGGATCACAGTGTTTATTTGAATCGTCGACAATTTTTAAATGGTGCTGCGATAGCCGCTTCAGCAAGTTTACTGCCGGTCTCATTGGCTAGTGCAACATCTACACCAGAGCCAAGCTATAAAAATTTGATTAAAAGTAGTTATTCAACTAAAGAGTCGTTGACAGCACAAGAGTCAATCACTACTTACAATAACTTTTACGAATTTAGTACCAGTAAAGAAGCACCAGCAATTATGGCAACTGAATTTCCCGATCCATCTAAACCTTGGCGAGTTACAATTGAAGGGGAGTGTGATAAACCGGGTGAATATGATTATGATGATCTAATCAGACCTTTCACACTGGAAGAGCGCATTTATCGCCTACGTTGCGTGGAAGGCTGGTCAATGGTTATTCCTTGGGTGGGCTTTCCTTTAGCTGATCTAATTAAACGAGCTCAGCCTAACTCGAAAGCAAAATTTGTAGAATTCAGCACACTTTTCGACCCTGAGCAAATGCCTGGCCAAAACCGAAGGGTATTAGATTGGCCTTATGTAGAAGGTCTACGTATGGATGAAGCGATGAATCCATTAACACTGCTTTCGGTTGGTTTATACGGCGAAGAATTATTAGGTCAAAATGGTGCTCCGATCAGGCTTGTTGTCCCTTGGAAATATGGTTTTAAAAGCATTAAGTCTATAGTGCGAATTCGTTTTGTTGAAGAATTACCAATCTCTGCATGGATGAAAGCAGGTCCAAGAGAATACGGGTTTTATTCTAATGTTAATCCTGATGTCGACCATCCTCGCTGGAGCCAAAGTCGTGAGCGCCGTCTTGGAGAATTTTTAAAACGTAAAACCGAACTATTTAATGGTTATGGCGAACAAGTAGCTCATTTATATACTGGTATGGATATGAGTAAAAATTTCTAAAAGTTGATTATGACAAAATTTAAAGTCGTACTATTTATAGTTAGCTTGTTTCCAGCCCTGTGGTTGACAATCGCCTTATTGACGAATCAATTAGGCGCTAATCCTATTGAAGCGGTTACTCGAGAGACGGGTCTGTGGGCATTGCGTTTCTTATGGATAACATTATTGATTACGCCTGCTAGATGGTTAACAGGCTGGAATAAATTAACCTTATTACGTCGGATGTTGGGTTTGTATGTGTTTTTTTATGCCTTTATACATATGCTGTTATACCTCTGGCTGGATCAGTTTTTTGATATTGATGACATTATCAAAGATATAATAAAACGGCCTTTTATCACCATTGGTTTTTTTACTTTTACCGCTTTAATACCACTGGTTATTACATCTAATAATGCAATGGTCAAACGTTTGGGTGGACGTCGATGGAAACAGCTACACAAACTAACGTATTTCATCGCTATTGCGAGTTCAGTTCATTTCTATATGTTGGTTAAGCTGGATAAACTAGAACCCCTTATTTATATCGCTGTGTTAGTTATATTATTAACACCACGTGTGTATCGACGTTACAAAACAGTCAGCTAAGCTGATGATTTTAGGTTAAATTAAACCAGTATACAGAAGGGTCAATATTAAGTAACAGTAGCTAACAGGGCAATTCTACTTGGGAATAGAACAAAAACTGTTACAATACGTCGCTATTTATGACGGTAAGCTTAGCGAAGGTATTTATGACTGATTTTGTTGATAATGATCCACAAGAAACTCAAGAATGGTTGGACGCGTTAGAATCTATTATTGAGGTGGAGGGAGATGAAAAAGCACATCATCTTCTAGAAAAGCTAATTGATATGGCTCGACGTTCAGGTGTTAATCTACCTTATAGTTCCAATACTGCTTATATGAATACGATTCCTGTTGATCAACAAGAACGTATTACAGGCAATCAAGACATGGAACACAAACTACGATCGTATATCCGTTGGAATGCAATGGCGATGGTAGTAAAAGCTAATCTTAAACCCGGTGCTGTCGGTGGTCACATTGCTAGTTTTGCTTCTTCAGCAACACTATATGATGTAGGTTTTAATCACTTTTTTAAAGGTGATAACCATGGCAACGGTGCCGATTTGGTGTTTTTTCAAGGCCATATCTCTCCTGGTATATATGCACGTTCTTTCCTTGAAGGTCGTTTAACAGAAGAACAGCTTGATAATTTCCGCTTTGAAGCTGACGGCAAAGGTTTATCTTCATACCCACATCCTTGGTTGATGCCTGATTATTGGCAGTTTCCTACGGTATCAATGGGTTTAGGGCCTATATTAGCTATTTATCAAGCCCGTTTTATGAAATACATGGAACATCGTGATATTAAGGCAACATCCGGCAGAAATGTATGGGCCTACTTGGGTGACGGCGAAATGGATGAGCCCGAATCCATAGGGGCTATTACCCTTGCTGGCCGTGAAAAACTAGATAACCTTACCTTTGTTATTAACTGTAACTTACAGCGCTTAGATGGCCCTGTGCGTGGTAACGGCAAGATCATTCAAGAACTAGAAGCAATATTCCGTGGTGCTGGCTGGAATGTACTGAAAGTCATTTGGGGCTCAGAATGGGATCAGCTACTCGCTAAAGACAAAAATGGTTTATTGTTAAAACGTATGGAAGAAGTAGTGGATGGTGAATACCAAAACTACAAATCTAAAGATGGTGCTTTTGTACGTGAACATTTCTTTGGTAAATATCCTGAATTGCTAGAAATGGTTTCAGATATGACCGATGAAGATATTTGGAAATTAAGCCGTGGTGGTCATGATCCCCGTAAGGTTTATGCTGCATACAAACAAGCTTCTGATCACAAAGGCCAACCTACTGTTATTTTAGCCAAGACAATTAAAGGTTATGGAATGGGCCTAGCTGGCGAAGCTCAAAATACAACTCACTCTCAAAAGAACTTGGGTGTAGAGCAAATGAAGATTTTCCGTGATCGTTTTAATATTCCATTATCGGATGAACAAGTAGAAGACATTCCTTACATCACATTAGATGATGATAGCGAAGAGAAAAAATATTTATTAGAACGTCGCCAAGATCTAGGTGGCTTCTTACCAAAACGTAATCACAATGCGCCATCATTAAAAACACCTGATCTAAGTATTTTTAATGCCATGCTGAAATCAACGGGTGATAGAGAAATATCTACCACGATGGCATTTGTGCGTATTTTAACGGCCTTAATTCGTGACAAAGAAATAGGTAAGAACATTGTGCCTATCGTACCAGATGAAGCACGTACCTTTGGCATGGAAGGTTTATTCCGTTCATTTGGTATTTATTCATCATCAGGCCAATTATACGAACCAGAAGATTCAGGCAAAGTGATGTGGTATCGCGAAGATACTTCAGGTCAAATCCTGCAAGAAGGAATAAACGAGGCGGGTGCTATGGCTGAGTGGATATCTGCTGCCACTGCCTATTCAAACTATAATGTGAATATGGTGCCATTTTATGTTTATTATTCCATGTTTGGTTTTCAGCGTGTCGGTGATTTGGCCTGGTTAGCTGGCGATATTCAAGCGAAAGGCTTCTTAATAGGTGCAACTGCAGGTCGTACCTCGCTTAATGGTGAAGGTTTACAACATCAAGATGGTCACAGCTTAATCCAAGCAGGTACGATACCTAACTGCATTAGTTACGATCCTACTTATGCTTACGAGATGGCCGTTATTGTTCATGATGGTTTCCGTCGTATGTTTGAACAACAAGAAAACGTGTTTTATTATTTGACGGCAATGAATGAAAATTACACACATCCAGATATGCCTAAAGGTATTGAACCAGCTATTATTAAAGGCTTGTATCAGCTTAAATCTGGTGGCAAACACAAACTTAAGGCTCAGTTACTCGGTAGCGGAACCATTCTGCGTGAAGTTGAAGCAGCCGCTGAATTACTTGAGAAAGAGTGGGAAGTGTCTGCCAATGTATGGAGTGCAACCAGCATTAATGAGTTGGCTCGTGATGGTATGGACGTCGATCGCTATAACCGTCTGCATCCTGGGGCCGCCAAAAAACGTAGCTATGTCGCAGAATGTTTAGACGACCAAGCTGGAGTTGTGGTGGCTTCAACGGATTACATTCGCTTGTATGCTGAACAGATCCGCCCATGGATAAAAGCACCTTATGCGGTATTAGGTACGGATGGTTTTGGTCGTAGTGACACCCGTCAGAAATTACGTCACTTCTTTGAAGTTGATCGTTATCATGTTGTGGTTGCTACATTAAATACCTTGGCAGATGATGGCCAAATTGCTTATAGCATTGTTGAAAGTGCGATTAAAAAATACAATATCAATGCTGATGCATTGACTCCAGTAAAGGCTTAAATTATGGCAGATTTAATTGAGTTACTAGTACCTGATATCGGTGATTTTGATGAGGTAGAGATTATTGAAGTTTTAATTTCTATTGGTGATACAGTTGCTGAAAATCAAGATATTATTACCTTAGAATCAGATAAGGCAGCGATGGAGATCCCGTCATCTTTTGCTGGTGTAATTAAAGAACTAAAGGTTTCAGTGGGCGATAAAGTTAAATTAGGATCTGTTATCGCCATGCTCGAAGCAAGTCAAACAACTTCTGCTGCTGTTGACACTAAAGTAGAAGTTGAACAAGTAGCTTCACTGGCCCCCGCCCCAGCAGCTGTTAGTGCACCTGTCGAAGTGATTACCAAACCAGAATTGGTTGAAATAAGACCTTTTGCGCCAGATAATAAAGCCGCTTTGAAACACGCTCATGCTTCACCATCGGTGCGTCAATTTGCTCGTGAACTAGGGGTTACTTTAAGTCTACTAGCTGGTTCGGGTGAAAAGGGACGTATTACCAAACAAGATGTGCAGAACTTTGTGAAACAAAAAGTTAATGCGCCCGCAGTAAATACAGGTTCTGCAATTCCTCCGATTCCTGTTATCAACTTTGAAAAGTTTGGTGATATTGAAACCACGGATTTATCACGCATTAAAAAGATATCAGGCAAACACCTTCATGCATGCTGGTTAAATATTCCCCATGTTACTCAGTTTGATGAAGCAGATATTACTGAGTTGGAAGAATTCAGAAAAACCAATAAAGAGATGGCCGCTAAACAAGGGGTTAATTTAACACCTCTTGTTTTTATTATGAAGGCGGTTGTGGCTAGCTTAAAAATGTACCCTGAATTAAATGCTTCCCTTAGTGAAGACAAAGAAAGCTTAATAGTCAAAAAATACTACAATATTGGTGTAGCAGTTGATACCCCGAATGGTTTGATGGTACCTGTTATTAAAGATGTCGATAAAAAAGGTTTTTTAGAAATAGCGGGTGAATTAGGTGAAATCAGTGCTAGAGCACGTGATGGCGCACTAACAGCTAAAGATTTACAAGGTGGTACTTTCTCAGTCTCAAGCTTAGGTGGTATTGGTGGTAGTTTCTTTACACCAATAGTTAATGCACCAGAAGTGGCAATATTAGGTGTTGGTCGCCATAAAATGCAGCCGGTTTGGGATGGTAAAGAATTTCAACCCAGACTGATTTTACCTCTATCTGTGTCTTATGATCATCGGGTCGTTGATGGTGCGATGGGTGCACGATTTACAACCACACTTAATCAGATGTTATCTGATATTAGAAAGGTCTTGTTATGAGTCTGATTGAGGTAAAAGTACCCGATATCGGTGATTTTGATGAGGTAGAAATTATTGAGGTTTTAGTCAGTGTTGGTGATGAAATTACGGCTAATCAAGATGTGATCACGCTAGAATCAGACAAGGCTGCAATGGAAATACCTAGTAGTGCCTCAGGTAAGATCATTAGTGTAAATGTAGTGGTAGGTGAAAAAATTAAAGAAGGCAGTGTTATTTTAACCTTAGAGACCTCCGACGTCTCTAGTGGTGAAAAACAAGCAGCAGCCCCTGCAGTTGAAGTAGAGCCTGAGCCAGTAGCAATAAGCGCTGTAACAACAGTGGCTGGCAGTGCCGATATTCATGCTGAAATTCTAGTCTTAGGCTCAGGCCCTGGTGGTTATACTGCTGCTTTCCGAGCCGCTGATTTAGGTAAACAAGTGGTGATGATTGAACGCCATGAAAAAATTGGTGGTGTTTGTTTAAATGTTGGTTGTATTCCCTCTAAAGCCTTATTACACACTGCAAAAGTTATTAATGAAACAGCCGATATGGCTGAACATGGTGTTAGTTTTGCCAAGCCAAAAATAGATATTCGTAAAATAGAAAACTGGAAAAACAGCGTCGTTGATAAGTTAACCAGTGGCTTAAAAGCACTGGCTAAACAACGTAAAGTGACTATTGTTCGTGGCGAAGCTCAATTTTCAGGTACACACACCATGCACGTTACAACTGCAGATGGTGACAAAACAATCTCATTTGATAATTGTATTATCGCAGCCGGCTCACGTGTCAGTAAAGTTCCCGTATTTCCAAATGATGATCCACGAATGATGGATTCGACAGATGCATTAGATTTAGCAGATATACCCAAAAAACTGTTGGTTGTTGGAGGCGGTATTATCGGTCTAGAAATGGCGACTGTTTATCATGCACTGGGCTCAAAAATTACCGTTGTTGAAATGCAAGATGGTTTTATTCCTGGCGCAGATAAAGATTTGGTCAAACCTTTGTTTAAGACTGTACAAGCTAAATATGAAGCCATTTATCTTAATACTAAAGTTGCAAAGATCGAACCACAGACTAAAGGACTTAAAGTCAATTTTGAAGGCAAAGATGTACCAGAAACACTGATGTTTGATAAGATTTTAGTTGCGGTTGGTCGTACACCTAACGGCAAACTTATTCATGCCGAAAAGGCAGGTGTTAACGTCAATGATAGTGGTTTTATCAAGGTTGATTCGCAGATGAGAACTAATGTTGCTCATATTTTTGCGATAGGTGACATTGTCGGTCAGCCAATGCTCGCACACAAAGCGACCCATGAAGCTAAAGTAGCTGCAGAGGTTATTGCTGGTATGAAATCTGCGTTTGATCCAATGACTATTCCTTCGGTCGCTTATACTGATCCAGAAGTGGCATGGATGGGGCTAACTGAAATTGAAGCAAAAGCTCAGAAGATTGACTATGTTAAAGGCGCATTTCCTTGGGCAGCTAGTGGCCGAAGTCTTAGTGTCGGCCGTGATGAAGGTTTAACTAAAGCCTTATTTGACAAAGAAACTGGTCGTATTATTGGTGCAGGTATTGTTGGACCAAATGCAGGTGAGTTAATCGCTGAAGCAGTACTCGCCCTCGAGATGGGGGCTGATGCTGAAGATATTGGTATGACGATACATCCACATCCTACATTATCAGAAACCTTAGGTTTTGCTGCTGAAATGGCAGAAGGTAGCATTACAGATTTATTGCCACCACGCAAAACTTTACATTCTAAATAGGAACTGCACGCTAGATGGAGCAAGAGTTAACGCCATTACGGCCTCCGCTCAAATGGGCGGGAGGCAAGCGTTGGCTTATTCCAACACTAGACAAGTTATGGTCTAAACATTCAACGGCTAGATTAGTTGAGCCTTTTTGTGGCGGTATATCGGTTGCATTAGGACTACAGCCTCAAACGGCATTACTCAACGACGTCAATTCTGCCTTAGTTAATTTCTATCAGCAAATCCAAAAAGGTTTGAATGTAGATATTTTACTAGAGAATGATGAAGCAGCATACTATCTTCGTCGAGCTGAATTTAATGAGTTAAATCATAAGGATGGCTGTGGTGATGTCTTGGCGCAACTGTTCTATTATCTTAATAGGACAGGCTACAATGGCCTATGTCGATTTAATAAGTCAGGCGGTTACAATGTGCCTTTTGGCCGATATAAAAAGATAAATTATCAAGCTGACTTTATAAAGTATCAACCCACATTATCTGCTTGGCAATTCACTAACAAAGATTTTTCTGAGTTAGCTATTATAGACAATGATTTCATCTATGCCGATCCGCCTTATGATGTGCCATTTCATCAATATGCTCAAAAAGGATTTAATTGGGATGATCAGGTCCGTTTAGCTGAATGGCTAATAAAACACAAAGGTCCGGTTGTTTTATCGAATCAAGCAACAGATCGTGTAGTAGATTTATATAAACAATTAGGTTTTAAACTGAAATATATTGACGCACCACGTCGAATCAGCTGTAAAGCAAGTGGTAGACATGCCGTTAAAGAAGTTATCGCAACCCTCGGCTTTTGATATAATAATTAATATTTACAAAAACAGATTTTTTTACGGGAACAATACAAATGTCTAAGATCAATAAAGTCGTGCTGGCCTATTCTGGTGGTCTTGATACCTCCATTATTTTAAAATGGTTACAAGATGTGTACGATTGTGAAGTGATTACTTTTACTGCAGATATCGGTCAAGGTGAAGAAGTCGAACCTGCACGTGCAAAAGCAAAAGCAATGGGAATCAAAGATATTTATATTGAGGATCTTCGCGAAGAATTTGCGCGTGATTATGTCTTTCCTATGTTTCGTGCAAATACCATCTACGAAGGTGAGTACTTATTAGGTACCTCTATAGCGCGGCCCCTTATTGCCAAACGCTTAGTCGAAATTGCTGCAGAAACAGGTGCGGAAGCAATATCACATGGCGCAACGGGTAAGGGCAATGATCAGGTTCGGTTTGAACTAGGTGCTTATGCATTAAGCCCTGATATTAAAGTGATCGCACCTTGGCGTGAATGGGATTTGAACTCTCGACAAAGCCTATTAGATTATGCTGAACAACATGGTATTCCTGTTGAAATGAAACGGGGTAAAAAATCACCTTATTCAATGGATGCCAATTTACTTCATATTTCTTATGAAGGCGATATTCTTGAAGATCCATGGACAGAGCCGGAAGATACTATGTGGCGTTGGACTATCTCACCTGAGGATGCACCAAATGAAGCAACTTATCTTGAACTAACATATGAAAAAGGTGATATCGTAGCTATTGATGGCAAGGCATTCACTCCTGCCGAAGTGCTAGAGTATTTAAATAAAGTCGGCGGTGAAAATGGCATTGGTCGATTGGATATGGTTGAAAATCGTTACGTCGGTATGAAAGCGCGTGGTTGTTATGAAACGCCTGCTGGAACCATTATGATCCCTGCTCATCGTGCCATTGAATCGATTACTGTTGACCGTGAAGTAGCTCATCTTAAGGATGAACTAATGCCACGTTACGCTAGTTTGATTTACAATGGATATTGGTGGTCACCAGAACGTGAAATGTTACAAACAATGATTGATAAATCACAACAAAATGTAAATGGCAAAGTACGCCTCAAGTTATATAAAGGTAATGTTATTGTGGTTGGGCGTGCATCAGAAACCGACAGTTTGTTTGATGAATCAATTGCTACCTTTGAAGATGATGCTGGTGCTTATAATCAAAAAGATGCTGAAGGTTTCATCAAGTTAAATGCATTAAGATTAAAAATTGCGGGTAAAAAAAGATTAATGTAAGATTTTGAGGCTGGAGTTATAGATGGAATATCAGGAATACAAGGACAAAGCGGCTGAGAATATGCGTTTAGCGCTACCATTAATGAAAAAACATAGTGTTGCTATGACCCCCGCTAATTATGCTATATGGTATGAATATGTATCGGGTAGTAATGTGGCCTTGAAGAGTGCGATCGATGCCCATTTTGATGATAATGATGAGCTTACTGATCAGCAGAGTCGTGAGTTATACGAGTTATTTTTTAATCGAGAAAAAGATCAAGCCGCCTTATTAGAAATGCGTCAGGACTTACGTCGTGTTCTAACCGAGGTGTTAAGTTTTGTTAATGTAGGAAGCCGATCTGCAGCTACAACAGCATCAAATTTAAGCGAAATACTCAATACCCTAAATCCTGATATGTCGCGAGAGAAAGTGCATATCATCATTGAAGATGTACTCTCAGAAACTCGCTTATCTATAGGAAATACCAGTTTATTGACAGAACGTTTGCATTTAACGATAGCTGAAGTTCAAGACTTGAAACATGATCTTGAAGATGCAAAACGCGAAGCGAAAACAGATATGTTGACTAATACTGCCAATCGTAACCACTTTGATGATGTATTGCTCAAATCAACACGTGATTCAGATAGCAGTGGATCAGAATTATGTTTGATATTTGCCGATCTAGACTTCTTCAAAAAAATTAATGATAATCATGGACACTTAGTCGGTGATCAAGTACTAAAAGTAGTCGCTAAAAGTTTAAAAGGCGCCGTCAAAGGACGCGATCTTGTCGCCCGATATGGTGGAGAAGAATTTGCGATTGTACTGGCCAATACCAGTCTTGAAAATGTTATAAAACTAGCAGAAAATATTCGAGCTGATATTGCATCTAAGCGTATTCAACGCAAAGACACTCGCGAATCATTAGGCCCTATTACAATGTCATTTGGAGTCGCCCGATATTATCCAACTGAAGGCCCTGAAAGTTTTTTACAACGTGCTGATCGTGCATTATATCAGTCTAAGCGTAAGGGACGGAATATGGTATCAGAAGCACTTGTCCCCCCATATATTAATTATCCTTAAAATACATCAGTGAAAAAAACCTCTTCCAGTGGTAATTGACCTGATCGAGATCGGGCATCCACTTTCTTTTTACCGATGGTAATCATCATTGTGATAATGTGATCATGCGGTAAATTGATTACCTTAGCCACTTTATCGAAGTCAAAACCATCCATCGGGCAGCTGTCGTACCCCATCCCTTTTGCCATCAGCATAATATTCATGGCCGCAATGCTCGATGAGCGAATACATTCATCTCGCTGACCCTGATGGTGATTAGTGTAGTAACCCTCAATCGCAGGTAATAGATAGCCTTGAACTTCCTCTGGTGCATTTTTCCAATAACGTTCTGGTTGTTTTTCCCAAGCATTCAAATCTGCACACAGCACCAATAATAATGAAGCTTCGCTGACTTGTGATTGTCCCCAACTCGCTTGTTGTATTTGCTGGCGTTTATCTTTATCTTTCACCCTAACAAATCGCCAATGTTGAATATTAAAGGCTGTAGGCGATAAAATTGCATATTGCATCAATTCCTCAACTTCAGCTTCAGTCATTTCATGTTCAGAGTCAAAGTGTTTTACCGAACGACGCTCTAGAATCGCTTGTTTAATATCCATGGGTTCTCTTTAGTTAGATTTATTGTTAAATAATTGGTCTACTTTTATGTAGATAAATTGTTGTTGCTGATGATGGGTTTGGGAGCGAGTAGTCCCCAGTTGAGTTTTATTTTTAGCGCTACTAGCTTGGCCCATTTCAATCCATACCCCAACTGGACCTGACAGGCTAGAAGAGAGCTGACTACTATCTATAACCCCATTACGCTTAGAAAAACTAGCAAATTGTGGATAAATATCAAGGCTAACTTGCTGGTTAGGCAAAATGTTAGCGATAGCCTGAAAACCATTATTAATATCAATATAGCTTGTATTTGATTGAACAGCACGATCGCCATTTGAACCTAGCAAGAAGTACTGTTCTACTTGAGGCAATGCTTGATTAGTAGAAATCATTATAGGTCGACCTGCAAGGCCCCTAGATTGATAATGCTGGTCTTTATTTCTACTATTATTAGTGGACCATCGCTCAACTGATAGATCGGCAGACACGCCACTTTCACTTATAAGAATATCGCCATCAGTACGAGTACGTTGTTTACTCGACATAACCGTATCTGTTTTTATGACACTGATAACAAGGTTTTGAGCAGGCATATCTAAAGTATTGATAAGCTGCTTCATTTGGGCAATGATCTTGGGTGTTGCTTGCAAAATAATGAAATCATTAGATGCGCGTGCTGTTGACTGCTTGGGTAAAAAAGGCTGGATTTCCGATAATACGTCTGAGGCTACTCGATTTTTTAATTGGATAATTTCAATTTTATTATCTGCTAATAGTAATGAGCTCATTATGCTGAGCAGAGCAAATATTAAAATTTTCATAAATGTAAGCGCCTTATCGACATATCTACTGTTGCATGTGACCAGATATCATCAAATTTTGATTGTAAATGCCGGACTTCTAGCCGGTCATAAAAGCAGGCCGTGCCCTGATAATAGTTTGCCTTTGGGCATTTCAGATAAGCAAAGTCATCAGCTAGTATTAAAATGTTTTGGATATTTGAATGCTGAATATCGGGTGTACGTACATGAATTAGACTGCTTAATTGTTGGCTTAGTGGAATGATGCGATGTCCGCTTTTTACATTGCCTTTAGTCTTTTGTGCAAGAATCTTTATTTGAGCTCTAGGACTGCTGAGTGCCAATTGTCTAATACATTCTACAAATTCGACCGTATCAAATAATGGGCGGTCTATATCACGACCCATTATACAAATCTGACGCTTAGCAGACTGAGCGACCGATAATGCTAAAGGAATCGCTTTTTGCCGATCTTCAAAGTGAATAAGGGCTGTGTCATTTAAAAGATCGGGTGTGTGTTTCATTATTAGCAGTTACGTGCTTGCTCAGCTGCATTACCAATATAGTTTGCAGGTGTTAATAAGCGTAATTGCACTTTAGCCTGTTCTGGTAATTCTAAATTATTAATGAACTCCAACATGATCTGTTCATTAACACGCTGACCGCGAGTTAAATCTTTAAGTTTCTCATAAGGGTTTTCAATGCCATATCGACGCATTACCGTTTGGATAGGTTCTGCTAATACTTCCCAGTTTGCATCTAAGTCGCGCGCCATAGATTGAGGATTAGGATCAAGTTTACTTATACCTTTTAAAGCAGAACTATAGGCTAGTATTGAATATGAAAACCCCACACCTACATTACGTAATACGGTTGAATCTGTTAAATCACGCTGCCAGCGCGAAATAGGGAGTTTAAGTGCTAAATGGTCAAACATTGCGTTGGCTAAACCTAAGTTACCTTCAGCATTTTCAAAGTCGATAGGGTTGACTTTATGTGGCATAGTTGAAGAGCCTATTTCACCCTTGACGGTTTTTTGCTTGAAATGGCCAATTGAAATATAACTCCAAACATCACGACAAAAATCGATCAACACGGTATTAAATCGGATCATCGATTGAAATAACTCTGCCATATAATCATGAGGCTCAATTTGAGTGGTGTATTTATTCCAACGTAAACCAAGGCCAGTAACAAAGGCATTAGCCATTAACGGCCAATCAACATCTGGGTATGCAGCCAGATGAGCATTGTAGTTACCTACAGCACCATTCATTTTCCCATATAACAATACTGCTGCAACATGAGTTCGTTGTAATTCTAAACGATGTACTACATTAGCCATTTCTTTACCTAAAGTAGTTGGTGAAGCCGGTTGGCCATGGGTACGTGACATCATGGGAGTTTCAGCATGTTCAATTGCTAATTTACGAATCGATGCGATCAATGTGTCCATTTCAGGCAAAATAACTTCTTCACGTGCTTTTTTGAGCATAATGCCATATGACGTATTATTGATATCTTCAGAGGTGCAGGCAAAGTGGACAAACTCGCTGATCTTATCAAGCTCGGCATTGGCCTTGAACTTTCGTTTGATAAAGTATTCAACCGCTTTTACATCATGGTTCGTTTCACGCTCAATATCTTTTATTTGTGCAGCATCTTCAACAGAAAAGTTACTAACCATATTATTTAAAAAGGCTTCTGCATCAGAACTCAACTTCGGTACTTCTGCAATATCAGCATTTGCACCTAATAAATGTAACCAGCGGGCTTCAACTTCTACTCGTGCATGTAATAAACCATACTCACTAAAATATGGACGAAGTGCTTTAGTTTTGTCGGCATAACGACCATCAACTGGTGATATTGAGGTAAGTGAAGTAAGGTTAAGTTCCATGGAAATTCCGCTAAAAGTAGGTAGTAAATAAATCAAATTATATCAGATCTCTAGTTTGCTTCGGAGAGCATGTTAAAATAGATTTTTTACTGTTTCAATATCTGGAGTAAACCACGTGCTGACTGAATATCAAAAACACGTTGAAGAACGTGCCCAATTAGGACTTCCCCCTTTAGCATTAAACGCTGAGCAAGTTTCAGCCTTAGTAGTGTTACTCAAATTACCTACCCTTGAAAACAGTGAGCAATGTTTAGAATTATTAATTCACCGCGTCCCACCAGGGGTTGATCAGGCTGCTTATGTAAAAGCAGGGTTTTTAGCGGATGTGGCAACAGGCGAGCTAGAATGTGCATTCATTAATCCTATTAAGGCGACCGAATTATTAGGCACGATGATGGGTGGCTACAATATCCAACCTTTAATCGATTTGTTAGATAAGCCTGAAACAGCAGCAACGGCCGAAAAGGCACTTTCCCACACCTTATTAATTTACGATGCTTATCATGATGTGGTGGAAAAAGCAGCCACTAACGATTATGCAAAACGGGTAGTGCAAGCATGGGCTGATGCGCAATGGTTTACCTCTCGTCCAGTGTTAGCAGAGCGCATTACCTTAACGATATTTAAAGTGGCCGGTGAAACTAATACCGATGATTTATCGCCAGCAACAGAGGCATGGAGTCGACCTGATATTCCTCTGCATGCTAAAGCGATGTTGATCAACACCATGGATTCGCCTTTAGATGACATTACTGCATTGAAAGAAAAAGGCCATCCCTTAGCTTATGTCGGCGATGTTGTTGGCACAGGCTCATCACGAAAGTCTGCGATTAATTCAGTATTATGGCATATGGGTAATGACATTCCATTTGTGCCCAATAAACGTCAAGGGGGTATAGTAATAGGTAATAATATTGCGCCTATTTTCTTTAATACTGCCGAAGATTCAGGTGCACTTCCCATCGAATGTGATGTACAAAACTTGAATACTGGTGATGTAATTACCATTTTGCCGTATGAAGGTAAAATTTTGAACGAGGCAGGTGAAGAAGTCTCTAGCTTTAGTTTGCGTCCAACGACACTAGCTGATGAAGTACGAGCAGGTGGTCGTATTCCTTTGATTATAGGTCGTGGTTTAACCGATCGGGCACGTGAAACATTAGGTTTGCCGGCATCAGAAATATTTGTCCGTCCTGTGCCACCGCTTGATACTGGTAAAGGGTTTACTTTAGCTCAGAAAATGGTCGGCAAAGCGTGCGGTGTAGCAGGTGTTCGTCCCGGTACTTATTGTGAACCAAGAGTATCAACGGTGGGCTCACAAGATACTACCGGTGCGATGACACGTGATGAATTAAAAGAATTAGCTTGCCTAGGTTTTTCAGCGGACTTAGTTATGCAGTCTTTTTGTCATACTGCGGCCTATCCAAAACCAGTCGACATTAAATTACAACATGAATTACCAGACTTTATCAGCACCCGTGCAGGGGTGTCGTTACGTCCAGGTGACGGAGTTATTCACTCATGGTTAAATCGTATGGTTTTACCGGATACGGTAGGTACCGGCGGAGATTCACATACTCGTTTCCCGATTGGGATTAGTTTTCCCGCGGGTTCTGGCTTAGTAGCCTTTGCTGCTGCATTAGGTGTAATGCCAGTTGACATGCCTGAGTCGGTATTAGTGCGATTCAAAGGTGAAATGCAACCGGGCATTACCTTGCGAGATCTGGTTAATGCCATTCCCTATACCGCTATTCAAAAAGGTTTATTAACTGTTGAGAAAAAAGGTAAGAAAAACGTCTTTAATGGTCGAGTATTAGAAATTGAAGGTTTACCGAATTTAAAAGTGGAACAAGCATTTGAGTTATCTGATGCCTCTGCTGAACGTTCAGCCAATGGCTGTACTGTTCATTTGAATAAAGAGCCGATTATTGAATTCTTAAATTCAAATATTGCCTTGTTGCAATGGATGATTGCAGAAGGATATCAAGAGGTTCGTAGCATCCAACGACGTATTGAGGCAATGCAAGCATGGCTGGCTGATCCACAATTAATGGAACGTGATGCTGACGCAGAATATGCCGAAGTGATCGAAATTAATTTGAATGATATTAAAGAGCCCTTATTGGCTTGCCCAAATGATCCTGATGATATCAAGCCTTTGTCTGAGGTTGCTGGTGCCAAAATTGATGAGGTATTTATTGGTTCATGTATGACTAATATTGGGCATTACCGTGCCGCAGGTAAAGTGTTGGAAAACTTAGGTAGTTTACCCACTAAATTATGGATTGCACCGCCCACAAAAATGGACCAACATCAACTAACGGAAGAAGGCTATTACAGTATCTTTGGCCGAGTTGGTGCGCGTACTGAAACACCAGGTTGTTCACTTTGTATGGGTAATCAGGCACGAGTTGCAGACAATGCAACCGTGGTATCAACTTCGACTCGAAATTTTCCTAATCGTCTAGGAAATGGGGCCGATGTGTATTTATCATCGGCAGAACTAGCTGCTGTAGTAGCCAGTGTCGGTCGTCTACCAACGGTTGCAGAATATTTAGAAAAAGTAGCAGGTATTGAACCCATGTCTGATGAAATATATCGCTATCTTAATTTTAATGAAATGGATGAGTATAAACGCGAAGTTAAATAAATTAGTCCCAACTAATATTTAGCTCAGTTAAGCCCTAGGAACAAGGCTGTCTTTTCATATGGACAGCCTTAATTTATTGGATAAATAATAGGCTTGGATTGATGACTTAGAGCATTTATATTATTGCTAGACAGCATTGGCCAGCAAGGTGAATTAATATGAACTTGAAATTAGATGATGAAAAGAGTGCTATCATGGTCTGCTACAAAGGGCATAATATTCGAGAATATTGCTTAGATAATGTTCAGTATAAGGCACAAAATATTTTTTAAATAAAACCTTGCTGATTAAAGCAGTACCTAAAAACACCAGATAAAAGCTGTCTATAACCTGCTACTAGGTATTGGATATTTGTAAAGCCAAGGATGTTTGGCTTAATTTAAATTCTGCGATAAACGCATGAATTAAAAACTATTATTAGGGATTATATAGAAAAAATAAACTTGAGGTTAATATGAATCTTCGGCCACAGATAGCCATTATAGTTATCATTAGTATTTTGCTAACCGCTATTCCGGCATCAATTCTGGCTTATCGATATACCAAAGCTGAGATACTAAGCAGCGAATTATCTAAGCTTGTCTCCCAGACAAACTATCAGCGGACGCTAATAACTCAGCGCTTAGATGAAGGTAAACATAAGCTTGAAGGATTAAGTCAAGTATTAATAAAAGAACTATCTGCGCCAATTAAACCCGACGAGATCCAATCATTTTATTCTGAAATGGAAAAAAATGCTGATGGCATCTGGCGCAACCGCACATCAAATTACAATGGCAGTAGTGAAGCGGGAGTATTCTTTCCGTCCACGCCTAATCCGACCGATCAGCAAAAAATCATTCATATGCGGATCAAACAGGTTATTGATTATTTTGGTGGAGTGGCTAATAAAGTTAATGAAAATATTTGGTTTTTATCCCCTCAGCGAAGTGAAATAATTTTTGACACTAACCTACCTAATTTCGTGTTTGATATGTCCGCTGAACAAGATTATACCACTTCACCTTGGTTAGATTTTACTTCACCTGAAACTAACCCTAAGCGAGAGTTTATCTTTACTCCGGCCTTATTTGATCCAGTGACAAAAGCATGGATGGTGAGTGGATTGTATCCGCTTTATTTGGGCGATACATGGCTTGGCTCATTAGGTGAAGATCTGCAACTTGGTAATTTACTATCGTCGATATTGCGTGAGCAACATCCTTATCAACATACACAACTCTTTTTATTAGATAAACAAGGCCATTTTATTCTGGCAGGTGACTGGCAACAAGAGTTAGAGGCAGGCACTAATTTAACTGATTTTAATTTAGTTGACGAACCTGCATTAACAGAATTATTAAGCTTCGAGGTTAAAAATGAAGCGATATTACTGTCTGAAAATCTCATGGTTGCCGGTAAAAAATATATTGTTATTGGAATGACAATAGCGCCTACCGGTTGGCAATATATTAAGTTAGTTGCCGTTGATGATATTTTACTGCCGACACGGCAATTATTTTGGGGATTAGTTGGACTTATCTTTTTAGCCAGTGTGCTGAGTGCTTTATTCATAAGCATTATGCTAGATCGTAAGATCATTCAAAGACTAAGACGACTAGCTGAAGCACTTCGCCTCTATCAGTCAGGTGACAATTACAATCTGAGCAATACTCTTAGTGGTGGTGATGAGATTGCTCTTGCAGCAAACGAATTTGACATTATGGCGGCGCGCATTAACCAAAATATGGTTGATATTAAATCCACTACCGATACCCTAATAGAAAGCGAACAAAGATGGAATTTTGCATTAGAAGGTTCAGGAGATGGAGTGTGGGATTGGAATATTAAGACTGAGGAAGTATTATATTCAAAACGATGGAAACAAATGTTAGGCTATGAAGAATATGAGTTTCCTAACCTGTTGTCTTCCTGGGAAGAGCATATACATCCAGAAGATAAAGCTAATACTCATAAAGCGCTAGAAGACTATTTTGGCAATGATATAACCATTTATGCCGTTCAATTTAGGATGCGTTGTAAAGATGGCAGCTGGAAATGGATCCTTGCCAGAGGCATGGTGACGAACTTTGATAAGTCTTTGGCTCCCGAACGTATGATCGGTACACATACCGACATTACAGAACTAAAAAGCATTGAAGATAAATTTCGTCGCAGTAACCAGCAAATGCAATTTATGTTAGAAAACAGTCCAACTGCAGTGCGTATTGTCGTTGATAATGGTCAAAAAGTTTTATTTGCCAATAAAGCCTATACAGATTTACTGAGTTTAGATCTGAATAATTTACATGAAGTTAATCCACAAGATTATTATGTGGATCAAAAGGATTATGAAGATATATTAGAGAGCTTACAGCAAGGTATAAGTATAAAAAATAAGTTAGTACAGCTTGCTATTCCTGATAGTGATTGTAAATGGGCACTGGGTTCGTACCTTAGTATTGAATATGAGAATCAAAGCGCGGTACTTGGCTGGATCCACGATATTACTGAACAGTTACAAGCAGAGGAGTCCTTAAGACTGCAGGCTAGTGTATTTGACAATGCGTGGGAAGGTATTTTAATCACTGATGCAAACAATCAGATCATCAGTATAAATACTGCTTTTACTCTTATTACGGGTTATCAGTTGAATGATGTTTTAGGTAAAACACCGGAGTTCTTTAGTTCTGATCAACAAGATCTGCAGTTTTATGAGCAAATGTCGCAATCTCTTCAAGAAGACGGCCACTGGCGAGGCGAAGTGTGGAACCGCAAGAAAAATGGTGAACTTTACGCAGAAATATTAGCTAGAAGTGTCGTTAAGGATAAAGACAATAATATAACCCATTATGTTAGTGTTTTTTCAGATATCACCGAGATGAAAAATACCGAAAAACGGCTAAAGAGTATGGCTCATTTCGATCAATTGACAAGCTTGCCCAACCGGGTATTGCTGGCTGACCGATTATCGCAAAATATTGCACAGTCTAAACGGAGTCATAATCTCTTAGCAGTTTGTTTTCTAGATCTAGATGGCTTTAAGGCCGTTAATGACAGCTATGGTCATGATATGGGTGATAAGTTATTAGTGGAAGTGGCCAAACGCCTTCTAGGAGAAATCCGCACTACAGATACCGTCGCCCGGTTTGGTGGTGATGAATTTGTGGTGTTGTTAACTAACGTGCTGGATATGAATGAGTTAGATTTAGCCATCAAAAGACTTAATGGCATTATTGTAAAACCAATTAATATTGATGAAATCGAATTTAATATCTCGGCGAGTATTGGAGTAACGGTCTTTCCTAGCGATAATTCAGATGCTGACACTTTGTTACGTCATGCAGATCTAGCTATGTATGAAGCAAAACAAGCGGGCAGAAATAGATTCCATATCTTTGATGCTAATTTAGATATACAAATACTTCGTCATCATCAACAAATAGAAAGTATTGCTTTTGCCCTAAACAACAATCAATTTTGTCTTTTTTATCAACCCAAAGTTAATTTACGCACTGGGCAGGTGGTTGGAATGGAAGCGCTTATCCGTTGGCAACATCCTGAACGAGGCTTATTAGGACCAATAGAGTTTTTACCGATGGTCGAGTCGAATGATTTAATTGTTCAGATAGGTGATTGGGTTATAGAACAAGCCTTGTCTCAAATCTTATATTGGCAAAAGGCAGGTAAAAAGATGCCGGTCAGTGTTAACGTTGCAGCAAGGCAAATTGAGAGTGCTTCTTTTATTGAAAAGTTGGCATATGCATTGACTCTTTATCCAGAGGTATCATCAGACTTATTAGAGTTGGAGATTTTAGAAACTTCAGCACTTGAAACAGCACAAACAGCTAATATTGTTATGAAGGTAAATAAAATATTGGGCGTAGCCTTTGCACTTGATGACTTTGGTACTGGGTATTCATCTCTATCATATTTGAAAAAATTACCTGTTCAAACCCTTAAAATTGATCAAACCTTTGTGCGTGACATGTTGGTGGATATGGAAGATCAAGCTATCGTAGAAGGTGTCATTAAGCTAGCCAAAGTATTTAAACGAAAAGTCATCGCTGAGGGCGTTGAAACAGAGGCTCATGGTATTAAATTACTCGAATTAGGCTGTGATATAGCTCAAGGCTATGGCATTGCAAGGCCTATGGCAGCTGATGCGGTATTTGATTGGATCGATCTTTATCAACAGTCGATAAAATAAGAGGGCTTTGGTTTTGACTTAATATTGATATAAACAAAGACTCGATACACCTTGTTCGGTCGTTGTTTATGTTCTAATCAAATCTAAGTTATTTATTTTTTGTAACAAGCAAAAAAATGAGCAACGGGCGGTTTTTGCTTATCATTATAAGTTTCGAAGCCATCTTCAATTAGGCCTGCTCTTATAAAACCATCTATTTCATCTTTATCAACAGGAAGGGGAATATCATCTTCTTGTTGTCCTTTGAGACGGCTTCGGCATGAGACCAAAATATGTCCCTGAGCTGACAGTAATGAGACCATGGCATCTCGCGCTTGTAGTCTGTATTTACCCGGCAAGACTTGAATAGTATTGCACTCATAAACGAGATCAAAAGCTGCTGTCCACTGTGATCGATAATCAAAAAGATCAGCCACTAGATAGTTGACAGTGGTGGCTGGATAGCGTTTTTTGCAAAGACGTATAGCTTCTGGTGAGATGTCAAAAGCGGTGACTTGGTAGCCCGCTTCACTCAGGGCTTCGGCATCATCACCAACCCCACATCCAATAACAATAGCCTTGGCTGTTGTCGATTGAATAACGCTGCTTTTTAACCATTTTAAAAGATAAGGACTGGGTTCAAGATCGGCCCAAAAAACAGCAGTATAATCACCCTGTGCATCAGTATAAATACTATCAAACCATGCAGTAGGTTTATCTTTGTCTTGGTAATATTTAACCATTTTTTTGTATGCAATTGGATCAAACTTTTTCATGATTTTCTAGTCTCTAGCTCTGGTGTAATCAAGATATTGTTATGTTCAACAATAGCCATAGTTTAAAGATTAATTTGCGACATTATTGCATGGGTCTATATGGCTTCGAGTATGACCTTTATTCTTTTAAACGGCTCACTAAACTCATTTTTAAGGTAGAGCTTGTTTTTTTAATCGATTATGGAGGTTATATGTCACTGTTTTCACTGAGAGGTAATCCCTGCTCATCATTGATTGCTCCCGCGTAAGGATCGATATACGTCGTAATATCTAGTTTAGCTTCACTTTTGGCAACGATAGTTGTAACGACAGCATCACCAGTAACATTAACAGCAGTTCTAATCATGTCCATTAAACGATCAACGCCTAATATTAAGCCGATGCCTTCAATCGGTAAACCGACTTGTACAAACACCATTGATAACATGATCAGACCAACCCCCGGCACACCAGCAGTGCCGATAGAGGCTACAACAGACATTAAAATAACAGTTAAATAACCACTAAAGCCTAATTCCACGCTATAAATATTGGCAATAAATACTGTGGCCACGCCTTGCATAATGGCGGTCCCATCCATATTAATCGTCGCGCCAAATGGAACCGTGAATGAGGCAATGGAATTATTAACACCCATTCGCTGGGTCACTGTTCTTAGTGTGACAGGAATGGTTGCATTTGAGCTAGCCGTACTAAAGGCAAAAACTTGAGCATCCCGAATCTTGGTGAGGAATATTTTGGGACTAAGACCTGAAAATAATTTTAATACAATCATTAAGGTAAAAAACAGGTGGACCATTAAAGCGCTAACAAGAACCAGTACATAGCCTGCAAGTTGCCCGAGTAATTCTAAACCGAGTTGGGCCATGGCCTTAGCTATTAAGGCAAACACCGCATAAGGGGCAACCGACATAATGATGGTGACCATCTTCATCATTACTTGATTGGCAACGTCAGCCATTTCGATAAGTGGTGCTGCTTTTTTACCCACTATTAGTAGGCTGACGCCGACAAGAATCGAATAGAAAATCAGTGGTAACATATCACCATTGGCCATGGCTTTTACAGGGTTTTCTGGAATAATCCCAATCAATACTTCTGTTAATGGTGGCGCTTTTGTCCCAATAAATTGGCTGCTAGATTGTAAATGCATGCCTTCGCCAATTCCGACCGTTGCTGCTAGTGTGATTGCCATGGCGATAGCGATGGCTGTTGTTAGCATATAGAGGGCAAATGATTTTGAACCAACACGACCTAAAGTTCTTATATTACCAATACCACAGACGCCACAAATCAGTGAAAAAAAGACCAGCGGTACAACCAACATCTTTAGGGCGTTGATAAACATTTTTCCAACAACATGAAAGCCGCCATTAATGATATAAGTGCTGACCCAACTACCATCAGCATTTATTCCTGTCAGGTTAATGATTAATCCGACGATAATGCCTAGAATCATACCAATAATGACTTTTATCGTTAGGCTAATCTTTCGAGTTTTTTCCATCAGGACCTCCAGTAGTTACTTCATGCTGACCAACAATATTATTGTCTTTAAGCTATAAGCTAATCACTATTAAATTTAGCTTATGACACCAATAAAGTTAGAGCAAGTGATGTAAATATATCAATATACGTCTGTCAAAATACATAACAATTCAGTCTACACAACTATATAAAAAATTAATTATAAGTTACTAATAATACTTGTCGTAATTTTTAACATTTTGTCGGATTGAAAAAGAAATTGCCAACGTCGTCCGCCTTTTTGTTGCCATAAAACAGCGGCACGTATAGCCGCCAGTAATAGGGCTCGAATGCGATTGACATTATCAGGTTGTTGTAAAAAAGATGGCTCACCATGGACTTGGACTCTTGGTGATAACTCACTGATCGTTCTATGATAAATGTCTGCAAATCGCGCAATGACTTGCGGGCTATTTATACCTCCGAAATACTCAATTTGTTGGGGAATTTGATCAATCTCTCGACCAATTAAATCGAGCATGGCAGGACGTTTTTTCAATTTTCGTTCTAAATGTAATAAGCTGATAACATAGCGTAACAAGATAATATCTGTTTTATCTTTGCTTTTTGATAGTTGTTTATCCAGTTGTAAAAAGCCCATTTTTAAATGAGTCAGATCACCATAAATGACTTCTGTTGATTCTGCATCAGTAGCGGCAAGACTTTTTAATAGTGTTTCAAATTCGACCTGATCTACTTGTCCCGTTTCAGCAATTTGTTGCACTAGACAGACAGCTTGTAATAGTGCGGCTAGAGCAATGACACGATCTCGTTGACGAGATAAAGCTTCGCTCATGGGTGAATACCTGGCGCATCACTGCTGATTATAATACCACCACCTAAACACTCATCTCCAATATAAAATACTACTGATTGTCCGGGAGTCACTGCTCGTTGAGCTTGTTCAAACTTAACATTAACGTGGCCCTCATCATCTTGTGTGATTACACAGTTCTGATCGGGTTGGCGGTAACGTGTTTTGGCTTTTGCTCTACAAGGGAATACTGGTGCATCTCCTGCCACCCAGGATAATTGTTCTGCTTTTAATGAATGACTATGTAACCACGGGTGATCGCCTTGTACAACATAAAGGATTTTGTTTTCCATATCTTTTCCGGCTACAAACCAAGGCTGGCCATTACTGTTCTTGCGGCCACCAATGCCCAATCCCTGTCGCTGGCCTAATGTGTAATACATCAAGCCACTATGCTGAGCGATAACTTCACCTTCTGGAGTTTGCATCTCACCGGGTTGGGCAGGTATATACCGACTTAAAAATTCGCGAAAACGGCGTTCACCAATAAAACAAATACCCGTACTATCTTTTTTATCATGAGTAATAAAACCGGCTTGTTCAGCAATTCGACGAACTTCGGGTTTAGGTAGTTCACCTAAGGGGAACAGAGTACGTGATAGTTGCTCTTGACCTAGAGTATATAAAAAGTAACTTTGATCTTTATTATCATCATGACCTTTCATTAGATGAAAGCCATCATTACGTTGTTCAACTCTTGCGTAATGACCGGTAGCGATCATATAGCCACCAAGTGTTAACGCATGATCTAAAAAAGCTTTAAATTTGATTTCGCGATTACATAAAATATCCGGATTGGGTGTACGACCGGCACGGTATTCGTCAAGGAAGTTCTTGAAGACATAATCCCAATATTCGCTGGCAAAGTTGGCCTCATGAAAGGGAATGTTAATTTTGTCAGCCACTGAATTTGCATCGTCACGATCTTCAGCAATAGTACATTCACTTTCTTCTGCAAAATCGACCCAGTTTTTCATAAACATACCTTCAACATCATAACCTTGTTGTTGTAACAATAGGGCTGCAACTGATGAATCAACTCCGCCGGACAGACCGACAACGACTTTGTTTTTATCTGCCATAATTAATTTTTCAATAAAGTAAGTGGATAACGACAACCCGCTAAATAATCATTAACACAGTCTAATACAAGAGGGCTTCTAAACGCATCTTGACGTGCTAAAAATTCTTGTTTAGTTAGCCAGATAGCCTGATGAATATCTGCATCGAGCATTTGTTGTGGATCATGTTGAACGGCTTCACCAGTGAAACAAAATCGCATATATGTCTCTCCATTTTCAGGAAGTTGCCAGCGATAAATGCCAGTTAATGCGGTCGGTTTAAACTGCCAAGCGGTTTCTTCTTGTGTTTCACGAATCGCAGCTTCAATAAGGCTTTCGCCTGATTCAAGATGTCCGGCAGGTTGATTTAATGTCATTTTACCGTCGATTAGTTCTTCGACTAGTAGAAATCGATCGTTTTGTTCGATCACGGCGGCGACGGTTGTTCTTGGGGTCCATATCATCAGTAGATTTTATCACGGTCGGGTCAACAATGGGGGCGATGACTTCACGCCAACCACCAGATCTAAGATTATCTATGGTCCATTGACCAATTGCATAACGTATCAAGCGTAAAGTAGGGTGACCAACCGCCGCTGTCATTCGGCGAACTTGCCGGTTTTTACCCTCCGTTATTTTAAGTTCAATCCATTGAGTGGGAATAGCTTGTCGCTGACGAATTGGCGGAATACGCTGCCATACTTCTGGTGGATTAATTAAACGTGCTTGAGCAGGTCGAGTCACACCATCTTTAAGTATTACCCCTTTACACAATTTAGCTATAGCTTGTTCATCTGGAATATTTTCAACTTGCACCCAGTAGGTTTTTTCGAGTTTATGTTGAGGGTCACTAATTGAATGTTGTAGTGAGCCAGAATCGGTTAACAATAACAAACCTTCACTATCACGATCTAGGCGACCCGCGGGATAAACATCAGCCACATTGACAAAGTCCTTTAAGGTTTGACGACCAGCTTCATCGGTGAACTGACTAAGTACGTCAAACGGTTTATTGATGAGAATTAATTTGGCCATAGAGGAGTAGTCGTCAATAAGTTATTCAATGAATTAAGTAGCATGACACTTCTTTATCTTTTTGCCACTGCCACAAAAACAGGGATCATTTCGGTTCAGTTTTACAGCAGGTAAAATTTCACCATCAACATAGAACCAGTGACCATTTTCTTTAATAAAATGTGAACGTTCATGTAACTGTCGAGTGGGTTGATGTTGATAAAAGGCGACAAATTCTACTGTCGCATTAATGCCTGTAGATTTATGATGGATGATTGCCAAGCCTAACCATTGCTGTTGTTCAATTGTTTGGCGTAGTATATCTTTATCATTATATTGTCGTTGATCAACCTGTAAGGTCGCGATAAGATAAGCAACATTAGCCATAACAAAAGCACTATAGCGAGATCGCATTAATTGTTCAGCACTATTGGCTATTAATTTGCCATCATGCAATGGTTGGCAACAGGCTTGATATGATGCTGAAGGATTACAGGGACAGGATAAGGATGTATTGGCCATCCTTATGATCTATTTATTTTAATGACATTCATCATTTCAAAGTCTATGCCAGCAATTTTCTCGCTGCTAGCATAATAAATGAGATCAACCCGAAGCCCTTTTAATGATCTATACATTCTCTGTCGCTTATATTTAAATGGCACATCGTATCCGTTAATTAACACGGTATTTAGAATCCAATTATCTTGTTGACGTTGCACATGTGATTCGACTTTTTGCATGCAAGTATAGATTAAGTTTTGATTTTCAATAAGAAGATTTTTAAGCGTTTTCATAAGCTTGCATGTTGGTAACGACGATAAAGTATGCCAACGCGTTCTACATAAACTTGGGTTTCATTATAGGGCGGCACGCCATTGTATTTTTTAACGGCGCTAGGGCCGGCATTATAAGCCGCGGTTGCCAATTCAATATTACCCTTGAACCTATTCAATAACTGTGAAAGGTATTTAGTCCCACCTTGAATATTTTGCTGGGCGTTATAGGCATTGCTTACACCTAGTTCTATAGCAGTAGCAGGCATTAGTTGCATTAAACCTTGGGCACCGACCCGTGACTTAGCCTTAGGGTTAAAATGCGATTCTGCATGAATTACAGCGCGGACCAGTGCAGGATCAACCGCATGATTTTTGGCTATTACGGTGATCTCGTTAATATATGCAGTAGTGTTTAGCGTAACCGTATTCCAGTCAATGGTTGATGAAGGATTGCAGGCATAACAATCCAACCTTAATACTTCAAAAGGCTTATTTTCAGGTTTTATATCTGAAAATGTGACGATAGTATTAGATTTTGATTTATAGATGAGCGTTTTTTTGCCCCCCCGTTTATTATTAGGAATATTAGAAAATTCCACCTGACCATCAACATTGATTTTTTGAACAGGCTGCACAGCCCAGATTATTGAGGGCTGCAACAAAGCAAAAATAATGACCGTTAATAAAAATTGTTGCATGAGAGCTTATATCCTTAGATATAGCGGCCTGCCGAAGCAACAACGACAACAATGAGTCCAATCATTAGATTAAGGGCAATAAGTTGGCGAATTTGATTGAGTGCTTTTCCAGCTATTTCCCATTGACTAGCGATAACAGCATGGTGTAATTTTTTATAGGGACTGAAATAAAGATGGATGAATAACAGCATCATTACTAAGCCTAATGTTAGCATAATATGGACGTGTAAACCGACGGCAGCCATGCCTCCAAACTCTTTAATAACCATCCATAAACCACTCACCAGTAAAATGATAACGGATGCCCAAACCCAAGGGAAAAACCTTTGAAATACTTTCGACCATAAGCTTAATCTCATCGGGGGGGCTAAAACTTCAGCTGCAGCAGGGCGTAATGCCATGTAGGCGAAAAACATACCACCGACCCATATGACGGAAAATAACAGATGTAAAGTGATAGCAAATACCATGTTGTGTTCCAATAAAGTTAGTGAGTAGACATGTTAAAGGGAATGTCTGCTATTTTTTGTTTCCATTCTTTGGGGCCTAAATGATGAACAGATTCACCGCGGCTATCAACGGCAACGGTGACGGGCATATTTTCAACTGTAAACTCACGCACAGCCTCCATTCCCATTTCTTCAAAAGCGATGATACGTGATGCTTTGATCGCTTTTGAAACTAAATAGGCTGAACCACCGACGGCAATCAATGAAACTGAACGATGTTTTTTTATTGAGTTAATGGCGATCGTACCACGCTCGGCTTTGCCTATCATGCCAAGTAGCCCCGTTTTGGCTAACATCATATCAGTAAATTTATCCATTCGTGTTGCGGTAGTAGGGCCTGCAGGACCGACAATTTCATTTCTAACAGGATCGACAGGACCAACGTAATAAATAAACCGATTATGAAAGTCGAGTTCTTGTGGTAGAGATTCACCCTTAGCAAATAAATCAGCAATCTTTTTATGAGCGGCATCCCTTCCGGTGAGTAAATTCCCAGATAATAATAAGGTATCACCGGGTTGCCATTGTTCAATATCAGATTGAGTGACTGTATCTAAATCAATATGTCGTGTATTAGCAGCAGCCTGCCAAGTAATGTCAGGCCAGTCTGATACCGAGGGAGGAACAAATTGAGCGGGACCACTGCCATCAAGGGTGAAATGGGTGTGGCGTGTAGCCGCACAATTAGGGATCATGGCTACAGGCAAAGATGCAGCATGTGTTGGATACTCACTAATCTTGACATCAAGTACGGTAGTGAGGCCCCCTAAACCTTGAGCACCAATGCCTAATTGATTAATTTTTTGATACAGTTCAACTCTCAGCTTTTCTGCTGATGTTTGTGCTCCACGCGTCATTAAATCTTGAATGTCGATAGACTCCATCAACGACTCTTTAGCCATTAACATCGCTTTTTCAGCAGTACCACCAACGCCAAGCCCAATAATACCCGGAGGGCACCAACCTGCGCCCATTTTTGGCACAGTTTCTAATACCCAATCAACCAAGCTATCACTTGGGTTAAGAATAGTGAATTTTGCTTTATTTTCAGAGCCACCACCTTTAGCAGCGATATTGATGTCCACCTTGTTGCCCATTACTATTTCAGTATGAATAACCGCGGGCGTATTGTCCTTGGTATTAACACGTGCCCCTAGCGGATCACTGACAATGGATGCACGTAATACGTTGTCAGGATGTTTATAAGCGCGGCGAACACCCTCATTAATCATATCATCAAGACTTTGATCCGTTTGCCACTGTACATCCATGCCCACTTTAATAAATACATTAACGATGCCAGTATCTTGGCAAATGGGTCGTTTATCTTCAGCACACATGCGAGAGTTGACTAGAATTTGAGCAATCGCATCCTTAGCCGCAGGCGATTGTTCTAATTCATACGCTTTGGCCATCGCCTGAATAAAATCTTTAGGGTGATAACAGGCAATAAACTGCAAGGCATCGCTGATACTATCAATGAGGTCTTGTTTTTTTATAACGGTCATATTGCGTGAATTCCTAATGTTTATTTTGCGGTCAGTCGTGATGTTAGTTCAGTAATCACATCAGTAATTGGGAACTCGGCCGCTTCACCATCAGCGCGACGTTTATATTCGATTAAGCCTTGATCTAAACCGCGTTCGCCAAGTACTAAACGATGTGGGATCCCCAATAATTCCATATCGGCAAATGCAACTCCCGGACGCAAACCACGATCATCAAATAAAATGTCAAAACCAGCATCAACTAATTGGATATATAAGGCTTCGGCAGCCTCACGTAAACGTACCGATTTGTGAGCATTGATAGGTACTAATACCACTTGAAAAGGGGCGATCGATAAGGGCCAAATAATGCCACGGTCATCATTATTTTGTTCAATGGCCGCGGCCACCACTCGTGATACTCCTATGCCATAACAACCCATAGTTAGGATCTGTGATTTTCCAGTGTCCGCTAATACATTGGCATTGAGTTTTTTGCTGTAATTATCACCTAATTGGAAAATATGACCGACTTCAATACCGCGAGCAATATCCAATTTACCTTGACCATCTGGGCTAGCATCACCTATTACAACATTACGTAAGTCAGCGGTGACAGGTTCAGCTAAATCACGTGTCCAGTTAACACCAGTTAGATGTTTTTCGTCCTGGTTAGCACCACAAACAAAATCAGCAACATGTGCAGCGGCACGATCCACAATAACGGGAATGGTTAAACCGATAGGGCCAATAGAACCAATATTAGCGCCACAGGTCTTTAACACTTTTTCAGCGGTGACAAAAGTAAGAGGCTCGGCAACCGCAGGATGTTTTCCAGCCTTAATTTCATTAAGTTCGTGATCACCACGTAAAACTAATGCCACCACAGAACCTTCTTCACTGCCATCGACTAATAATGTTTTTAGGCACTGTGCTGCTGGAATATTAAGGAACTCAGAAACTTCGTTAATAGTGTGTTTTTTGGGTGTGTTAACTGATGTCATCGTTGCTGTTGCAGCCGATCTTAGTCCAGCAGGAGCAAGCGCTTCAGCCAGCTCAATATTGGCGGCATAATCGCTACCATCGCTAAACGCAATTGCATCTTCGCCTGAACTGGCCAATACATGAAATTCATGTGATTGTTCACCACCAATACTGCCGGTATCAGCTTGCACAGGACGAAAATCTAATCCAATACGATCAAAAATCCGGGTGTAAGCAGCAAACATATCATCATAGGTTTTTTGAAGGGACTCTTGATTTAGATGGAACGAATACGCATCTTTCATCAAAAACTCACGGGCCCGCATTACACCAAAACGAGGACGGGTTTCATCACGAAATTTAGTTTGAATTTGGTAAAAAGTGATAGGTAATTGTTTATAACTACGAATTTCTTGGCGTACTAGATCAGTGATCACTTCTTCATGTGTTGGTCCGTAACAAAATTGATTATTGTGCCGATCAGTTATGCGTAATAATTCAGGGCCATATTTTTCCCAACGGGCGCTTTCTTTCCATAACTCGGCGGGTTGAATCGATGGCATAAGTAATTCTTGTGCACCCGCTTTAGCCATTTCTTCGCGGATAATAGCTTCAGTTTTGCGTAATACTTTGAGGCCCATAGGTAGCCAAGAGTATAGACCTGATGCCAGTCGACGAATAAGACCGGCACGAAGCATTAATTGATGACTGATAACTTCAGCATCAGCAGGAGTTTCTTTTAAAGTAGAGATAAGTATTTGGGAAGCGCGCATGTTGGGCTGTAATCCTAATTATATTTTATGGTGGTGGTTATTGACGGTTAGAAGGTGCTGTGATTCCAACCCCAATTGTGCCTTTCTGAATCGGTCATACTGATATAAATTCGATCACCAGCAATGCCAAGCTGCTCACTGATAAAAGAGCATAAGGCATCAGAAAAAGCACTACGATCTGAGGGTAAACCCAAGGCACGATAATCCAAAAATGCAACTGGTGCATCTGTGCCACCCATCATAAGATCGGCCTTTTCTTCCATTGAGACCATCACATAGCTTTCAGGTTTAGAAGCTGCTTTAGCAATGGTTTTGCTAGCGACTTTTAATAATGTCGTTTTATCGGGTACTGCTTGGTTGGTAACAATATTAAGGTAAGGCATGATGTTGCTCCTCTATGAACAATATTTATTGATTTTTTTTTGTGATTCTACAATTTTTTGCTGTCGTTGTTCTTCTGTTGGCATGGTTGCATTACCTTTGCTATCGAAGGTTCTTCTTCCAGGATTGTCTTGGTATTGTTGTAATTGTTGTTGTGCAATGCCGCAATTTTTTTGTTGCTTAGCATTATTGTTAGCGTCAACTTTTGATTGTTTTTTTGCTTTTAGACGTAGTTCATCTTCAGATTGTTGCTGCTGGATCAATTTATCAACTTGTTTTTGAGCAAGATTGGGATCGATAGTAGGTGGTGGTGGTGCTTTGATAATTGTTGAGCTAATACCATGCGGTGCTTGTTGCGTATAATGGGTATCTCCATTGTCATCGATCCACTTATAAGTGTCAGCTAAGGTTACTGTTGCCAACAATGACAGCACAAAAGTAAGACAGGCAACAGGTAGATACGGTATAAACATAAACATAACCCCTAAATATATTTTTTAATTCTACGCCAAAGCGGTCAATCATAAAATGTCTGATATTCCATCTCGATTTGAAAAACACATAGAAATCACGAGCCCTAATGCTATAGCGGTAGATTTGTTGGCTATAGAAACCGGACTTTCAAAACAACAAATTAAACAAGTTATGCAAAAAGGCGCGGTATGGGTCAGTAAAGGCAAAAAAACACAACGTCTTAGGCGTGCCAAAAAAGCGGTGCATATCGGTGAAATTTTACATTTATATTACGACAAAATGGTGTTAGATAAACTGCCGCCTGAACCGACGTTAATGGAAGACGAAGGACGGTACAGTGTGTGGAATAAACCTTATGGCATGTTGTCACAAGGGTCAAAATGGGGTGATCATTGCACTATTACCCGCTGGGCTGAACAGCATCTTAAGCCGCAGCGAGTTAGTTTTGTTGTGCATCGTCTTGATCGTGCCGCTAATGGTTTAATCATTATCGCCCATGAAAAAAATTCCGCCGCCGCCTTATCTAAGCTATTTCAAGATCGTCAAATAGATAAGCGTTATCAGATATGGGTCCATGGACAGTTTACTGAGCAAGCAACCGCTGATAGTCCGGTGAAAGTAGACAGTGATATCGATGATCGTTCAGCGGCTAGTTATTTTGTTTTTCTTAACTATAATTTAGAGAAAAATCGTTCTCTACTCGAAGTATCTATCGACACCGGTCGAAAACATCAAATTAGACGACACGCTGCATTATTAGGTTTCCCCATCGTTGGCGACCGTTTACACGGCATAGAAGGCGATATGGAAGACTTACAATTGTCCGCCTACTATTTGGCTTTTAAATGCCCACATACCGAGAGACAGAAGACATTTAATCTATTGGCTTAAAGACCGTTATACCTTTAATTTTTTTGAATAAATTTTATAGTTGTTAAGCTTTAAAGTATCAATTCTGCCCTCCCAATTTAATACAAAACCGATGGTTTACCCTCTTAGGAGTATTCTATGTACTGTGGTCAGGAGTTGCTACAAGGATGCCGCTACTTTGATGCTATCGCCTATATGGTTCAGCAACAAACAGCTACTTTTAATCCTTGGCCATATGCGGCGCTTATTCGAAAGAGCCATAAAAACACCTATTATTTTGATGTATATCAGATTGCCATAAATTGGTTAAGCCTATTGTCACAACAAAAAAATAAAAGAAATCTGCCAGAGCATGGCACTGCTTAAATTGTTCAATAAAACCTACAATGACAAATTATTTGACAATAAAACCTGAGAATAAGTGCAATGCTAGCGTTCTGGGTTAATAACTGTTGCAGATAAAATGGGCGCCATAAATTCACCTAGCCAATTGGCCGCAGTTGTTGGTTCAACGGCTAAAACATTTTTGTCAGTAAGCCAACAAGCACAACTCGGATAGTAATAAATTTAATTGTTCTACTAATGAAATATCTGAGCTCAAGCCTGCTGTGTAGAAACATTACCGTATTGCTTAAGCTCATCATCAGTATTATCTATCTTCAACAGTAAAAGGCCATTAAAAACTAGAGTTTTAATGTGCTGTAATTCTTTGCCAAGGCTAAATTTTAGTGCAAGCAAACGAAACTGGAAACCACAATCAGAATGTAATGTTTGTAGGTCGCTGATTATCTAGCAGTCGATGATAATAGTCTTTGTAACCCTTAGCATAGAATATTGCGAATCTAAAGGATAATTAGCATAGGGTTTTTTATAGAATAACTCAATGTTTCAATACTAATTTTTGCAGCATTGATCGACTTAAAATTAATGTTTATTAACCGTCACTGTAGACAATGTTTAATTTGAAAATCAAACCAAGAGAGGAGCAATAACTAAACTGACTATAGCCATAACATTGATCAAAATATTCATTGCTGGTCCAGAAGTATCTTTTAATGGATCACCGACTGTATCTGCAACCACTGTTGCTGTGTGAACATCTGATCCTTTGCCACCGAGGTTTCCTTTTTCAACATATTTTTTGGCATTATCCCAAGCACCACCTGCATTTGCCATCATCAGTGCCATCATTACTCCCGTTACCAAAGCGCCCGCTAACATACCGCCTAATGCTTCAGGACCTAGTCCAAAACCCACTAAAACAGGTGCTAATACCGCCAAAGTACCTGGCAATATCATTCGGTTCAATGCCGCTTTTGTAGCGATTTCTATACAACGTGCCGTGTCAGGTTTACCGGTGCCTTCTAATAAACCAGGAATATCCCTAAATTGACGTCGAATTTCATGAATCATTTCAAAAGCGGCATCACCGACAGCCTTCATGGTCATTGAGCTCACCAAAAATGGGAAAATACCGCCTAAGAACATGCCTACCATGACGGTCGGATTGTTTAGTAGTAATTCAAAGTCAGGATCATGGTGACTCACGGTTTCAATAAAGGCACTAATTAAGGCGAGTGCGGCTAACGCTGCAGCACCAATAGCAAACCCTTTACCAATAGCGGCAGTGGTATTACCCAGTTCATCTAAAGAATCAGTGATCTCTCTGGTTTTTTCACCCATATTAGCCATTTCAGCAATACCGCCTGCATTGTCAGCAATCGGGCCATAGGCATCAATCGCCATTGTGATACCGACAGTTGCCAACATACCCACTGCTGCAATGCCAACGCCATACAAACCGGCAAAATGAGTTGACGTTAAGATAATTGTTGCAATCGTTATAACGGGAATAGCCACTGACTGCATACCTAAGGCTAAGCCACTGATTAATATAGTTGCTGCGCCAGTTTCGCCGTCTTTAGCTAATTTTCTGACAGGCGAACCGCCGGTGTAATATTCTGTTACTAAACCAATAATAATGCCGCCAATCGCGCCGATTACAACTGCTGCCCAAAGATTTGATGTGCCACCTAGTTGAACGATCAAAAAATAAGAAACAGCTATAAATAAAAAAGACGAGCCAATGGTGCCTATTCTTAGCGCTACTTCAGGGCTTTTTGATGAAAATATTTTGACAGCAAAAATACCTGTTATCGAACAAAGTAGACCAATAGAAGCCAATGCTAAAGGCATAAACATTAACACTTGCTGGTTATTTGCTAATGGTCCAATGTTAGCCATGGTCATAGTAGAAGCTATCGCTATACTAGCAATCATTGCACCGCAGTATGATTCGAATATGTCGCTGCCCATCCCAGCAACATCGCCAACATTGTCACCAACATTATCAGCAATAACGCCCGGATTTCTAGGATCATCTTCTGGAATACCTGCTTCAAGCTTACCAACGAGATCAGCACCAATATCAGCACTCTTAGTGAAAATACCTCCTCCTACACGAGAAAATAATGCAACCGATGAAGCACCCATCCCAAAGCCGTGGATAATATAAGCGGTCTCGGCATCGCCGCCAAAGGCTAAGTACAAGCCCCCTAGCCCTATCAATCCCATAGAAGCAACGGTGAGTCCCATAATTGAACCACCAAAAAAAGCGATCGACAATGCCTGTGATGCTCCATGCTCTTTGGCTGCTACTACTGTTCTTACATTAGCTTTAGTGGCGCTGAACATGCCGATATAGCCTGCTGCACCTGAGCAAACAGCGCCTATAAAAAAGGCGAGTGCTGTCTGCCAGCCTAAATCACTAAACCAAAGCGCTGCAATACAAATTAGACAGAAAATAGAGAGCCGACGGTACTCCGCTTTCATAAACACCATGGCTCCAAGGTGAATTTGATCGCCAATATCAACTACTTTGGCCGATCCTGATGGAGCAGATTTTACCTTGGTGTAAATAAAATAAGCACAAAACAGACCAGAAATGCCTAATAGAGGAGAAATGTAATGTAATAATGACATAGGCTCTCTCAATAATTATGGTTCATATAAAAATAATATTAATATCCGAGTTTTATGATAAAAAACTCATATGATGCAACCGTCTAGAATAAATGTTTGAGCTAATTATTTTTATACCCTCATTAGCACCTTATGTAAAGTTATCTGACTGATTTTACTAGATAAGCCTGCTTCTTATGGTTCTATGAACGGTCTTTATTTATGGGGTATGTTTTGAAAAAATGGCTATGTTTGTTGTGTAATTTTGTTTATGACAAGGTGAAAGCTTACCCCTTAAAAGACTGGTCCGCATGACGGTGCGGAGAAAATATTTCAGGTGATGAGTTTTATCCGGATTTCAAGATCAATGAGGCGCAATTTAAAAAGATCCATTGATCTAAGCTTGTTTATTTTGGCTGAAGTAGCTCATCAATTGCTATTCAGTTTTGTTTAATACACGCTTTCTTATATAATTAGTTAATTTACTTACTATGCTATCGGAGCATCCATAATATGAATCTTGACCGCGTTGGTTCAGGCAAAAACCTTCCTGATGATATAAATGTCATCATTGAAATTCCTTCTCATTCTGATCCTGTTAAATACGAAGTGGATAAAGAAACGGGTGCTTTATTTGTAGACCGTTTCATGAATACTGCTATGTTTTACCCTTGTAACTATGGTTATGTGCCACATACCTTATCTGATGATGGTGATCCGGTTGATGTATTAGTTATTGCCCCATACGCTTTGATTAGTGGTTCAGTGGTGCAATGTCGTCCGGTAGGCATGTTGAAAATGACTGATGAATCTGGCGAAGATGCCAAAATTATTGCTGTGCCTCATGATTCTATGTACGACGATGTGCTAGATATTAAAGATGTATCACCGCGATTATTATCTCAACTGTCTCATTTCTTTGAACACTATAAAGATCTAGAGAAAAATAAATGGGTAAAAATCGGAGGCTGGGTAGGCATTGAAGAAGCAAAAGCTGAAATCATGGCAAGTGTTGCTAGTTACAATGCAGCAGATGTTAAACCACAGTTTTAACAGTCAACTCCACCATAATGTGTGGCCTTAAAAGCAATATTTTCGGCGAGCTAATTCTAACAGTTAGTCTCGCCGAAAAATTAAGTGCGATAGGTGAGTCATGATTAAATTAGTATTACAAGGAGCAGCATTGACTGCTGCTGCTGCACATAAGATAAGTGATAGCGTTGAAGGTGAGCTTGATGAAAATAATGGTTTTTCCACTATTACATTGGACTTTATTAGCGCCTCACAGCTAAGCACTTTGAAAGCTGACTATCCATTTGATATTAATATATTACCTTACAGTTTTGATCCAATGGCAGCGCAGTTATTGATTACCGATATGGATTCAACGTTAATTAATATCGAATGTGTTGATGAGATTGCTGACTATATCAATGTGAAACCTCAAGTTGCCGCTATTACAGAAGCAGCAATGCATGGAGAAATTGATTTTGAAACTTCATTACGACAACGTGTATTGCTATTAAAAGGTTTAGAAGTCAGTGTGCTAGACCGGGTTTATGAAGAACGATTGCGCTTAAATCCGGGTGCTGAAGTTATGTTGAAAAGTCTAAAGAAAAAAGGCATAAAAACTGCGCTAGTCTCTGGTGGTTTTACTTTTTTTACTGAGCACTTAAAAAAACGATTAAATTTAGATTTCACCATGGCCAATATATTAGGTGAACATAATGGCATGCTAACGGGTGAAGTCGTCGGTGATATTTGTGGGGCTCAAGCTAAAGCTGACTTTTTATTAGAACATTGTAAACTGTTAAATATCTCACCATTGCAGACTGTTGCCATGGGTGATGGTGCTAATGACTTATTGATGATGAAGGAGGCGGGCTTAAGTATTGCTTATCATGCAAAGCCAACCGTACAAGAACAAGCAACTTCATCACTTAATTATTGTGGTCTTGAGGGAGTATTAGGATTGTTACAACTAGATTTTGACTAATACTGATTGATACTGTAATAATCGTCCCCATATAGAAAACAAATATAAATTTAATTTAAAGAGGTTACAAGATGGAAATAATGGAACGCATTACACAAGCGATCGAATCAAACTCGGTTATCTTGTTTATGAAAGGAACACCAGAATTTCCACAATGTGGCTTTTCTGGTCGTACCTCACAAGCATTATCAGAGTGCGGTGCAGAGTTTTCCTTTATCAATGTATTAGCTGAGCCAGAAGTACGGTCAAACTTACACCGTTATGCTGACTGGCCGACCTTTCCACAATTGTATATTAGTGGCGAATTAGTCGGTGGTTGTGACATCATTATGGAAATGCATGAAAGTGGTGATTTGAAAACAGCTATAGAAAAAGCGAGCAAATAATAAGCATGAGCAATGAACAAGATCATGATTGGCATGATGAAAATCAGCTAGTTGTTGCCCCCGCCAAACCCGCCTTAAAGCAGCCACCTAAATATAGAGTGCTGATGCTTAATGATGACTATACACCTATGGATTTCGTAATCGAAGTATTAGAAAGTCTATTCAGCATGGCGACTGATAATGCAACGCGAACGATGATGCAAGTTCATACCGAGGGCCAAGCGGCCTGCGGAATTTACACTTTTGAAATTGCAGAAGCCAAGGTTGAGCAGGCTAATAGTTATGCCCAGTCCCATGGTCATCCCTTGCAGTGTACGATGGAAGAAGCATAACCACCAACGATTGGAGAACATAATTAATGCTAAGTAAAGAACTCGAACAAACCTTAAGTCAGGCATTTAGCTATGCTCGAAAACGTTCCCATGAGTTTTTGACAGTAGAACATATGCTGTTGGCATTATTGGAAAATGGTGAAGCCTTAGCAGTATTGACTGCATGTAAGGTTAATACTGCAAATTTGCGACAAGATTTAAGTGACTTTTTGGCAGATAATGTGCCCTCTTTAAGTGAAGACGCCGCCCGAGAAACTCAGCCTACTTTGGCATTTCAACGGGTACTTCAGCGTGCTGTAATGCATGTGCAATCTTCAGGTGGCAAAGAAGTTACCGGAGCCAATATATTAGTCTCTATTTTTTCCGAACAACAATCGCAAGCAGTTTTTCTTCTTTCAAAAAAAGATGTTACAAGATTGGATGTGGTTAATGTAATCAGTCAGGTTCAAGCTGAGGAAACGATTGAATTGAAGTCAGAAAATATTGGTGGCAGTGCCTCTGCTGAGGAGAATAAAAGCGCGCTTAGTTTATATGCAACTAATCTTAATGAACTAGCTCAACAAGGTAAGATTGATCCACTTATTGGCCGTGCGCATGAAATTGAACGTACTTTACAAATATTATGTCGTCGTCGTAAAAATAATCCTTTATTTGTAGGTGAGGCGGGTGTTGGTAAAACAGCCTTAGCCGAGGGATTAGCAAGAAGGGTGGTATTAGGTGATGTGCCAGAAGTGCTTGAAAAATCAGTTATCTACTCATTAGATTTGGGTGCTTTAGTGGCCGGTACCAAATATCGCGGTGATTTTGAAAAGCGCTTGAAAGCGTTATTACGTGAAATAAATAGCCAACCTGAAGCCATCTTATTTATAGATGAAATTCATACATTAATTGGTGCTGGTTCTGCGGGCAATAGTGCCATGGACGCTGCTAATCTTCTTAAACCTCTGCTGGCTAGTGGTAATTTGAAATGCATAGGTTCAACAACCTATCAAGAATATCGTGGTATATTTGAACATGATCGTGCTTTGGCGCGGCGTTTTCAAAAAATTGATGTGCCTGAGCCCTCTATTTCCGAAACAGTGCTTATTCTAAAAGGGCTTAAGCCTGGCTTAGAAAAACATCATAATGTACGTTATAGCAATGCTGCTTTAGAGCAAGCGGCTGAACTTGCAGAACGTTATATTAATGATCGCTTTTTACCTGATAAAGCAATCGATGTTTTAGATGAAGTAGGTGCTGCACAACGTATTTTACCAAAATCTAAACGCAAAAAAATGATTGGTATAACGGATGTTCAAAATATTGTTGCTAAGATTGCTCGCATTCCAGCAAAAACAGTAAACAACACCGACAAAGATAACTTACGCAATCTGGATAAAAATCTAAAGCATGTCATATTTGGCCAAGATGAAGCAATTGCAACATTAACCTCTGCTATTAAGATGGCTCGCTCAGGTTTAGGTCATCCTGAACGTCCGACTGGAGCCTTTCTATTTTCTGGACCAACGGGTGTTGGTAAGACCGAGGTCACTCGTCAACTTGCTCATAGTTTAGGCATCGAGCTTCTTCGTTTCGACATGTCTGAATACATGGAAAGTCATACTGTTTCACGTCTGATTGGTGCCCCACCTGGTTATGTGGGTTACGATCAAGGTGGCTTATTAACCGAAGCCGTCACTAAACAGCCTCATGCCGTACTGTTATTGGATGAAATCGAAAAAGCACACCCTGATGTATTTAACTTACTCCTGCAAGTTATGGATCATGGGACATTGACCGACAATAATGGACGTAAAGCCGACTTTAGAAATGTCGTATTAGTGATGACCAGTAATGCGGGTGCCCAAGAAATGGGAAGGGCCTCTATGGGGTTTTCACATCAAGAGCATCACAGTGATGGTATGGAAGTTATTAAGCGTGCCTTTACACCAGAGTTTCGTAACCGTCTGGATGGTATTATTCAATTCAAACCATTAAATCAGCAAGCTATCTTGCGAGTGGCCGATAAAGCCGTCCTAGAACTGGAAATGTTATTGCAAGACAAAAATGTCACACTTGAAATTAATAGCGATGCACGTGAGTGGTTAGCCGAACATGGTTACGATGTGACAATGGGTGCTAGACCGATGGCAAGGTTAGTTCAAGAAAAGATTAAACGTCCTCTTGCTGATGAATTATTATTTGGCCAATTAAGTGAAGGTGGTCACGTGAGAGTAGTATTACGTGAGGATAAATTAGCATTAGATTTTATTGCTCAAACCGAAACAGTTTAAGCCGACTTATATTAGAGTGATAGTAGTTGCTATCACTCTAATAATATGGTGCTACTAACACTTCCATACAATAGTTATTCACTTCTAAGTCGTAGTTATAAAGTCATTGCTAATAAAGTGGTTGTAACTGCTTGATTTATAATGGTCACTTCGTAAGCTATTGATATAAAACAGTATTATTGTTGCGGTTATTTTTTAACCATTTAGTGCTGAACGCTTGTGTATGAAGGACTTACGCTTTTACCCGCAAGTTATTCACAGAGTTATCCACAGATATTGTGGGTAACTTTACAGTTTTGTGACAGAACATATATTATTTCATAAGCACTATAATTCAATGCCTTTTTGAGCGCGTATACCGGCTCTAAAAGCATGTTTAACATCGTCAATGCGGCTTACAGTATCTGCAGCCTCAATAACGGCTTCAGGGGCGCCTCGTCCGGTAATAATTACATGTTGCATAGCAGGTCGACCTGCAATATCTGCTAATACGGATTCTGTATTGAGATATTTCATTTTTAAAACAATATTCAGCTCATCTAATAATACAACCTTGATAGTTGGATCACTTAATAAACGTTTACACACTTCCCATCCAGCTTCTGCTGATGCTATATCTTGTGCTAAATTCTGGGTGTCCCAAGTAAAACCATCACCCATTACATGATATTCAACTTCCTCAGGAAATCGGCGGAAGAAAGTTTCTTCACCAGTACTAAATGCACCTTTGATAAACTGGACAATGCCGGATTTCATCTCATGGCCTAAAGCTCGGGCGATCATGCCAAAACCTGATGAACTCTTACCTTTTCCATTGCCTGTTATAACCAATAACAAGCCTTTATCTTTATCGGCTTGTTGTGTTTTAGCATCCACCACTTCTTTGTGACGTTTCATGCGTTTTTCGTGGCGTTGGCTTTTTTCTGTGTCAGTCATGTTTATTCCTAAATAATAACGGCGGTAATTAATATGCTTGTTTCTAGTATTTCAACCATAGCACCGGCGGTATCTCCCGTGGTGCCATTTAAACGTAAGGTCATAACATAACGTAAAATTAAAAATACGATTAAGGCACTGATTAACAATGTCAGCCCTGAAAAAATAAGACTTAATATTACAATGCCTGAAAGTAATATTTTGCTTTGTGTGCGTGGTAAATTAGCAACAAGAATGGCTCCAATGCCATCTTGGCGTACATAGGTCGTTGTTAAAAATAATAGGGGTAATGCACTACGTGCTAGCGTAACAGCAAATATAATCGCTAAGTAATTATTATGACTGAGTAGCTCTGTAAGCATGACAAACTTTATCAGCAGTAGAATTATCAACAGGGTAACGGCTATGGGACCACTGGTGGGATCTTTCATAATTAATAGTGTTTTGGCCCTATCACCTAATCCGCCTAGCCAGGCATCGGCACTGTCAGCTAAACCATCTAAATGTAAGCCCCCAGAGAGCGTAACCCAAACAGCTAATACAAAGACAGCACTGACAGAAGCAGACTGCGCATTTGATAACCAAGCTGTGAGTATTAATAAAGCCGCTATGAGCAAACCAATCAGGGGATAAAATAACAATGATTGCCCGGTTTGTTTTGAGCTAGGCATGCCAGCTAGGCGAACAGGAATAATAGTTAAAAACTGTAATGCGATCAAAAAAGGTTGTAATAAGGTCATGTTTTTTCCGAAACGGCTGCTTCTGCAAAGGTTGCCATTGAATTATGCAAGGCGCAGCTTAATTTAATCAATGGAATTGCTGCTGCTGCGCCACTGGCTTCTCCTAAACGCATACCAATATTGAGTAAAGGTTTAGCCGCTAAGTAGTTAAGAATTATTTTATGACCTAATTCTGAAGATTGATGACTGTACAAAAACCATTTTTTACTGCCAGCACATAAACTTTCGGCCATTAATGCAGCTACTGTTGAGATATAACCATCAACTAACACTGGAAGTCCCACTTTGGCACAGCATAGATAGGCACCGGCAAGTGCAGCAATCTCAAAACCACCTAAATGTTCAAGTATTGCTAAGGGCAAGTTTAATCGGCCATTATGTCGATTCAATGCCTGTTGAATAATTGCTGCCTTATGTAGGATCTCAGTTTTATTTAAGCCGGTGCCTGCGCCGGTCAATTCTAGAGGGTTTATCTTGAGTAAAGCACTGGCAATGGCCGTTGCAGAAGTGGTGTTGCCAATACCCATTTCACCGCCAATAAATAAATCAACACCCTTACTTTTAAGTTGCTTAATATGTTCAGAGCCAACCAATAATGCTTGTTGGCATTGACTTGAAGTCATGGCCGATGTTTTGAGGAAATTATTAGTGCCAGCTGCAATACGATGGTCGTGAACACCATTGAGGCTTTCTATGGGTGATACTGTGCCCATATTGAATACCTCTAAATGAGCATTTGTTTGTGTTGCAAGCACACTAATTGCTGCGCCACCGCGTGAAAAGTTTTTTACCATTTCTACTGTGACGGCTTGTGGAAAAGCTGAAATTCCTTCTGCGACAATACCGTGATCTGCTGCAAATACTGTGATCTGTATTTGTTCGATTTTAGGTTGAGCTGTTGCTTGCATAGCAGCTAAGCTAATGGCAATATCTTCCAGCTGCCCTAAAGATCCCGACGGTTTAGTCAGTTGTTGCTGACGTTGCTCTGCAGCAGACTGAGCATGGATATCGATGTTTAAGGGGGGTAATTCAAGCCATGTTTTAAACTCGGTCATTTAATTTGCCTTTCAAAATATGGGGTAGACCAGCAACTGTTAATACAACGTTATCACTTAGGGCTGCAATTGTTTGGTGTAATAATCCAATTTCATCACAATAACGTCTTGTTATCTCTCCAAGCGGCATTATGCCCATATTGGTCTCATTACTGACAATGATCAATTGCCCTTTAATATTGGCTAAACTAGCAACGAAGGCGTTAATTTCAGCTCTTAATAAAGCTTCATCAGCTTGCATTAATAAATTAGTGAGCCATAAGGTTAAACAATCAATCAAAATACAATGATTATCTGCACAATGGTCTTGTAATTGTTTGGCAAGATAAATCGGCTCTTCAATGGTTTTCCAGTCTGTTGGACGCTGTTGTTGATGATAATTAATACGTTGCCGCATAGCCGAATCACCTGCTGTGGCTGTCGCAATATAAGTAAGCTTTAATTGGCTGTTGATAGCCTGACGTTCAGCTAAGGCACTTTTACCTGATTTAACCCCACCTAAAATTAAACTGATTGTCATAATGAGGGCTCAGCCAAGTGCAATAAATCTCGCAATGCGCCAACATCCATATGATTCTCAACCATATCCGCTAAACGCTCTATGTCGGCTTCTCGTATCGCATTATAATCGGGTGTATTGACCTGCTCTAAACCTGCCCAGTTTAAGAGTGCATTACAGGCGGAAGTCTGTTCAAAGAGACCATGAATATAAGTCCCCATGATCTGATTATCATCACTAATTGCACCATCATTTGTTGATGCCAATCGGCAAGCAGGCTTAGATAATGCAGCACCTTCAGTGATGCCAGCATGAATTTCATAGCCGCTAACGGCGGCGTTATCTAAGGTTAGTGTTCCACTGACATTTCGCAATTGTTTGGCTGGTTTTAAGAGGGTCGTTATATCTAATAAAGCTAAGCCATTATCCTGACCTGCCTGACCTTCAATACCTTGTGGATCACTAAGCACTTTGCCTAACATTTGAAAACCTCCACAAATGCCAATAACTTTACCACCATATCGAAGATGTTTTTGTATGGCTTGTTCCCAGCCTGTTTCTCTCAGCCAGGCTAAATCAGCTCTGACACTTTTTGAACCAGGTAATATAATTAAATCTGCTGCTGGAATGGCCTGTTTGGCAGTAATAAACTGTAGATCTACTTGTGGATGAAGTCGTAGTGGATCAAGATCGGTGTGATTACTGATCCGTGGATAAACGGGTACAATAATTTTAAATGTTAAATCACTGGCTACTTGTTCGGTATTGATCGCATCTTCAGCTTCAAGATGTAAGTTTTTCAAATAAGGCAACACCCCTAATACGGGTTTGCCGGTGTATTGTTCCAGCCAATCGAGACCAGATTGTAATAAGGCGATATCACCACGAAAACGATTGATTATAAAACCCTTAACGCGGTCTTGTTCTGATTGACTCAATAGGCTTAAAGTACCCACTAAATGAGCAAATACGCCACCGCGATCAATATCTGCCACGATAATAACAGGACAATCAACCGCCTCAGCAAAACCCATATTTGCGATGTCACGATCACGAAGATTGATTTCAGCGGGTGAGCCTGCACCCTCAACAATAACCGTTTGATATTGAGCGATTAAACGTTGGTGCGAGCTTAATACTGCAGCCATAGCAGTTTGTTTATAATGATGATAATCCTGTGCATTCATATTACTAATGGCATGGCCATGAATAATCACCTGAGCGCCAGTATCACTATTGGGTTTTAACAAAACTGGATTCATATCGGTATGGGGTGCTAATTTACACGCTTGTGCTTGTACGGCTTGTGCACGGCCAATTTCTCCACCATCGATAGTAACGGCACTATTTAATGCCATGTTTTGCGACTTAAATGGCACGACGGCGATATCTTGACGTTGTAACCAGCGGCAAATGGCAGTGACTACAGTACTTTTACCTGCATCGGATGTAGTGCCTTGAATCATTAAAGTATGTGCCGTCATGATATTGTTATCGTCTCTAATGTTTGGGCTAATCGTCGCCAGTCATCTTCACTATTGGGTAAGCCAAACCGAAGGCTTGATGGTCTTGTAAATAAACGAGTCAAAATGCCGTGTTGTGCCAGTTGCTGGTGATAGCTTGCTGCCATTGGTGTACAAACCCATTGGAACAGTGAACATTGCCCTGTTGGCGGTAGATTATACCTTGTTAATAGCTCATTTAACCGTTGGCTAGACTGTGATAGTGACCAACGTTGATGTTGCTGCCATTCACTATCTGATAATGCTAATTGGCTAATATGTCGAGATGCTTGCGCTATAGGCCATGGCCCAAGTAAATCAGCCAAACCATTTAGTAATAGTGGGCTAGAAAATACAAAACCGACCCGTAGACCTGCTAAGCCAAAAAACTTACCGATAGAACGCAAGACAATTAAACCTTCAAGCGGGCAATGATCTAAAACACTATATTCTGGTGTCACATCCATAAAGGCTTCATCAACGATTAACCAACCGTTATTTAGAGATAGTTGCTTGTGCCAAGCCAATAACTGTATCGGAGAGAAAAGCTGAGTGGTTGGATTGTTTGGATTAATAATAATCAATACATCCAGATCGACTATTATCTCATCAATAGTTGATGAATCAACTACAATAACTGTATGACCTGCTTGTTGCCAAGCATGAGCATGTTCAGCATAAGCGGGAGTAAGTACGCCAACACGACAGTGTTTACGTAAATGAGGAAGAGATTGAATTGCGGCTTGTGAACCTGCCACTGCTAATAAATTATTACACTGATAATAATGCTGGGCAGCTGCCAGCAAGCCATCATTTTGAATGGGAAGAGCTGACCAGACTGAATTGGGCAAGCTATCTGGAACTGGCCAGCCATTAGGATTAATACCGGTAGAAAGATCCAGCCAATCGGCAGGCTCTATATTATATTTTTGGCTAGCAACATCAATATTGCCGCCATGTTCAAGCATAATTAAGGCCTGAAATTATAGTTAATAGTGTTATCCATAACAACACACTGTGGCGAACGAGTTGAAGGGCACGTTCAATATCATCTGCTTTTGGTTCGTTACCACAACCTAAGGTGATTCGTTGATGCCATTGACCATTATATTGTGCTGGGCCACCTAAGGTAATTGACAGTGCACCAGCACCTGAAGCCATAACAGGACCAGCATTAGGGCTATCCCACTGGCCTGCTTGTTGCTGCCAGCAATATATTGCTTTTTTACACTGACCAACACAGGCATAACTAAGGGCTGTGAGCCTTGCAGGAATATAATTGAGCACATCATCTAATCGCGCTGCAAAACGACCAAAATACAAATACCTTAACGAGCGGTAACCCCACATAGCATCCAAAGTATTAGCCAAACGATAAAATAGAACAGCAGGCACTCCACCGATTAGAAACCAAAATAAAGCGGCAAATACACTGTCAGAGCCATTTTCCAACACGGATTCAATGGTGGCGCGAGGGATATTCAAGCTAGCGGGATCACGACTAACAATTCGGCTCACTAAATAACGGGCTTGTTGATCATCATTTGATTGCATGGCAAAAGCAATTGGACGAACATGATCATGTAGGCTTTTATGGCCAATACACAACGTTAAAACGATAATATCAAAAAAGGTAGTGATACTTTCAATGCTGCTGATAAAAGTGGCAATTAAGGTGAGAGGTATTAATAAAAGACTCACTGCGACAAAACCTAAGCTGATTTTTTTGCGAGACGAAGCTGAATTGTCAGGATAAAAACAGCGTTCGATGTGATTAACTAAACGACCAAAACCAACCAGAGGATGCCAACGTTTGGGTTCGCCTATTAACCAGTCAAGACTAATTGCCGAGATAATAATTAATGTTGTCAGCAACATCGTAACTAATTATTACCCCAGGTATTTTCGTATAAGACATTGTTAATATCACAACCTTTTCCCCAGTTTTCTTGCTCTAACATGGGGGCTGCATAAAACTCATCAACATGGCCTAAACACAAAATAGCAATTGGTTTAGCACCTTCTGGCATATTCAAAAGTGTGGCGAGTTCAGCAGGATTAAAAAGTGAAACCCATCCCATGCCGATACCTTCTGCACGAGCGGCTAACCACATGTTTTGAATAGCGCAAGATACCGAGGCTAAGTCCATATCTGGCAAAGTACGGCGACCAAAAATATGTTGTTCCCTTTGATCCATTAAGTTGACAACCAGTAATTCAGCACATTTATCGATGCCATCAACCTTTAACTGCATAAATTCTTGCTGTCGTTCACCAAGGGCTTTTGCAGTCAGGTTTATTTCTTGATTGACCTGCTTTTTTATAGACTGTCTAACGGCTAAATCAGTGATGCGAATGATACGCCAAGGTTGCATTAGTCCAACACTAGGCGCTTGATGGCCAGCCATTAATATTCGTTCGAAGATTAATTTATCGACAGCTTCAGTAGTAAAATGACGCATATCTCGGCGCTGTTTGATAACACGGTAGACCGCATTTCTGTCATCATCATTAAAGGCGTATTTGTTCATTTCAGGGACAAAATAATTCAGCAACAAGACTGGGGTTAGAAGGAAAATAAAAGTGGATATAAGAGGCCGTCAATCTTTTTTGTTGGTAAACCGCTTCATGAGTAGTGTTGCCATTAGGATTGGTTGCTTTAGCAACCGGATCTATACTCGTTTCTAACACGGAGTGATGATACGTATGTCCACGTATTAAATGACTATTAATGGATACTTCTTGCAAAGCTAAAGCTGCGAATCGAGACTGCATAACGATATGACCTAATAAAATCCCGATCATGTTTGCATGTTTACCTTGTTTATCAGTTATTGATTGGGTTAAATAAAGCATGCCACCACATTCAGCTACTATAGGCTTATTAGCTTGATAATGCGCCTTAATAGCATCAATCATTGAGCTGTTTTTTGATAACTTATCTAGATGTAACTCAGGATATCCACCTGGTAAGTATAAGCAGTCAACTTCTGGAAGGGCCTGATCACTAATAGGCGAAAAGAAATATAGTTCAGCGCCCATAGCTTCTAATTGGTCAAGGTTTGCCTGATAAATAAATGAAAATGCAGGATCTCTAGCGATAGCGATTTTTACCTTGTCAAGTGAGCGAGGCTGTGGACTTTTTTGCTCACTAGCAAACTGGCTTATAGGTAATATTGCTTGAGGATTAATGACCAGTTGATTAGCCAGTAATGACAACCGTTGTTCAAGATCTGCAATTTCTTCAGCTTGTACTAATCCAAGATGACGACTGGGTAATGCGGCATCCAAGTTGCGAGCTAATGTTGCAAACCAAGGTAAAGTATCTGGTAGTGATTCTATCAACATATCTTGGTGGCGCTGACTTCCAATACGATTTGCCACCACCCCAACAACCGCAACATCATCACGATAATTAGCTAAACCGAAGGCAAGCGCTGCAAAAGTTTGTGCCATTGCAGAACCATCTATAACGGCAAGCACTGGAATGTTAAGTGTAGCGGACAGATCGGCGGTTGATGGAGTACCATCAAATAAACCCATTACACCTTCAATAAGGATCAAATCTGCTTGTGCAGCAGCTTCAGCGAGTAGCTGACGGGATTGTTGTTCGCCTACCATCCATAAATCGAGTTGATAAACGAGGTTAGCTGAAGCCTGTTGCAAGATCATCGGGTCAAGGAAGTCAGGTCCTACTTTAAAAACACGTACCTGCTTGCCTTGTTGGCGGTAATATCTCGCTAATGTCGCTGTAACTGTTGTTTTCCCTTGACTAGATGCGGGTGCAGCAATAACCAATGCTGCACACTGGTGCAGCTGATTCAAGATTGATGACCACTTTGTTCAGTAGTCATATTGCTTAGGGAAACAGCCAGCACATGGCAAATAATGGCAATAGCTATATAAAAAGCAAGATTAGATAATGAGCTAGGATAATACTTAATAAAACGATGACCAAACTCAATCAAAGTTGGTTCGGCATAGCGACCTGAAAACACATAAAAACCACCACTAGAAAACACTTTGCTGATTGCGGTCGCAATGATCAAACTGGTGGTTAAAGGTAATAGTGTCGCTACATTGAATTGATAGCGCTGATTATACCAACGACCGGCTAAATAGAGTGTGCCATAGGCCGGCAATAACAAGGCATATGCGGGAGAAATACAGAAACTACTGCTGCCGCCAAAGCTGATGGCCAAATAATCTAAAATAATGACTTCAGCTAATAAAACAGCAAACATCCATTTACCAGATAAATACAGACCTGCAATAAAAAAGATCGCTAATGTTGCACTAGGAAGATGACTAAGACTGGCAAAGTGATGGCCGCGTGTGATGGCCATAATAGCAATGAGGATGACAGCGATAATAAGCTGATGGCGAAGCGATAAAATAAACATGAACAAACTCCAGTGTGCCGACCCGCACATGGCTAAAAAAAACATATTGATAATATGTCATGAAATATTAGGCCGGTATCCGGACTTGTGATTATCTGATTTTCAGTATGTTGCGCTATCACTAAGATGGCATACGTTAACAATTGAAAATAATAAATTAGTCACTTACCGTTGCGGGGGCAGTGCTGGACTTATCAAATGACTCACCAGTTTCCCGTTTACTTAGCAGCTTTTATCCTGCTAACACCTAACATTACAACCAAGAATAGGTTTCATTAGCGGATGCTGTCAATGTTAAAGAAATTAACGAAACAGAAATTAGCTAATAAAATCATAAGTTGACTAAAAAAGTTAGCATTATTACTATGCCCTCCTGCTTTAGGTGCATTGACCCATAAAGTCAAAGTTAAACGGGAAGTTGGTGAGTTAGCAATAATGACAAATCCAACACTGCCCCCGCAACGGTAAACGTTGAGATCAAGCTATTAGCCACTGCGAATTCATCGTGGGAAGGCGGTTTGATTGACGAAAGTCACAACGCGAGTCCGGAGACCGGCCTAAAGCATGCTCACAAGTTATTTGATTTGTGATTACCCAAACCGGGATCGCGGGTGTGCGTATCCTATGGAGATAAAATGAAACAATTACATGGGCACTTCGCCCTTAGTACGTCCACACGCCTTTTATTATCATCGATTGCCGCAATAACATTATCGACTTCTATTCAAGCTGATGAAGCGCTTGAAAATATTACTGTGACGGCTAATCGAATGCCTTCAGTCAATGTATTAGCGCCCAACAGTGTTATCACTCGTGCTGATATTGAACGCCTTCAAATTACTGACTTACCTAATCTGTTATCTCGCCAGCCAGGTATTGATCTAACCGTTAATGGGGGCATAGGTAAAGAAAGTAACATTTCTATGCGTGGGACTAATTCAGATAATGTGTTGGTATTAGTCGATGGTGTTAAATGGCATTCAGCAACTTCGGGTGGCCCATCATTACAGCATTTCCCCATAGAACAAATCGAACGCGTTGAAATTGTACGTGGTTCACGTTCAGGCCTGTATGGTTCTGAAGCCATTGGCGGTGTTATTCAGATCTTTACTCGTAAAGGCCAGCAAGGTGTTAGCCCTTATGCCAGAATTGGCTATGGCACCCATAATAGCAAACAAGCTGCAGCAGGTGTCAGTGGCGGCAATGCACAAACCAGTTATAATTTAAACTTTAATCATCAATCGACAGATGGCATTGATGCTCGCCAAAATAGAACACCTGCTAACCCAAATATAAATCCTGATAGAGATGGTTACCGTAATAATAGTCTCTCAGCTAGGGTGCAGCACCAGATCAGTGATACGTTTAATGTGGGTGCTAATTTCTTGAGAACTGAAGGTTTTAATGAATATGATGGTATTGGGTTAACTAATGTATATGAAGATGAATCAGTACAGCAAGTTATGGGTTTAAACTCAAATATTCAAGCTAATGATAATTGGTTAGTTTCTTTATTATTGAGTGAGTCGAAAGATGAAACACAAATTATTAAGAATGGACTTGATGAGAATATTTTTAATACTCGCCACCGTTTTGCAAATATAATTAACACGATAGAACTTTCCCAAAATCATACTTTAAATATTGGTTTTGACTATGTAGTTGATGATATAGGTAATACAGCTTCGGGAGGTCTTAGCTATGATGAAAACTCTCGTGATAACAAAGCAGGATATATATCATGGCAAGGAAATGCAGACAAGCACAGTTGGCTATTAAGTGCTCGCCATGATGATAATGAGGCCTTTGGAAACTACGATACAGGCATAGCAGAATGGGGTTATTGGTTACAAGAAGGGCTTCAACTAACAGCCAATGTTGGTACAGCATTTAAGGCGCCAACATTTAATGACCTGTACTTTCCTCAGGGTACGTTTTTTGTAGGAAACCCAGCGCTTAAACCAGAAAAATCAAGAAACTATGGCTTAGGTTTAACGGCAGATACAGTCTGGGGACAGTGGGGATTACAAGCCTATCAAACTGAAGTCCGTGACTTAATAAATTATGATAGCGCTAATGGGATGAATGAAAATGTAGCTGAAGCAAAAATAAAAGGCCTTGAATTTGATCTGGCCACTACCATTGCTGATTGGGATGTGGCTTTTAATGCATCGTTATTAAAACCAGAAGATGAAGAAACTGGCGATATTTTACGTCGTCGTGCACAACGTTTAGCTAATCTTAATCTAGATAAACAATGGGGTGCTTGGTCAACCGGTGCGAGCTGGAAGTTAAGAGGTCATAGTTTTGACAATGCTAGCAACACAACTCGCGTAGCTGGTTTTGGTTTGTTAGATATGCGTATTGCTTATGATTTAAGCCAAGATTGGTCGCTTCAAGCTAACTTGACTAATGTGTTTGATAAGGAATACCAAACAGTGAACAATTACAACAGTTTAGATAGAATGGTCATGGTCATGTTTTCATATCAACCATAAATGAAAGTGGCGCTGGGCTCTGATAAGTCCAGCGCCATTATTACAACTGACCACCATGGAAAACTAACCGAGGTGGATAATCTTCATATTGTTTAATCCGACTCACACAGGCATAAGGCACTTCAAGTTGAAACAAATTAGTGCTTGGAAAGCCTAAAATATGGCTCATAATAGCTCTGATGACGCCGCCATGGGCTACTAATACACAATGCTGAATTTGGTCTTGATGAAGTGATATTAATAAGGTTTTCCAACCAGTTATTACGCGTGATTCAAAGTCTAGATATGATTCTCCTTCTGGCGGTATTACGCTAACGGGATCATCCTTAAACTGAATAAGCTTGTCAGTGTCAGTGTCACTGCCACGATATAGATCAGCAAATAACTGGCCATCCCATAAGCCAAAATTCATCTCTTCAAAGCGGTCATTAATAACTAATGGCAGAGAAAGTGTATCAGCCATTTCTTCTGCAAATAGACGACAGCGTTGAAGGGGGGAGCTAACAATCTTGTTCCATGTGATATTTTTGTCATTGACGGCCAACCGCATCTGTTGCCAACCTAAACTGCTCAGAGCTTCATCTGTTTTCCCCAACAGTTTTGTGCCAGCAGCAACATCACCATGGCGGATAAGGTCAATAGTTATTTCTTTCATAGTGTAAAAAAAATCATTTTATTATGCATCTTCTATATTTTTAGGTAGTGGTAGTTGTTTATCTTAGCGCTATGATTAATCTGGAATAAGCATCTCTGTCAAATTCAATAATTAGTGCAGTTTAGCATCGATTTCATTGGAAATTCCAATGTTATTCAGTGGGGGAGCTTTACCGCATATGGCAAAAATAATAATTATCCAAAAACTGTCTGTGCTTGGTTTAAACGTATAGTTTTACTTCTGAAATGGTATAGCCAATTGGGAGTTTTACTTCTAACCAGAATAATTTCAGCAAGGGTGAATACCTAACTATATTCAAATAACAAAGTTATTATTACTCGTTATCAGTGAAAGGATCGTTATAGATATAAACACTAACAAATGTAAAATAAACAATTATTATTGCAGTGACATCTACGTGCTGGTGACTTCCACAGCACAAATCTATCCATATTCTCTACCTAAAATAAGCGCATTTAGGAGAGGAATAACCTTGGCTCTATTATCAACACGAGACGAAAATTACCAACTTATAAAGTAAGTGAACATTAAAAATGTAATAAGAACGAATGCCCATATTTGGAATGCGGGGCGACTAGAACTGTTTGTGCTCAAGAATATGGGCGACAACTCACACCGGATTAAGTCGAGCATTTACCCCAAAGTGTTGTGAAATATCCGGCAAGTGAAATCCATTGTAATACAGCGCCCTTAACCGCTGGTGATAGTATTTATATTTATGTGATGGTGTTATAAAAGCGGAAAACTCTGCTGGTGAAATGTTTGACCAACAACAATTTAAAAACTTGTTGATGGTTGCGGTTGAGGCTGGAAATCGTATGAATGTGCTACAAAATGCAATGAAAGGCTTTATCAATAATACCTTTGTAACAGATTATCTTTCACCGCGACAAATAAAAACACTAGTCATAGCAGATGAAATTATTTTAAAATTATAGACTTTGATATTCTAGAAAATAAGATTATGACACAATCGTTCGAAGATAAAGGGTTTGCTACTCGTGCCGTTCGTGCCGGACACACAAGAACTCAAGAAGGTGAACACGCTGAACCTATCTTCCCAACATCTAGTTATGTGTTTGAAAGCGCAGAGCAGGCTGCAGCTCGCTTTTCTGGTGATGATCTTGGCAATATATATTCTCGCTTTACTAACCCAACCGTTCGTACTTTCGAGCAGCGTTTAGCCACGCTGGAAGGTGGAGAATGTACGGTCGCTACCTCGTCAGGTATGTCTGCTATTTTATCTACTTTTATGGCATTACTCACTACGGGTGATCATATTTTGTCATCGCGAAGTGTTTTTGGTACAACGCGAGTATTGTTTGATAAATACCTTACAAGGTTCGGTATTGAGACTGACTATGTGAAACTAACAGAGATAGCAGATTGGCAAGCAGCGATTAAACCGAATACCAAAGTATTATTTTTAGAAACACCGTCAAATCCAATGAATGAAATTGCTGATTTAGCCGCCTTATCTGCTTTAGCTAAGAAAAATGATTGTTTATTGATTGTTGATAATTGTTTTTGTACACCTGCGTTGCAAAAACCGTTGGAATGGGGCGCAGATATAGTGATACATTCAGCTACTAAATATATAGATGGACAAGGACGTTGTGTTGGAGGGGCAGTAGTCGGAGATGCAAAGCGAGTAGGCCAAGAAGTCTACGGCTTTTTGAGAACGGCTGGGCCCACGATGAGTCCCTTTAATGCATGGACATTTTTAAAAGGCCTTGAAACCTTAGATTTAAGAATGAAAGCACATTCAGTTTCTGCAATGGCTTTGGCAATCTGGCTTGGAAAACAACCTCAAGTAACCAAAGTATTCTATGCGGGTTTACCGAGTCATCCGCAACATGAATTAGCTAAAAAGCAACAATCTGCCTTTAGTGGCATTATTGCCTTTGAAGTTAAAGGTGGTCAACAAGGTGCGTGGAAATTAGTCAATGCAACACAATGGCTGTCGATTACGGCTAACCTAGGCGATACTAAAACGACGATAACGCATCCTGCCACGACAACTCATGGACGTTTATCACCTGAAGAAAAAGCTGAAGCAGGTATCAGTGATGGTTTATTACGGATTTCTGTGGGTTTAGAAAATGTCGAAGATATTCAAGCAGATCTTCAACATGGTTTTGATTTAATTTAACCCCAACAATACCTACCTTCATTGCCAAATGTATCAATAAAAACACTAAATCGGCATAAAACCTGCATTACAAACATAACATTGAAGAACTGAGTCGGAAAACAGTCATTGTATTTTGATGGTTAACTGATGTGTTTAATTAAAACAATAGGTTATGAATTTATGACACACCTTTTTAAAATGATATGGCTATTGATTGCATTAGTATTATTGATGCCTATGCGGCAGGTATTTGCCATTCCATCAGCACCGATGAGTGATATTCGCATATTAATCGATGTTTCAGGAAGTATGAAAAAAAATGACCCTAATAATTTACGAGTACCTGCATTACGTTTGATTGTTGGGTTACTACCTAATGATATTAAGGCGGGGACTTGGACCTTTGGCAAATATGTCAATATGTTAGTACCTTTTCGTGAAGTAAATGATGCATGGAAATTGGAAGCTGAACTACAATCAAAAAATATTAATTCTCATGGTTTGTTTACAAATATTGAGCAGGCCTTAAACAAGGCAACGGCTAATCAAAAAGGCGTTGATGCTCGATATCGCCGCAGTGTTATTTTGTTATCTGATGGTCTAGTGGACATATCTAGAGATGAGGCTGTAAATAAAAAATCTCGTCAACGAATTTTAGATGTGATTGTGCCTCGCCTCAAAAATAATAATGTTGCGGTGCATACCATTGCGCTATCTGAATCTGCTGATCATAAATTATTACGTGCAATTTCATTAGCGACCGATGGTGGCTACAAACAAGTCGATAATGCCGATCAGTTACAGCGTGTTTTTCTACATTTATTTGAAAAAGCAACAACACGAGACACGGTTCCTCTTGTTGATAATGAGTTTAGAATTGATAGTAGTGTAAGTGAAATGACGTTACTTGTATTTCGACGCAAGGGGTCTCAATTAACCGAATTATTACTGCCTGATCAGTCCCGTATTAGCCAAAAAGAGTTACCAAATAATGTTCGCTGGCATAGTGAAGGCAATTACGACCTAATCACCATTGACAAACCACTGGTTGGTCAATGGCTTATTAACGCAGATATTGATCCTGATAATCGTGTGATGGTGGTGACAGATTTGAAATTAACAACAACTGATTTACCAAACAACATACTGATAGGTGAAACATTTGATTTTGATGTCAATTTAACGGATAAAAACAAACTGATTGTTCGCCAAGATTTTTTGAAATTAGTTGATGCACAGCTAAAACTAGAATCAGAAGTGACTGATGCTAGTGATCGCAGTTTGAATGCAAAGCAAAAAAAAGGTGTTTATCGCACTCAAGTCGGTGACAACTTTCAGCCAGGTCGGAATGATGTTGTCATAACGATGACCAGTGATACTTTTGAACGTCAACGTAGACAAAGTATTAATGTCGTCGAAACACCGTTTGATATTACGGTGGATCAACTTAGGGAAGAGGCCACTCGGACTCATCGATTGACATTGAGACCAGATGAAGATTTGATTAAGACCGATATGCTAAGTATTGCCGCCATGTTAACCGCTGAAGATGGTAGTGAATGGTCATATGAAGTTATGAAAGTGGCTGACAAAGAATGGCAATTAACCTTAGCTGATCTTCGAGTAGGTGAAAAGTATACGGTGGCATTACAAATCCGTGCAGAGACAATCAAAGGGAGAGCGTTATTTTTGCAACCGGCATTAATAGAATTGGAAGATGCCCAAGTAGCTAGTCAAGTGGATACACAAAAGGAATTGATCAAACCAGAAACCAATACTGCTGAGCTAGCAAAAGAACAACTAGAACAAGCCTCGATGACTGATGACGTGGGACAAGAACAAACACCCGTTATTGAAGAAGTTGAACAAGAAATTATAGAAGAAATTGTTCAACAAACAGTAGTCGAACCCATACTGGATGAAATGGGTCAAAATCTGGATGACTTGTTACCTGAAGTCACCACGGACGTAGCAAGTTTGATAGGTGTCACTGATGAAGTAGACGAGATAAATGATGGAGAGGGCTTAACTCCTGCTATTAAATTAGCAATAGGCAATGGTCTTATTTTGTTATTAATAGGCTTAGGCGTTTTCTTCTGGCGGCGTAAAAGTGCAACCAGCACAAATCCTGGGGAGCAATTATAAATGGATACCGTACTACAAATGCTTGCTTATGAACTAGCTGCAGTATTTGCTCTTTTGAGTATTTGGCTAATTATGCGAAATAATAAAAAAGGTAAAGCTACCCATAACGTTGCGAGTAAAGCAGTGAAAAAATTACAAAAAGCTAAAGATGTTCGAATTGTAAATTTATCTAAAATCTTGGCTGAAAAATATGGTTTAAGTGGTGATGAACTTTTACAATCTGCCAAAGAATTTCAAGACCGAGAGCAGGAATTATACAAAGCCTTATTAGTCACTTTTGTTGAACAAGATGGCAAAGCATTGTTAAGCCTTCCTGCGCAAATAGAACAGGCAGTTGATGCTAGTTTAGAATTGATACCCATCGCTGGGGCTGCCACACTTGCTGAAATAGATAGCTCATCTACTTTGAGTGAACAAATAGAGCTAACAGCACAACAACTAGAAATGTTGATGGCTCAATTTAGACTGGCCAATGATGAAAAGCCGGCTAAAGTAAGAGAACCAGAAAGTATTGATGAAAAAAATGATGAAATTGCTGTCACTGAAACAGAAGTAGTTGCAGAAGAAATTGAAACATCAGCAGTAGAATTAGATGTAGCAGGTGAAGAAGTTGAAATTGAGGTGTCGGGCGAGGAAGAACTTTTAAATAGCTTATTTGATGAAATTGGACCTGACGAAGAAAGTACTGAAGTAGAAAGTGTGGATGATGTGATGTCAGCAGATGAGGAGATGTCATCTGATGATGTCGATGATCTACTTGCTTCTATGGATGATGATCTTGAAATTGAAGACGGCATTGATTTGAGTGATATAGATGCTAAGGATGAAGGTGAGGAGCAAGACCTAAAAAAGGCTGATGCTGAATTAGTGGATGACACCGCTGATTCAGCTAACAGCGATAAAAAAGTCGAAGCCGAGCCAGAACTAGAAGCTGAACCAGAAACTGCATTCGAGCCAGAACTAGAAGCCAAGACAGAAGTTCCAGCGGAACCAGAACTCGAAGCCAAGACAGAAGTTCCAGTCGAACCAGAACTCGAAGCCGAACTAGACATTGAAATCGAACAACCAATGCCTCTTAATAAGTTAAGTGACTACATCCAAGGGCAATGGAACAATTCTCTGCCTGATGTATATGGTAAAGCT
>JAWUYH010000017.1:0-55422 GCA_034110895.1 Gammaproteobacteria bacterium | reverse complement strand
ATGATACCTGACGCAGTTTTGAATCTCCAAAGCTCACGACCTGATTGAGCGTCTACAGCTTTGATGTAACCTTCTAATGTACCGTAGAAAACAACATCAGATGCTGTTGCTAATGCACCAGACCATGCTGAGAAACGTTCTGGGTTAGACCATACGATCTTACCTACACGTGCATCCCAAGCAATGAAGTTACCTAAGTGTGTTCCACCTGGTGCTGGGTACATGTTCAATGTAGCACCAACATACGGTTGACCCGCAGTGTATTCAACTTCAAACGGTTCATAATCCATACATACATGGTTTGTTGGAACATAGAATAAACCAGTACGTGGAGAGTATGCAGCAGGCTGTTGATCTTTAGAACCTAACGCAGCAGGACAAATACCTGTTGTGTTTACATCAGCACCGTTACGGGCTGTTGAGTACTTAGCAACACGATCATGAAGACCCGTTTTTAAGCTTACGCCGTTAGACCAGTTAACTGCTGGATCAAATTTTTGAGCGACTAACAATTCACCAGAGATACGGTCCATTGTGTAACCAAAACCGTTACGATCGAAATGCACTAAAGTTTTACGCATTTTACCGTTGATTTTTTGATCAGCTAAAGGTACTTCATTGATACCATCATAATCCCACTCATCGAATGGCGTCATTTGGTATACCCATTTAGCCATACCAGTATCTAAGTCACGACCAAATAAAGACATTGACCATTTGTTGTCACCAGGACGTTGAGCCGGGTTCCATGTAGATGGGTTACCGTTACCGTAGTAGAACATGTCTAGATCAGGATCGTAAGAGAACCAACCCCATGTAGTACCACCACCGATTTTCCATTGGTCGCCTTTCCACGTTTTCAAAGATGAATCTTTGCCAACAGGTTTAAGCATAGACATAGTTTTCTTAGGATCGAAACCCATTTCAGCATCAGGACCTGTGCTGTAAACTGTCCATTTTTCTGTACCAGCTAGGTCATAAGCTTTAACGTAACCACGTACGCCGAACTCACCACCAGAAATACCAACTAATACTTTATCTTTAAATACATGTGCAGCACCGGTGCTTGTTGCGCCACGTTTTGCATCATCACGTTTGTGAGACCAAAGCGCTTCACCGCTGTTCATGTCTAGAGCAACTAAAGTAGTATCTGCTTGGTTCAAGAAGATTTTACCGTCACCATAGGCTAAACCACGGTTAACTGTGTCACAACACATGACAGGTACAGTTTCATCGTAGTTTTGTTTTGGTTCATATTTCCATTTGATTGCGCCATCGTTGTTTAAATCTAAAGCAAACACGATATTTGGAAATGCAGTGTGAACATACATAGTACCGTCGATAACTAAAGAGTTACCTTCATGACCACGTAATACACCAGTAGAGAAAGTCCAAGCCATTTTCAAATCAGCAACGTTATCTTTGTTGATTTGAGCTAGTTTGCTATAACGTTGATTGTTATAGTTACCGGCAGCAGACACCCAGTTGTTTTCGTTTTCTTGCATCGTCAAGATTTCATCAGCTACTACTACACCCGTAGCGGCTAATGCCATCATTGCGATTGATAATGTTTTCAGCTTCATTAAAAGTTTCCTCTAATTGCTTTATAGTTATGTTACGACACATCTGAGTCTTGATTTGGACTCGTTGCGTGGATCAAACATTAATCGTCTCGAAACTGATAGTCAAGTATCTTTCTCAGTTTTTTTATGACTTTTCCATATTATTTTCGGGAAAAACTTCCCGAACCGCTATAGCAGTGAAATTGGAGACTAATTACTTTTCGACTTAGTCTTTAACATTATCTTTGATCCATGCCTTAGCCAAAGTAATTGCCGCTAATGTGCGCTCACGTCCGAGCAATTCAAGCGTTAAATCTAGGGGTGGTGATACCGTATTTCCAGTGATAGCTACACGAATAGGCTGTGCTACTTTACCCATTCCTACTTCACTTACCTCCGAGCATTCTTTTATTTGAATATGTATAGTTTCAGCTGACCACTCAGCTAACGCTGATAGCCGATACTGCATATCTTCGAGTAAGCTGAGGCTATTGATGCTTAGATTTTTACGGGCCGCTTTTTCATTATATTCTGTTACTTGTTGATAGAAGAAGAGACTATTAGTCGCCATTTCGACTAATGTTTTTGCCCGTTCCTGCTGCAGTTCAACTACTTTCACAAGTTCTGGGCCTTGCGTCGTATCAACACCTTTATTATCCATGTGCCAACTTAAATGATGGGCAACATGTTCAGCTGTGCTTGTTTTAATATAATGTTGGTTCAGCCATAGTAATTTATCCGTGTTAAAACTTGAAGCAGACTTGTTCACATTTATAAGATCAAAAAGTTGCACCATTTGGTCCATGCTAAAAATTTCTTGATCGCCGTGAGACCAACCTAGTCGAACTAGATAATTCAATAGTGCTTCAGGTAAAAAACCTTCATCACGGTAACTCATAACACTCACGGCACCATGGCGTTTTGATAAGCGAGCGCCATCGTCACCTAAAATCATTGGTAGATGTGCAAAAATAGGAGGCTCAACCGCTAATGCTTTGAAAATATTAATTTGTCGTGGTGAATTATTTAAGTGATCATCCCCACGAATAACATGCGTCATACCCATATCTAAGTCATCAACCACTACGGTTAGATTATAAGTAGGCGTGCCATCTGGTCGAGCAATGACTAAGTCATCCAGCTCGCTATTTTGAAACTCAACATTGCCTCTAACAATATCTTTAACAATAACAGTTCCTTCCAGCGGGTTTTTGAAACGAATAACATATTGTTTAGTATCTGATGATGTTTTTAGATGGCGACACCGGCCATCATAACGTGGTTTTTCTTTATTAGCGCGCTGTTGTTCTCGCATCTCTTCCAGTTGCTCTTTTGTGCAATAACATCGATATGCATTACCTTGCTCTATTAATAGAGCGATTACTTCTTTATAGCGCTCAAAACGCTGCGTTTGATAAAAAGGACCTTCATCATATTCAAGACCTAGCCATGTCATACCCTCTAATATAGCGTTAACAGACTCTTCCGTTGACCGCTCTAAATCAGTATCTTCAATTCTTAAAATGAATTGTCCACCATGTTTACGGGCATACAGCCATGAAAATAAAGCAGTACGAGCACCGCCCACATGTAAGTAACCGGTTGGACTAGGAGCAAATCGGGTGCGAATGGTCATGTATTAATCTCTCAAACTGGGTTATTATTTAGATATCCATTATTGTAACAGCAAGTAATCCATATATATAAGGCACTTCATACCTAATGAATATACTTTCAAATGTTTTCGGTTTATTTATACTTTTGTTTTTAATGACTAGCTATGCTGATGAAAATTATTCGGTATCAAAAGTCACAACAGGTATTTTTTACCATCAAGGCGTTCATGAAGATCCTTCAGAACAAAATATGGGTGCCATTGCAAATGTAGGTTTTATCATCGGCGAAAACTGCGTTGCCGTTATTGATGCTGGTGGTAGCTATCTTGAAGGCACTTATTTACGCCGTGCTATCAAGAAACAAACGGACTTACCCATCTGTTACGTTATTAATAGCCATGTTCATCCTGATCATCTATTGGGTAACGCTGCTTTTAAAGAGGACTCACCCCAATTTATTGGCCATCAGAGGCTACCTGCCGCCATTGTAGCTCGACAAGATTTTTTTGCTAGAACCTTCAAAGAAACCTTAGGAGAAGCCTATACAGGCTCTGAATTTATTATTCCCACCGTCACAGTGCCAATCGATCAGCCCCTCACCATAGATCTTGGCAATCGCATTTTAACGCTTACCGCCTATTCAACCTCTCATACTGACAATGATTTAACGATATTAGACAACACAACTAAAACATTGTGGACGGGTGATTTATTATTTATGGGTCGTATACCTGCACTTGATGGCAGCATTAATGGTTGGCTTAAAACGATGCAGCAATTACAGTCTATGGATCTTGAATTTGTCATTCCCGGTCATGGTGATGCAGGATGTACGCAATGGCAACAAGGCTTGTTAGATCAAATAAGGTACTTTACAGTATTGAGAAAGGGGATCCGTGAAGTGATCAATAATATGGGCACCATTGATCAAGCCACGCAAGACATAGGGCTTGAGGAAGCTAACAATTGGGAACTTTTCCAACAATATCACCGTCGTAACATAACCGCTTCATTCGTTGAACTCGAATGGGAATAATAGAATCCTGGAGAAAAACAATGTCTAGTCGTATTTTTAATATCATCATCATCAGTTTAACGCTGATGTCCTTTGGACTAAATGCCTATGCTGTCACGCCGAAAGAACCTTTATGGCCTACGCTTAAGATAGCTTACTTTGGTGATAAAACCATTCGTGAAGAAGCTAATGATCTACTTATAATTGAAGCGCCTAAACGGGCAGAAGATGCAGCTATTGTTCCTATAACAGTAAAATCACTGGTTGCTCAATCGAGTGACAAATACATCAAAAATATTCACATCATCGTTGATAATAATCCTGAACCTTATTCAGCGAACTTTCACTTATCGCCAGAGTTAGGCTTAATTGATATTTCTACTCGCATGCGTGTTGATCAATACACTTTTGTACGGGCTGTTGCTGAAATGAACGATGGTTCTCTACATATGGTCTCTCGCTTTGTTAAAGCATCGGGTGGTTGTAGTGCCCCTGCTGGTAAAGATGCCGCTGCAGCCCTAGCCCGCTTAGGTAAAATGCAAATTCGGATGCGAAAACCTACTGTTGGTCAACCAGTGCAAGCACAAGTGATTATCAGTCATCCCAACTACAATGGTTTGCAGTTCGACCAAGCATCTAGACTTTATATTGCTGCACATTATGTGAAAAATATTAATATTACTTATAATGATGAACCCTTAATATCGGTTGATACGGGCATTTCTGTTAGTGAAGATCCTAGTATTAGATTTACCTTTACACCAACAGAAGAAGGTACATTAAAGGCGGATGCTAAAGATAGTTCAGACCAAATTTTCAGTAAACAAAAAGACGTTTAGCAATCCTTAAAATTTAGCTGTAAAAAAAGCCGCATTTTAATGTGGCTTTTTTTGTGCAAAATAGTTTAATTATGGTCTTATACGTCAACTTTAATAGACTTGTGCATCTAGCTTTTTAAAAGTACTAATACCATTAACTTTGTCGGCATAGTTTCCAAATATAGTACTACGTTCGTTTGGTAGGTTATTGAACTAGAAATCTATACCCACATTTTTATTATTGACGTTGTGTCAACGGTTCTGCTAAATTATCAATAACAAATCAACATTACACAGTCGATTGGTGATCTTTTTTTGATTGACATTACTTGATTTTTAGGAGTATCTATGAATGTTCAGTTATATAAAAGTATTTTGTAGTATTGAGAAATAAAATTCGCCAAGTGTTCAACAATATAGGCCGTGTTGATGAAGCCAGTTAAAATGGATAGGACTTCAGGAAACTAAGCCTTGGGAACTTTTCCAACAACACCATCGTCGTAACATTACAGCAGTGCTCGATGTTCTCGAATGGAAGTAATAAACAAATGGAGAAAACTATGTCTAGTCGTATTTTCAATCTTATTATCATAAGTCTAACGCTGATGTCCTTTGGACTAAATGCTTATGCTGTAACGCCAAAAGAACCCTTGTGGCCCACACTTAAAATAGCTTACTTTGGTGATAAAACCATTCGTGAAGAGGCTAATGACCTACTCATAATTGAAGCACCTAAACGGGCTGAAGATGCAGCTATTGTACCTATAACGGTAAAGTCACTAGTGGCTCAATCTAGCGATAAATACATCAAAAATATTCACATCATCGTTGATAACAACCCTGAACCTTACTCAGCGAACTTTCACTTATCGCCAGAGTTAGGCTTAATTGATATTTCTACTCGCATGCGTGTTGATCAATACACTTTTGTACGGGCTGTTGCTGAAATGAATGATGGTTCTCTACATATGGTCTCTCGCTTTGTAAAGGCATCGGGTGGTTGTAGTGCGCCTGCTGGCAAAGATGCTGTAGCTGCCTTAGCTCGCTTAGGAAAAATGCAAATTCGTATGCGAAAACCTACTGTTGGCGAACCAGTGCAAACACAAGTGATTATCAGTCACCCCAACTACAATGGCTTGCAGTTTGACCAAGCTTCTAGACTTTATATCGCTGCACATTATGTCAAAAATATTGATATCACTTATAACGATAAACCCTTAATATCGGTTGATACAGGCATTTCTGTTAGTGAAGATCCTAGTATTAGATTTACCTTTACACCAACAGAAAAAGGGACTTTAAAAGCAGCTGCAAAAGACAGTAAAGACCAGATATATAGCCAACAAAAAGACGTTTAGCAACCCTTAGAGTTTAGCCATAAAAAAAGCCGCATCTTAATGCGGCTTTTTTTATGTGAGAAATCTTTTTATTATCGTCTTATACGGCAACTTTTATAGGCTTCTGCATGTAGCTTTTTAAAAGTACTGATGCCATCAATAATGTCTGCGTCGTCTCTAAACTCAGCACCTCGATCACCTGGTAAATTAGCGAATTGGAAGCCTGCATCTGCATCTTCATATTGACGTTGTGTAAACGATTCAGCTATTTTATCGATAACACATGAACATTTATGAGTTGCTTCATAAACATTCATTTTCCCCTGATTTGACGCAATACAATCTTGTACATAATGAACTCGTGCAACCGTTGTAAAATCATTGGCCGAACTTACTCCAGCATAGGCCAGTATTCCAGCCATTAAAAGTGTTATTCCAGCTTTATTCATCAAGTGACTCCTAAATTATTATAGTTTGTTACATTACCAGACCTATGGAGATAACCTATAGTTCCATATGAAGTTGATATACCAGTTGACATCATACCTGACTTTAGTTATTCGAATTATTCTAGTCAGGCAGCAATATTGAGGATTTTATTGCCAACAGCATGATAAGTTAAAGTAATTAAGGTAAACTCTAGATTGTAATACATAAAAATTATAATTGTCCACACCACAGGGCAGGAGAGAGTCCTATGAAAAAATTATTACTGCATCTTGATACTGATGCTGTTGCTAGCGCTTTTGACCAAGCAGTTGCATATGATGCAGGCGTTGACAATATCGTTGCCTACGGCGGTATTACGCGTGATAATGTAACCGCCCATGTTCATGGCATGATTTTTACTCGTGGTGGTAAAAATTTAAAAAATAGTGCTATTTTCATTGGTGGGTCAAACGTTCCAGCTAGTGAACTGGTTGGCAAGGCGGTCAAAGAAGCCTTTTTTGGCCCCGTTCGAGTATCAGTAATGCTTGATCCTAATGGTTCCAATACTACTGCGGCCGCAATTGCACGCAAGGTTATGACTAATTACGACATTAGTGGTAAAAAGGTAGTTATCTTAGGTTCTGGCCCTGTAGGGCAACGTGCTGCACTTTATTTCTTAAAAGAAGGAGCGAGCGAAGTCGTCATTACTTCTCGTAGTTTAGCTCGAGCTAAACTCATCACAGCACAAATAAAACGAGATTATGGCGTAGAGGTTACGCCGGGTGAAAGCCGAAGTGATGAAGCGGTAAAACGATTATTAAAAGATGCTCATGTTGCGATCTCTAGTGGCCCAGCAGGTGTCTGTGTATTACCAAAATCAGCATGGGAAGCAAGTGATACCTTAGAAGTTATTGCCGATGTCAACGCTGTACCTCCACTAGGTGTTGAGGGTATTGAAGTCATGGACAATAACACAGAAAAAAAAGGCATAAAATTTTATGGCGCTATTGCTATTGGTAACTTTAAAATGAAAGTTCACCATGGCGCAATATCATCTTTATTTGAATCAAATGATCAGTTCCTAGATGAAACAACTATCTACGATATCGCTTGTAAGATCGATAGCTAATAATAGTGGCGTTAAAACAATACGGTAACACTTATCCAAACACATGCATTCGGGTGAGTGCTCCTGCACGACTCCATCTAGGTTTTCTTGATCTTAATGGAGATGCTGGCAGGAAATTTGGTAGTATCGGCCTGGCAATTAGTAGCCATTACACCATTATAAAAGTTCAACGGTCAGAAGAAAGTAGTATTTTGGGGCTGCCTGTCAACGCTAAAATTATTCAACAAGTTGAAACGGTGAGCGCCAAGTTTTATCTTTCTTTGGGCCAAAACATAGCTGATACAGAACAAACCGTGTCAATCACTATTGAACAACTGATTCCGCAACATGCTGGACTGGGCTCAGGTACACAATTAGCTTTGGCAGTGGGCACTGCACTGTGTCGTCTCTATAACATCAAAGCCACTACTGCTGATATTGCTCAGCAATTAGGTCGAGGTCAGCGTTCTGGTATAGGAATTGCGACTTTTGAACAGGGTGGATTTATTATTGATGGTGGCAATAAACCCAAACACAGTACTCCTCCTCCATTATTAGCACATCATCAATTACCTGATGACTGGCGGATGGTGCTTATTATGGATCCAGTACAAAAGGGTATACATGGCCAACAAGAAAAAAATGCATTCACTTCCCTCGCTAAATTTCCACTCGAAAACTCTCAGGCTATTTGTCACTTAAGCTTAATGAAATTATTACCTGCATTAGTGGAAAAAGATATCGAACAATTTGGTGATGCTATAACCCAAATACAGCGTTTGATTGGTGATCATTTTGCACCTGCTCAAGGTGGCCGCTACACCAGTAATAGGGTTGCACAGCTATTAGATTATGCATTTAACCAAGGCCATACCGGTATTGCGCAAAGTTCTTGGGGCCCAACAGGCATTGTATTTGTTGATAGTGAAGTGGCTGCCTCATCGCTAGTGACTGATCTAATGACTTATGTCAAGTTAACAGCAACAGCCAAAAATCAGCCCACATTTACCATTGCGCAAGCAGATAAGTCTGGGGCAACTATTGAAATAACGACCCCATAACGATTATGATGTCGACAACACATACAATATTAAAATAAAAAGGAATAGATATGACAAAACGTTCAATTATTCATATGATAGAGCCAATGGGCCATAACAGTCCATTTGATATCAACATGGCCGTAGACGCGGGTTACGAAGTAGTTATCCCATTTAATAATGTCAAACTAGAAGAAATAAGTGCTTTAACTCAAGATGCCATCTTCTCTCGCGGCCCTTCGGGCGTCAAAAAAACCGGCCTATTCATAGGCGGCCGTGATATAGGCTTAGCGATGGACATGTTAGATGCCGCTAAAAAAGCGATGGTACCGCCTTTTGAAATTTCTGTTTTTGTCGATCCAAGTGGTGCATTTACCACGGCTGCGGCACTAGTTGCTTCCGTAGAACGTGAATTAAAGAAAAACTTTGACCTACCTTTATCGGGTATGCGTGCTGTTGTTTTTGGTGGAACAGGACCGGTAGGTCTTGCTACAGCGGTGCTCGTTGCGCAACAAGGTGCAGATACCACTATTGTTGATCACTTCTCAGTTGATACTGCCCTTGATTGTGCTGAAATAGCAAAACAACGTTACGGCGTTAAACTTCATGCTACTGCAGCGGCATCTGACGCCGATAAAGCACGTTTATTATCCAATACAGACCTCGTTTTCTGTACTGCAAAAGCAGGTATTGAAGTATTGAACTCCTCTGTGCTTGAAGATGCTAAACAGCTAAAAGTAGCAGGTGATGTTAATGCTGTTTCGCCACTCGGTATTGAAGGCCTTGGCATTATGGATTTAGGTGAGCCGTTAGTACATGCTATCAACTCTAAGGGTGCTGTTGGTATCGGTGCTCTTGCGGTAGGTAACGTAAAATACAAACTACAACATGCATTATTAAAAGAGACCTTGGACGCAGATAAACCCGTTTATCTTGATTTCCGTAATGCTTTTGATGGTGCTCGTAAACTCGTTTAATTAAAGTCGGCTCTATGCAAACTCAGCACATTCCAGTACTGATCTTTGCACAAAGTGGGCGATACTTAGCGCAATCAGCCAGCCAAGCCGGTTATACTGCCTGGGTGGCTGATTGTTTTGGAGATAGTGATACATTAGCGGCTGCAGAACGTTGGCAATTAGTCCCTCCGCTTGCTGAGTTAAGCCACCAAAATATAATGACGACCTTGTCAGAACTGGCACATGGACAACACTGCATGCTAGTTTGTGGCAGTGGCATTGAGCAGTGTTATCTTAAGTTATTTCCATTGCCAGCCAATATTCAGCTTGTTGGCAATACACCAGACACTATTCACCGTGTTAAAACCCCAAGCATATTTTTCCACATATTAAGTCAACAGGGCTTTAACTACCCAGCCACTATATTTCAACCTCCTACTGATGAACTCCATTGGCTCAAAAAAAAGGCTTCAGGCTTAGGGGGCTCTCACATAGAATATGCTGCGTTCAATAGCAATGAAATTAATACTGAGTATTATTATCAACGTTTTATTAGTGGGCGTAGCGGTTCATGCCTGTTTTTAGCTGATGGATATCATGCTCAATTATTAACTGTCAACCAACAATTCCCAGCAACAGACTCTAATAGCGGCTCGCCTTTTCTGCTCGCTAGGATTGAATCCGCATGGACACTTTCAGCTTCACAGCAGCACTATTTAAACAACATGATCAATCAACTAACTGCTGCAACTATGTTAGTTGGTTTAAATAGTTTGGATTTTATGCTCTCAGATAAAAATGAGTTATTAATTCTTGAAATTAATCCTCGACCTAGTGCATCAGCAGAACTGCTTGAAAACGGGCCTGTTTTGTTCCAACATCATATTAAAGCTTGTTTAGGTCAATTAACCAAGGTCAAACAACATGTCGCACCAACCAAGATGTCACTGTTTTATCATTATGCCACTTCAGATTGTATTGTTCCTGAAAAAATGAAGTGGCCGACGACGTGTAATGACCTTCCTTGTCAAGGAACAACCATCAAAAAATATGACGTTATATGCAGCTCTCGGGTTGAAGCAGGTCAACATAATTCGGCCATGAAGTTACATCTCAATATTGAACAAAAAATTCTACAACAACTGCTGATAAGCAGATGAAAAATACTCACCTTATTGCCATACTGTTGTTACTCTCATTGTAGCAATCCTTAGGTCAAGGCTAGAGTTTAATAGAGGGTGGTCTTGCTCAACTTATGTTTATAAATCATCATCTTCAAAATTATAGTCCATCTTATCTGATGGTTTATGAATGTAATATCCCATCGCGTAATCAACCCCTAAACGCCATAACAATGCAAGGCTATTTGCATCAGATACAAACTCAGCAATACTTTGTTTACCCGCTTGTTTACTTGTTTCAATAATGGCTTTCACTGCTGCTTGATTTTCTGAATCTTTTGCCATATTTTCTACAAATGATCCATTAATTTTCAAGTAATCAACATCCAATACGCTCAAACTATATGAAAACTCTAAGCCCGATCCAAAATGTTCTAGTCCAAACTCACAGCCAATGGTTCTTAACTTTAAAATTAATGCTTGAACGCTATCTAAATTTTCTAATGCTGCTGTTTCACTAATTTCAAACACTAAAGCTGATCCATCTAATTGACGATTTGCTAATAAAGCCAGTAACCAATCAACAAACTCTTTCTTGGCTAAGGTAGCTTTAGACAACTTGATAAAAAATCGTGTTTTAGGATAACGCTTACGATGCTCAGTCAAATTATCTATCGCATGCGATATAACCCACTCATCAATCTCCAGCATTAAGTCATCATTAGCGTGGCTAATAAATTCTTCAGCAAGAATAAGTTGACCATCTGCGGCCTTCATTCTGAGTAGTAGATCGTAAAGTTCTTGTTCTTTACCATGTAGACTTATAATAGGCTGGTAATTGAGTGCAAAACCATCATCTGCTAGCGCTTCCCGGATATTGCCCTGCCAAAATAAGTCCTCATCATTATTTGAAGTGCCTGGCTTAGCCTTAACGGGTTGATAATATGCAAAACTATCGCCGCCCTTTTTTTGCACCTGCACACAGGCCTTATTGGCATGCTCTAAAATGACTTCTGTTGAAACATTTTCCGTAATTCGACTAATACCAATGCTGCATCGAAAATCTATCATCTGTCCATGAGCATGTGATATATAGGCTTCAATTGTTTTCCTATATGACTCTGCCCGCTCATCGATATAAACGTTATCACCGCTAGGAATGAGAATAGTAAAGACCTGATCTGAGTATCTCGCTAATACCTCATCCGTTTTTGAGATATTTCCCAATAATCTGGCGCCCTCTTTCAGTACATCTTCACTAGCAATCAAGCCCACACTATCCTTGATACTATGAAAATCATCAAATTCCAAATACAGTAAGGCTGAGATACCTTTGCCTTCAGCCGCTTTAGTCAAAGCATTTCCTAGCTCATCGATAAAGTGATCCCGATTTAATAAGCCCGTTAACGCATCATGATTTTGCAGTAATAATAAACTATCCTCTAAAGCTGAAACAGCCGAGCCTTGCAAATACTCTTTACGAATAATCACTTGAATGCACTGTTCACCCTCAATCTCAGCTTGAGTAAATTCTATATCAGCAGGAAAACTATCACCATCGGCTTTCATGCATAACACTGACATCCGCGAGGATTTAGTACTTTGTTGCTCTGAGACCCCTCTTAGAAAAGCTTTAAATTTAGCATGATCATCTAGAAACACCATATCCAACATGGGAAGACCATCAACATCTTCAGATTCTTCATAACCAAATAAGTTTAAATAAGCTTGGTTAACGTAAATGTGCATTCCCTCGTGCATATAAGCGACAGCGTCACGCGAACTTTCTAACAATAATCTGGCACGCTTTTCACTTTCACGTAACGCATGTTGATTTCGCCGACTTGTACGGCGTACAAACAAAGCTTTCAACTCTCTTGTTGCAGCAAATTGCAAGTGCTGGGTCTGCCCAAACATAATAATATCTTGCGGATATAAATTATAATAATCAGCCATGTTTTCAGCACTTGTCGTCAGCACAATACAAGGGATATCTCTGCCTAAGCGATGTATCAAATGCAGCACATCTTGAGGGCTGATTGTTGCTAGAGTATCTCGACACAGCACTAGATCCCATGATGAATCAGTTAATGCTTTTTCTAAACCTGTCAAATTATCCTGGCGTGCGCTTCTTACCGTGTGACCAGCACTTCTAAGTGCATTAGTAAGACTATCAGCATCCGTCAGTGAGTCATCCACCAACATTAATCGTAAAATCCCTTCAGTTCTGTCCACGTCTTACACCCTTTTTTCTAGTATTGTCGGTTGATTATCATCTAATACTATCATTTGACCTCTCATCCATTGATAGGCGAGCTGATTAAGCTCTACTGCTGTTTTATTTTCACTGCTGATGATAGGACCAATCACTAACTTAATAACGCCTGGATGTTTAATAAAGCCGTGACGAGGCCACGCCTTACCGGCATCATGAGCCACTGGCGTAACTGACACTCCCGCCTCAACAGCAAGTTTTGCACCACCCACTCCAAACCTTCCCATTTCTCTTGAAGGTACTCGAGTCCCTTCGGGAAATACCACTACCCAGTAGCCAGCTGATAATCGTTTTTTACCTTGTTCGATGATTTGATTCAAGGCATGTCTGCCTGCGCCGCGATCAATAGCAATTGGTTTTAATGAGGCTAGTCCCCAGCCAAAAAAAGGGATCCATAATAACTCGCGCTTCAATACCCATACTTGTGGAGGAAAAACAGCTTGTAATGCCAGCGTTTCCCATGATGACTGATGTTTACATAAAATCACACTAGCTTGATCAGAAATATTGTCTCGGCCTTCAACTACGTAACGTACACCACAAATTTTTTCGAGCAACCATAAATTTAATACAGCCCAACGACTCACAGCCATGTAACGCCACTTGAATGGCAAAGGCCATAATAAAAGGCCTATTAACGAGAAAATAATGGCACTCACAATATGGAAAAAAACAAATATTAGCGAGCGTAATAACAACATTAGACCGTTGGATCCAGCAGCGCATCGACTACAGCAGCCAAATCATTATAAATGGCAACCCCCTCTGGAATGTCTTTTCCCAGCATTTTCTCACCCTTACCAGTACGCACTAAAATAGGAGTAGCACCGACAGATTGAGCTGCTTGAAGATCGCGTAAAGAATCTCCCACTGCCGGTACACCTGTAAGCGTAATTCGTAAACGTTGAGCCAATTCAGAGAATAAACCATCCTGTGGTTTTCGACATGTGCATTGGTCTTCAGGGCCATGTGGACAAAAGAATATAGCCTCTATCTTACCACCCACTTGCGCTAACATTCGTCGCATTTTGTTATGAATATGATTAAGCGTTTCAACATCAAATAAACCCCGTGCAATACCAGATTGATTGCTAATGACGATAACGCGATAACCCGCATAATTCAAGCGAGCAATCGCTTCTAAACTGCCGTCAATAGGGATCCACTCAGCAGGTGACTTAATAAAATCATCCGAGTCTTGGTTAATGACTCCATCTCGGTCTAGAATTATGAGCGACATTATGATTTTCTCCTTTTATTCCTGCAAACAGGAAATATCAGCCACACCCAAGAATAAGGCTCGAGTTTGATTGAGCAAGGCTAAACGGTTATTTCTCACAGCGACATCATCAGCCATGACCATTACTTGATCAAAAAAGCCATCAACGGTATCTCGCATATCAGCCAATGTATTTAATACACCCGCATAATCAGCTTCAGTCAATAAGGGCTGTATTGTTGTAGTCACTGCCTGTAATTTTGCCGCTAACGCTTGTTCCGCAGGCTCAACTAATAAGGCGGGATTAATGCTGGCCATTGTTACATCAGCATCATTTTTACGTAAGATATTACCAATTCGTTTATTGCCAGCGGCGAGTGCTTCTGCTTGTTCTAACTGACGAAATTGAGCGACTGCAGCTAAGCGAGCCATAAAATCTAAGGGCCGACCAGGTTGAACCGCTAACACTGACTCAAATACATCTGTTTTGAATCCTTGGTCACTCGCATAACCACGCAAACGATCAAATAAATAACGCATTACCTGTACAGTAACATCCTGCTCTGTGAGCCTGCATTCAAATCCTTGCTGCGCTTGCTCTAACAACATCACTAAGTCGACATCTAATTTATTTTCAATCACCACTCGCAAAGCACCTAAAGCGGCACGACGTAAAGCAAAGGGATCTTTCACTCCTGTTGGTGGCTGACCAATTCCAAACAAACCGACAAGTGTGTCGAGTTTTTCCGCTAAACTCACCGCCTGCCCGGTCTTAGTTTTGGGCAAAATATCACCGGAAAATCGCGGTAAATATTGCTCATCTAATGCTTCAGCAACCTCAGTATGTTCACCATCTAAATGGGCATAATAACGACCCATAATACCTTGCAAGTCAGGAAACTCACCCACCATCTCGGTCACTAAGTCACACTTTGCCAACAGGGCAGCTCGTTCAGCCAATGCTGCATCACCACCTATTTCAGCGGCAATGATTGCAGCTAATTTAGCTACTCGAGCAGATTTATCAAACACTGTTCCCAATTTATTTTGAAAAACGATCGTTTTTAATTGCTGCTGGCGGTCGGCTAAAGGTCGTTTTCGATCAGTATCCCAGAAGAAGGCAGCATCACTAAGTCGCGGTAAGATAACCCGTTCATTACCAGCAATAACCTGAGCAGGATCACGACTTTCGATATTACAGATAGTAATGAAATAGGGCAGTAAGGCACCTGTTTTATCACGCACTGCAAAATATTTTTGATGTTCTTCCATTGAAGAAATCAAGGCTTCTGCTGGCAACTCAAGAAAGCGTTTATCAAATGAACCAGATAAAGCGACCGGCCATTCGACCAAGCCTGTTACTTCATCTAATAAATCTTCATTTAACACTGCTTCGCCGCCTAATTGTGTCGCTAATTCTAGTACTTGGTGATGAATAGCAGCACGTCGTACAACCATATCGACCACAACATGTCCTTGTGTTTCTAACTGAGAAGCATAACTTTGTGCCGTATCTATTCGAATAAAGGCAGGATGATGAAAACGATGACCACGACTTTCACGACCAGAAGATACGCCTAATATATCAGCAGGAATAACCTCATCACCAAACAAAAACACTAACCAATGAACAGGGCGAACAAACTCCCCTGGCAAGTCAGCCCAGCGCATCCGTTTTGGAATGGGTAAGTCATTAAGAGATTGCTGCAAAATAGCCACTATTAAGCTTGCAGTTTCCGCGCCTTTTTTTTGTTGTTTAAACGCTAACCATGTGCCTTTGTCTGTTTCTAATTTCTCTAAATCATCGACGGTTGCTCCGCATGAGCGGGCAAAGCCTTGCAAGGCTTTGGTTGGCTTGCCATCGTCATCAAAGGCGGCCGAAATAGCGGGGCCTCGACGTTCAACCACACGATCTTGTTGGCGAACATCTAAACCTTCAACTACCACCGCCATACGGCGAGGTGCAGCATAAGACCGAATGGTACTAAAACTTAATCCCGCCTTTTCTAAACCTTGTTTAATGCCGGTTTCAAAGGCTTGAATTAGTTTTTTAAGCGATTTTGGTGGCAGCTCTTCGCTACCCAACTCAATCAATAAATCGCGTTGTTCTGTTATGTCATTCATGTTTTTGCCTCCTTATTAACAGAGGCTACCATCGGAAAGCCCAATGATTCACGGCGTTCGTAATAAGCTTTTGCCACCGCACGCGCTAAAGTACGTACTCGCAAGATAAAGCGTTGGCGTTCGGTCACTGAAATAGCTTTTCGGGCATCTAACAAATTAAACGTATGTGATGCTTTCAGGACCAACTCATAGGCAGGCAAGGCTAATCCCGCTTCAATCATACGTGCGCTTTCACGTTCATAGCTATCAAAATTAGTAAATAAACTGTCAACATCAGCATGATCAAAATTGTATTCTGACATTTCTACTTCATTTTGATGAAATACATCGCCATAAGTGACTTTACCCATAGGACCATCAGACCAGACCAAATCATACACACTACTTACGCCTTGCAGGTACATCGCAATGCGTTCTAAACCATAAGTAATTTCGCCAGTTATAGGGCTACATTCTAAGCCCCCGACTTGTTGAAAATAGGTGAATTGTGTCACTTCCATACCATTTAGCCAGAGTTCCCAACCTAGACCCCAAGCGCCTAAGGTCGGAGACTCCCAATTATCTTCGACAAAACGTACATCATGAATCGTGGTGTCCAGCCCCAACATATGCAGCGAGCCAATATATAAGTCTTGAATGTTAATTGGCGAGGGTTTTAATACCACTTGAAACTGATAATAATGTTGCAGGCGGTTTGGGTTTTCACCATAGCGACCATCTGTCGGACGTCGCGATGGCTGAACATAAGCAGCGCTCCATGGCTCTGGTCCTATTGCACGCAAGAAGGTTGCAGGGTGAAAGGTACCCGCACCCACTTCCATATCATAAGGTTGAAGCAAAACACAGCCTTGTTCTGCCCAATATTGTTGTAATCGCAGGATTAAGTCCTGAAACGTTTTTGGCGTTTCCGCCACCGTTACCGCTGGAGTAGTCATTTATTACACATTAACTCTAAAATCAAAAACCTTGTGATTATAGCTAATATATAGGGTGTTTGTCGTAGCAAACTGCATATTTAATACCTACTATGCTTAAATTGTAGCTAAAGACACTGCTCGGACAACGTAACGTAAGGGCCCTCCTGCTTGAATAGCATCAAAGGGATAACAGGTTGCTAAGGTCAATTGATATTGATAATCCTCGGCATTGATCCAGTCTACATCCTCTTTATCCACCACTCTCATATCCTGCACTATATAATCACGCCGATCGCCTTTTCGATTATAAAGCGTAATCAGTTCGCCTTTTTTGAGCGCATTCAAAAAAGAAAAATGAGTATCACGATGAGCAGCAATGATGGTATTGCCTGAAATGGTCGGAGCGGCGGAACTAAATACGTGGCCGGGGCCAAATGCCAGCGCCTCGCCACTGACTCCCGCCAGCACATATTGATCAACCTTATGTTGTGGCACAACCAACCTTGCTACTGGCCATGTATCTGCCCATGGCCAGGGTTTAATCTGAGTCGTCTTATCCTGCTCTTGCCATGCCGCAGCAATTAAATATTGCGCTAATTCTGCCTTAAGATAGATATATGAACCTTGGCCCAATTGCCATAGTGCCAAAACAAGCAAGATGACTGGCAATTTATTTTTAAGTGCCAGCTTCATACTTGCTCTGTTTGCATTAAGCGCAACAAAAAACTCGATAATAATAACAATGCAGCCAATAAAAGTTGGAACGAGGCAGAAGTCGCGGTTTGTGGTAATCGTTCTAAATTCGAGCCTGCAGCCAAATCTCCAGCAATAATTTTGCTACTTAGAGCTTCGCCTAGTGGTTTCGCAGGTGTTTTATCGATAGCCACTAAGGAGGTGAACTTACTCACTAAATGATGATTTAATGCAACCTCTACAATTTGTTGTTTAATAACATCATCTTTATTTTGTAAACGGTAACGATCCATTAAGGCTTCAATTTTTCGTCTCGCCCACAATACCGAGACCACCTCCGATTGTTTTCCTCCTTTCAGTTGCATTGTTGTTTGCCATGGTCTTGTTCCAAAATGGCCACTAATAATCATTTGTTTGGGAAGAGGATCAGCCCGCAAAACAAACATAAGTGGTTCGTCCTGATAGAGATCAGGTATCGACTGTGGCCATTGTTCTAAGCTATCTTCGCAGCTGATATTAAGAGTGATATCGGTCAAAACAGGATGGGTCAACTTGTTAAATAAAGCCTGGATCTTTTGTTTCACTTCAGATTCATTACCAATATAACTATAACTATAACTGCCTCGACCATATTTCGCAGCACGATTCATAAAATGACTATTCGGCGCCGATCCAATACCCACCGTAAACAAACGACTATCAGCCAAATTCTGTTCGATTAGCTTAAATAATTCATCTTCATTGCCAATACTGCCATCGGTTAAAAAGACAATTTGTCGTAACCCTTTACTTTCATTATTTTGCTTAAATGCCAACTTCAAAGCAGGTGCCATTTCAGTGCCACCATCAGCAGTTAAAGCATTAACAAAGTCACGTGCAATATCTAGATTATCATGGTTAGCTAATTGCGCTTGGTCAAATAGACTTTTACTATCATCACTGAACCTGATAATGTTGAAACTATCTTGCCGACGCAGCTGCTTAATACCATATTGCAAAGCTTTTCGGGCCTGTTTAATCGAAGTGCCATCCATTGATCCGGATGTATCAATAACAAAAACTAATTCACGAGCAATACTTTGTTTAATACTATGCTGAGAAGGAGGATTTAACATCACCAAGGCATAATCTTTACCTTTGAAATGCTGTTTAAATAATGCGGCTTGTGGCGTTGATGATGCTTTAGCTTGCCAAACTAATTCAAAGTCACGCACACCAGCTTGGCTGTTAATCAATGTTATCTGTCTATTATCATTATCTAAAGTCACCTGATCAACAGGATGATAAAGACTGTCAACTTTCGCTAATTGAAATCCTGCTGCCAAGTTAACTTTAAGTGTCGTCAGATTAGTCTTGCTGTCATTGCCCAATAAAACGGGTGGAGTAATGTGCGAGGCATCTGGCACTTGATCGGTATCAACCGCCCAACCATTGCCATTAAACTGCTGCACTTCATCGTTATTGATGATTTCTTCTCCTGGGATATATCTCGGTGTTATCGCCATAGGAAATCGCAAACTAAAGTCATTTTTAGTTTGACTAATAACTTGTTGATATTCGATGATAACGGTGATTTTATCTCCTGGCGCAATGTTGGCAACCGAACTTGTGAACATATTAGGCCGTTGCTGTTCAATTAAACTGCTCTGCTTGCCGGCTGATTTAGCTTTCTCGTAAATAGCTCTTGCTACTTGTTTAGGTTTGATTTCACCTTCAATAATACGTTCTCCCACTTTCATCCGTAAATGATCTACCGCAGCTGTCTCGGGTAGGGGAAAAACATAAATACCCTCATGCCATTGTGTTGTTGGGTTTAAAAAAGACTGACTGACGGTGACCCGTGCTAGCAAACCGCTAATATCAATCACCACATCGGTGTCAACACTGGGACTGGTCAAATAATGACCATTAGTAGAACGAAAGACTAGCTGGCCAGATTGTAAATCAGATAAATCTTCTACTACCGGTAAAGCGATATCATCTTCTGATGCTTGTGCTGAGCCAGACATAAATACTAAAGACATTAAGCCAAAACTAATAGCAATTCCCACGCCGGAAGCATAAGCCACACAATTAAATAGACTAGTCAATAAATGTCTGCCTAGATTTTGTCTTATTGCACTCATAACATCTCTCTTTAAAATTAAATTTTCGAGTTGTTATTACAACAAATAACATGGGGATTTAAGGGGATGAATCCTGTCAATCTGCTGAGCAATTGTGGCAAAAAAAGGGCAAGCAAACTTGCAATACAAATTTAAGGTAAAATTCACCTTCAATTATCAGCATAAGTGACGCAGCATGAGTCGACATATCGGTATTGTGATGGATCCTATTTCAGCCATCACTATTAAAAAAGACAGTAGTTTTGCCATGTTATTAGCTGCACAAGCTAAGGGCTGGTCTTTATATTACATGGAACAACAGGATTTATTTTTGGATCAAGGTATCGTCTCCGCGGAGATGAAACCGCTGCGTGTATTCGAAGATACTGAAAAATGGTATGAAGTGGATGAGAGTCAGACACGTCCACTAGCCGATCTTGATGCCATCTTAATGCGAAAAGATCCGCCGTTTGATATGGAATATATATACAGCACTTATTTATTAGAACAAGCACAAGCAGCCGGTGTATTAATTGTTAATAATCCACGGAGCCTGCGTGATGCTAATGAAAAACTCTATACGGCATGGTTTCCACAGTGCTGTCCTCCCACAATAGTGACCCGTCAAAAACACCTTATTCGAGAATTTCACCAGCAGCATAAGGATATTATTCTCAAACCACTTGATGGAATGGGCGGTGCGTCTATATTTAGAGTTAAACAGAACGACCCTAATTTAAGCGTGATTATTGAAACACTGGCTGATCACGGAAAAAAATCAGTGATGGTGCAAAAATTTATTCCTGAAATCATTGAAGGTGACAAGCGAATATTAATGATTAATGGTGAACCAATACCCTATGCATTGGCACGAATACCTGCTGAAGGAGAAACCCGTGGCAATCTTGCCGCTGGAGGCCGTGCTGAAGGCAGACCTTTAACCGAAAGGGATCGCTGGATCTGCCAACAAGTAGGGCCCACCTTACGCAAAAAAGGCTTATTATTTGTAGGGCTTGATGTTATTGGCAACTATCTCACCGAAATCAATGTCACAAGTCCAACGTGTATCCGGGAACTAGATACACAATTTAATCTTAATATTGCAGCTGACTTAATGAACTGCATTGAGCAACAACTCTGATGATCTTATTTCGATTTTTTCTCTTGTCATGTCTATTATCATTAACCGGCTGCGGTAATGATGGTGACAAAGCACTTAATGCTAAATTTGATGCTTTTGGCACTGAAATTGATGTCAGTCTGTATGGTGTTGATAAAGCAACAGCAGATAAGACCGTTGCACTGTTAGAAGCCTCATTTTCTGCCGTTAATAATACATGGCATGCATGGCGGCCTAGCACGCTGATGACTATTAATGATGCTATCAGTGAAGGACAATCCATTAGCGTTACAGCCGACGTTGAAGCATTAATTAATCAAGCTAAAACACTGGCTATAAGCAGTAATCACTTATTTAATCCTGCTGCTGGCAAATTATTTGAATTATGGGGTTTTCATCAAGATGACTGGTTTGTATCTCACCCACCACCTAGTGATGTGGCGATAAAAAACTGGTTGAGTAATATTCCTACCATGACTGATATTATTATTAACAATGGTCAACTGACAAGCAGTAATGCAACGGTTAAGCTTGGTTTTGGTGGCTTTGCAAAGGGTTATGCTGTTGATTCAGCCATTCGTTCTTTACAACAACTGGGCATCACTAATGCCATTGTGAATATTGGTGGAGATCTACGTGCCATTGGCTCCCATGGTCAACGGCCTTGGATTATTGGCATTCGTCACCCGCGCAAAGATGGCATGATGGCTTCTATTGCCCTAAAAGGTGATGAAAGTATCTTTACTTCTGGGGACTACCAACGTTTCTTTGAATATGAGGGTATTCGCTATCCACATATTATTGATCCAAGATCAGGCCTGCCCGCACGTGAGGCAACTTCGGTCACTGTTTTACATACACAGGCAGCCGAAGCTGATGCTGCCGCAACGGCTTTATTAGTAGCAGGAAAAGACTGGCCACAGATTGCAGCAACAATGGGCATTGACCATGTTATGCTAGTCAGACCAGATGGCAAGATAGAACTCAGCCCTAAAATGGTCGATAGGATCCGACTGATGAACAATGCAAGTCCACCGATTATTCGTGAAATTGAAAAAATAATACCATAAATGGGCAAAATTACAGCTGTTGATCGGCTAATTTTCACTTTAATATTTTCAATCATCATTCATTTGGCGATTATTTTAGGCGTGAGTTTTACGGTCACTTCACCCCCTACAAATAATGCGCTGCTTAATCTCAATATTACCTTGGTCAAACAACAAACTGAACTAGCCCCTGAACAGGCAGATTATTTAGCACAAGTAAATAATGAAGGTGGCGGGGAAACAGATGAAAAATCACCAGAACCTAGTCCGGAGGCACCCATTCCAATTGCACCAGAAGCGGCTTCCCCTGCTCAGGTAGAACCCTTGCCAATAGTAGAGAAACCGATACCAGAGATTGAGCCATTACAGGTAGTAGAGCAGGTGCCCGTGGTCACAGAGCTTATTGAAAAAAAGCCAGAGCCGGTCAAACAGACACCTGTTAAACCAAAACCACCGGCTAAGCAAGTTAAAATGATTACCCAGAAAAAGGCCAAACGTAAGGTTGAACAAGTTGAGGTTACCGATAGGATTGAACCCGGGGAAATAACACCAAAGTTATCAGCCAGTGAACTTATGTTTCGGTCAAAGAATGAGATCGCTAGCTTACAGCAACAGTTAGATGAGGCCGCTAAATCACTCAGTAAACGACCTAAGAAACGTCGTGTTTCAGCCTCGACTAAAGAATATGCTGCTGCCGCCTATATGAAATCATGGGAAATGAAGATCGAACGTATCGGTAATATGAATTATCCACAAGCAGCTAAACGCGAAGGACTTAATGGCAGCTTAATGCTCTCGGTAGATATCAATCCTGATGGCAGTGTGCCACCAGATGGTATTGTGGTCTCACGTTCATCTGGCCATGAAGTATTGGATGCTGCTGCCGTCAAAATTGTACGACTGGGTGCTCCTTATGCCGACATTCCTAAAGACGTATTGCTGGACAATGATATGTTAACTATTATCCGCACCTGGAAATTTGAAACTAATCAAGGTCTATCAACACGATAATAGTGCTCATCAGCTGCAACAAAAACTCAATATATATCAGATAGTCCTTCTTTAGTTCAATACCCTTCTACATAAATCATAAAAGAACACAAACACAGTGCTAACTAGCCTCAGACTAATTTAGTCTGCTAGCCATTAATTTATATCCCATTTTTGCTTTACTGGTATCACTGGTCTTCAGTGATAATTGTTGCTGCAAGTGATCTGCTAACAAACGCAAATGTTTTACCTGTCCCGACTTTAATTCCAACTCAATTTCATGAATAGGCGTAGATAATTTACCCGCAATGACTTGTCCTCGATCATAGGCTAATTCGATTTTTGTGCCATCTTCTAAGCTAAGTTGTTGGGTTTTACGCACAAAGTCAGTGGTAAATATCGGCGCTATACTCGGCCAAATATCTGGATCATTGATCATCTCGGACAACGGTGTTTGTTTTAATTTATCCAAATTCCAATGGCCACTATCAAGTTGATGCTCCCACTCTTCACGTTGATGCAGACCCTCTTTAACATGACCCGATGTCTTAACTGTTTGCACCCACTGTTCATTACTTTTTCTCATTCGTAAACCCAGACCTTGCGACAACAAATATAGGCTTGCTGTATCAAAGTAGGTGCTTAGTAAGTGTGCGGTTGCTATCTGAGCATCGATCATATAATCAGTCAAAATCAAGGAAGATAAATTAATCTGCTTATCGCTATTGACCAATAATTTTAGTTCCTGTTCTAAGACCATTAAGCTTTAATCTCCACATTTATTAAATCATGCATTAGTTCGAAGGGTTTATGAAATTGGGCGAGTTCTGAGCGCGCAGCGTCTAACTCACCATTTCGATGTTTCAATAATAACTTATTGGCGATGTTGTGTGCCTCATCATGGGCTTGTTCAAACTCAGTCAACCACTCCTCGCTAAAATATTCATTTTGGCGTGCGCGTTTAGCCCAAGTTCCACAGGGGCATTTTTGCTTTGCCATGATTGGCCAATATTCTATCTTTTCAGATGTTGATAAGATGTTTTTTTCAAAATAATCATGCCACTGATGTAGGGCTAATTTTAACAATGTAAGCTGCGTATCTTTAACTGTAAATGACTGATTAGCCATTGTGATCCATTGCCGATTAGGCTGATATTGAGATAGCCAACTTGAAATCTCGCTGGCAGGCATCGGTCTTGCTATTCCATAACCTTGCGCTTCATTACACCCCATCATCAATAGCATTAATCCATGTTCGGTAGTTTCAACACCTTCGGCAATGACTTCACGACCAAATGATGCTGCTAAGCCAATTACACCGTCAATAATGGTGTAATCGCTGGGATCATCAAGTACATCTCGCACAAAACTTTGATCAATTTTAATAGTCGTTGCTGCCAAACTTCTAAGATGTGTAAGTGATGAATAACCTGTGCCAAAGTCATCTAATGCTATCTTGACACCAATACGATCTCGACAGAGTTTAATAATTTGATTGATGGTCTGAAGATCACCTAAGGCACTACTCTCTAATATTTCAAGTTGAAAATGATTGGATTTTATTTCTGGGACCAATGAAAAAGCCGAATTAAGTTGTTCAATAAAGTGTTTATCTTGCAGGTGATAAGACGATATATTAACGCTGATTTCAAGTTCAATAGCCTGTTCTTGCCAGCATAACATCTGTTTTAATGCCTGATTAATAACCCATTCACCCACTAGTATTTCTAATGCTGTTCCAGCTATGAGAGGCAAAAAAGTTAAAGGTGGGATAAGGCCTTTTTCAGGATGCTGCCAACGCAAAAGCGCTTCAGCTCCAAAAACCTTGCCTGTTTTCATATTTACTTTTGGCTGATAATATAAACAAAGCTCGCCATTAAGCAGTGCCTGTTGTATTTCGTTCAATTTGCCTTGCTGTTGAAGTGTTTTCAAATCATGTTCGGCATTAAATAATTGATAACGATTTTTACCAGTCAGTTTAGCCTGATACATAGCTTTGTCAGCATGCCTTAGCAAGGTGTCAATATCACTATTATCCATAGGATAAATCGTCACGCCACTCGAGGCACCAATGGTAATTTGACGGCCATTAATCAGATAGGGTTGGGCAAGAGAGACATGCAGTCTCGTTAATATTGGCTCATATTCTTCAACAGATGCTAAGCCTTCTAATAAGATTGCAAACTCATCACCACCTTGTCGAGACACGGTATCTTCTGCCCTGATCTCTGTCGCAATACGCTTCGCTACTTCAATTAATAATTGATCGCCTACCTCATGACCATACTGATCATTCACTGGTTTAAAATCATCTAAATCCAGAAAACAAATGGCAAGCAATGTGCTATATCGCTTGCAATGCGAAACAGCTTGAGAAAACCTATCAGCAAACAGGCTACGGTTAGGTAATTGTGTCAGTTCATCATAATGAGCCAGAAACTCCAGCTTATCTTGCTGCTGTTTACTGTGAGTGATATCAGAAAACATGCCTAAATAATGTAAGATATTCCCCGCTTCATCTTTTAATGCCGAGATAGTGAGTGACTCAATATAAGACTCGCCATTTTTCTTACGATTTGATATTTCACCCTGCCAAAAACCATCAATTTTAATTGTATTCCAGATATTAATATAAAAGTCAGGTTCAAGCTCACTGGAACTCAACATACTGGGATGTTGATCCACAACATCACCCAGCTCATAACCGGTTATTTCAGTAAAAGCAGGATTCACATTTTTAATACAGCCATTGATATCTGTCAGCATAATAGCTTCTCGAGTATCATTAAATACTCGAGCGGCTAAGGCTAACTGCTTATCTGATTCTATTCGCTCTAATTCAATTGCAGCCCTCACCGCGAGACTCTTTAACAAACTGCTGGTATGAGTGCCTTTAACCATTGGCCTATCATCAAGAATCGCCAATAAACCGATGACTTTATGTTGACTATTTTTTAATGCCACTCCCTGATAACTACACGCTTCCATTTCCACTAACATATGATCTTTAGGAAATAAGTGTTGAATATTATCAGGATAAAAACACATTCCATCTTCCGCCGTACTTTGACAAGGTGTATCAACTACAGAATAAGAAAAATTATCACCATAAGCTTCACCCATCCATACTGCCAGCGTATCCACTTGATTTTCAATACTTTCACTAAACGAGCCGATAAAGGCATAACGCATATTTTGTGAGTTTGCTAATTGCTTGACCATCAGTTGAAAAATATTTTCGTTATCAGCACCACTTTCCGCTAAGATCCTTAATACCTGCTCATTCTGTTTACGCTTGGTAATGGCAGATTGAATACCAATCACTCTTACTGCTTTATTACTATCATCGAACTCAACAACTTCACCTATAGAATATAGCCAAACCCAATCTCCATTCTTGGATTGCCTACGATATTCTATTTCGACGGCTTTACTTGATGTGAGCATCTTCTGAAAAGCTATCTCTACGGCTACTTGATCTTCAGGATGGATATTCGTTTTCCAATTATCTAAACTAGGCTGGAACTCACTAGGTTCATAACCTAATAGACGCACATACTCATCACCGACTTGTAATTCACCCTTTTTCAAGTTCAGATCAAACCAGCCTTGACGGGCTACTTTAAGCGCATAATCAAGTCGCTCTTTGTTTAATTTTAATTGGCTGGTTTTCTGTTCAATTTGATGCTCAAGATCATTGGCAAAACCTTTTATCCTTCGCGTAGACAAAAAATAAATAGGATAAGCAAAAAGCAAAAATAAACCGGTGACTAACAACGAGTACTGAAAATGGTTATTCAACAAAGCCTGAATATCACTGATTGAGATATCAGCACTGGTAATGAAAAGAGTGCCATCCGCAGAGTATTGAGGTATGAAAACACTTCGAAATGTACCCCACTGATCAGTGAACTCTAGAAAGGCTTTTTGTTTACTCTTAAATACCTGATAAACCCCAGGATCAACATTCTCATATTGGTCAAAAAAGGCAGGGAACCCGATCTTAGAATCCCATTCCTGTTGAGTTGCACTGGATGAGGTAAAAAACACTTTGTCATCCTGCAAAATAAGCGTGTAAACATATTCAATGTCACTATTATCGGTCAGTTCCGATAAATGGCGTATATTGCTAAAGTCTTGTTGCTGCGTCAAATCTTGCTTGGCTAAGGTTTTATGATGAAAGTTTTCAGGTAATAGCGCGGGCGCAAGTAATGCTGCATTTTCCAACTGGCTATCGATTGATTGATATAAGCGTTGTTTTTCACGATTGAAATCAAAATAGCTATAAGCTATTGCCCAAAGCACATAAATGAAGAGGGCAAATAATATTCCATGTTTATGATAACGATTCATATCAGACATTTTCAATTTGCCAATTTACAAGATTTGTTCACCATAATTGACTTAGCCAGTTATAGCTAAGGAGTTCATCAACGGTGCTAAATAATATCCTGTATGAGAAGCCGCATTTTTTGCCACCTCTTCTGGCGTGCCAAATGCCACTACCATACCTCCACCAGACCCCCCTTCTGGGCCCATGTCAATGATCCAATCTGCCATTTTAATCACATCTAGATTATGTTCAATAATGACGATGGTATTGCCGCGCTCACGTAATCGTTGTAATACTTTCATTAATTGCTCGATATCAAAGAAATGTAAACCCGTTGTGGGTTCATCCAACACATATAATGTCTTACCGGTATCACGTTTTGATAACTCTTTTGCCAGTTTAATTCGCTGAGCTTCACCTCCTGATAAAGTGGTCGCATTTTGACCTAACTTAATATAAGTGAGCCCAACATCGATCAAAGTCTCTAGTTTTTTTGCCACAACAGGAATATTGGTGAAAAATTGCTTAGCTTCTTCAATGGTCATGTCTAGTACATCAGTTATGGTTTTGCCTTTATAACGAATATCTAAGGTTTCACGATTATAACGTTTTCCATGACAGACATCACAGGGTACATAGATGTCTGGCAAAAAGTGCATTTCAACTTTAATCAAACCATCACCTTGGCAGGCTTCGCAGCGGCCACCTTTAACATTAAAGCTGAATCGCCCGGGTGTATAACCTCGCGCTCGTGCTTCAGGTGTGCCAGAAAATAACTCACGAACAGGGGTAAATATACCGGTGTAGGTCGCCGGATTCGAGCGCGGTGTCCGCCCTATTGGACTCTGATTAATAGCCACGACCTTATCAAGTTGGTCCAAACCCAAAATATCACTATGAACAGCCGCTTCTTCAGAAGCACCATTCAATGTTTTAGAGGTCATCTTTAATAAGGTGTCATTAATTAGCGTTGATTTACCCGAGCCAGAGACACCGGTTACACAAGTCATCAAGCCGATAGGAATATCAACATCAACATTTTTCAAATTATGACCGCAGGCACCGCGCACTGAAATCACTCGGTTCGGATGATAAGGCACTCGATCTTTGGGAACCGCTATCTTTCGTTTACCTGAGAGATACTGACCCGTTAGTGACTGCTCACTCCTCATAATATCCTTTGGTGTTCCTCGCGCAACAATCTCACCCCCATGAATTCCAGCACCAGGGCCAATATCCAACACGTAGTCAGCAGCAAGAATGGCATCCTCATCATGTTCAACCACAATTACCGTATTACCTAAATCTCGTAATCGTCTAAGGGTGCCTAATAAACGTTCATTATCTCGTTGATGTAAGCCAATCGATGGCTCATCTAAAATGTACATTACGCCCACTAATCCCGCACCAATCTGGCTGGCAAGCCTAATTCTTTGAGCTTCGCCACCCGATAAAGTATCGGCACTTCGCGATAAAGATAAATAATCTAAACCAACGTTCACCAGAAAGCTCAAACGTTGCGAGATTTCTGTAATAATTTTACTGGCAATTTCCCCTCGATTTCCAGGTAAACTTAAATTTTCAAAAAATTGTGTTGCTTCACCAATCGGCATATCACTCACTGCAGGCAATGAGGTTGTACCCAGAAAAACATGACGAGACGCACTATTTAAACGGGCACCATCACATTCAGGACAAGCCCGCACAGTATGATATTTCGCCAAATCTTCTCTGACGCTATTTGATTCTGTTTCGAGATAACGGCGCTGCATATTAGGGATCACCCCTTCAAAACTATGACTGCGCACAATACTTTTACCCCGGTCACTAATGTAACTAAAGTCAATCTGTGTGCGACCACTACCATATAAGACAGCCTTTCGCACTTGATCTGACAAGGCTTCAAAAGGTGTTTCTAAATCAAATTGGTAATGCTCTGCTAACGAGATTAACAACTGATGATAATAGGCATTACGACGATCCCAACCTCGGACTGCACCGGCATTTAAACTTAATTCTGGATGAGCAACAACTCGCGCTGGATCAACAAATTGTTTTATTCCCAAACCATCACAGGTCCCGCAAGCACCAGCAGGATTATTAAAGGAAAACATGCGAGGTTCCAATTCGGCAATAGAATAGCCACAACTTGGACATGAAAAGCGTGATGAAAACAAAGTGGTATTTTTAGCATCATCCATCGCCACTACATGTGCAATACCATCACTCATTTGCAATGCAGTTTCAAAAGATTCGGCCAAACGCTGCTGTAAATCTTCACGCACTTTAAAGCGATCAACAACCGCTTCAATAGTGTGTTTTTTACGTAGCTCAAGTTCAGGCGCTGCATCGAGCTCAATCAGCTCACCATTAACACGGGCACGCACAAACCCTTGCGCACGTAAATTATCCAACACATCCTTATGTTCACCTTTGCGATCTTGTACCACCGGCGCTAACAACATCATTCGCTGACCTTCAGCCATTGCCAATACCGTATCGACCATTTGACTGACCGTTTGTGCTGCTAAGGGTTGATCATGCGTAGGACAGCGTGGCTCTCCCGCCCGCGCAAATAATAAGCGTAAATAATCATAAATTTCTGTAATGGTACCGACGGTGGAACGTGGATTATGTGATGTTGATTTTTGTTCTATCGAAATTGCCGGAGACAAGCCTTCAATATGATCCACATCTGGCTTTTCCATCATCGATAAAAATTGTCTTGCATAAGCAGATAATGACTCAACATAACGTCGCTGGCCTTCAGCGTAAAGCGTGTCAAAAGCAAGCGATGACTTGCCTGAGCCAGACAAGCCCGTAATTACAATCAGCGAATCACGAGGCAAATCGACGTCAATATTTTTTAAGTTATGGGTGCGTGCACCACGAATACTTATGCTTTTCATCCAGCTTCCGTATAAAATGTTTCGAACAGATAAATATACGCCTACCGAGCACTATGATGCAAAAGCAAAACACGACATCCGCAATGACCTCTATAGAAAAGCGCAGTATTGCGGGCTTATCGAGTATCTTTGCCTTGCGTATGTTGGGTTTATTTATGATCTTGCCTGTATTTTCTTTGGCGGCAGACCAATATAGCGGCGCTACACCCATTTTGATTGGTCTAGCCATAGGAGCTTATGGTCTGACCCAAGCCTTGTTACAAATTCCATTTGGCATGTTATCTGATCGTATTGGTCGAAAACGGGTCATCACTATCGGTTTATTACTGTTTGCTGCGGGCAGTGTCGTCGCCGCATTAGCCGACTCTATCTACATGGTTATTGCTGGCCGACTTTTACAAGGTAGTGGTGCGATTGCAGCCGCTATTATGGCACTTACCGCTGATCTGACGCGCGATGAACATCGAACCAAAGCCATGGCCAGTATTGGTATCAGTATCGGACTATCATTTTCTATTGCGTTAGCTGCTGGTGCCGCATTAGAACAATGGATAGGTCTCTCAGGAATATTTTGGGCTACCGCCCTGTTATCGCTGGTTGGCATCGGTGTTTTGCACCTGTGGGTTCCAACACCTAGTCGCCTTATCAATCATCGTGATATTGAACCGGTTCCTAAACAGTTTCTTAATGTGTTCCGTAATGCTGACATAATGCGCATGGTCTTTAGTATTATGATTTTGCATTGTTTACTGACCATCAGCTTTTTTGCTCTACCGATTGCCTTGCTGGATCATGCTGGTTTAGCCAAAGATCAACATGCACTGGCTTATTTACCTATACTTATTTTAGCCTTCATAAGTATGGTCCCCTTTATCATCATTGCTGAGAAATATCGTAAAATGAAGCCCGTATTCATTGGTGCTATTACTACATTAGCAATTGCTCAGTTTGGCTGGGGCTTTTTATCCAACTCAGTCGCTGGCATGCTGTTTTGTTTATGGTTATTTTTTACTGCATTTAATATTTTAGAAGCAAGCCTGCCCTCACTGATGTCAAAACTCAGCCCCCTTGCCAATAAAGGGACGGCAATGGGTGTGTATTCTAGCGCCCAGTTTATTGGCGCTTTTATTGGCGGAGCCGCAGGCGGTTTAATATTCAGTAAATTTGGTGTGTCGGGCGTATTTATTGCTGGAGCAGTATTAACCCTTATCTGGTTGCTTGTCATTTTACCGATGAACCCACCTAAACATTTGTCAACCCGTATTATTCAGTTAGATCCGTCTTTTACCTGCGATCCTAGTGAAATTGCCCAACAATTGAATTACATCGCCGGTGTCGTTGATACTATAATTGTGATTGAAGAATGTGTCGCCTATGTTAAATTCTCACCTGATGAAATCGATAACGACGCTTTGGATGCATTTATTGCTCAAGCATCGTAGAATGAACACGCTTAAATATTAATCTCGCTTAAGGAGCATAAACACCATGTCAGTAAATAAAGTAATTCTTGTAGGAAGACTCGGCGCAGAGCCAGAAAGTCGTGCATTTCCTAATGGTGGTTCCATTTGTAACTTACGTCTTGCCACGTCAGAAAGCTGGAAAGACAAACAAACAGGTGAACGCAAAGAGCGCACCGAATGGCATCGCGTCTCACTAAATAACCGCTTAGGTGAAGTGGCTCAGCAATACCTACACAAAGGTTCACAGATTTATATTGAAGGTCGTATTCAGACCCGCAAATGGCAAGATCAAAGCGGTCAAGATCGCTATTCAACCGAGATTGTTGGTGATTCAATGACTATGCTTGATACTAAAGGAAGCAGTGCAGGGGCAGGTGGTTCAGGCGGAAATTATCAACAAAGTGCGCCTCAGCAAAATACAACAGCACCACAACAAGCTTATACACCACAGCCAGCTTCACCTTCTGCCGGCCCTGATTATGGCGCACCTCAGGGTGGTGCAGATTATTTGGATGATGACATTCCTTTCTGACGGACACCTTAGACTTAAAATGTAATGAATACCAACTAAGCCACTATTTATAGTGGCTTTTTTATTATTATCTAATAAAATAAACGTTAAATTTAAACTTGCCCTTATTTGGTTGTTCAAGATACTAAGGCTGTATTGATGAATTTGAATACATAGTATTCAAACTACTGTCGCTAAACGGCTAGTAATGATTAGACCTACCTAAGCTTGTAATATAGGCCTCGTCACCTTCAAAACTAATTTTTAGTCAGGCTAGTCTGTAGTACAATAAACAATGATTACTTTTATAGCATTGCCGGGGGCAGCACTCCGACTTAAATTGCCTAAAGCATATATCAAATGATAAGCATTCGTCTCCGGATCCTCTCTCTCGCTGGCGTTGCATTATTTGGCGTTGCTAGTGCTTTTTTTATTGAATATCAAGATATTCAGAAAAAAATACAATATTCTGAAAATACACTCCAGATCCTGAATGATGTTCAATCACTGTCAAAGCTGGTCCATTCACTTCAAAAAGAACGCGGACTTTCAGCAGGTCATATAGTTGGTCGCAATGAAACCTTATATCCCCTATTTCTCATACAACGTAAAATAACGGATGGTCAACTAGCTGAATTAAGCACTGCCAAAACCCTACAAGCTCAGATGTTTGTCAAGGACTTTTCCTTTGATTTATCAGCAGTACGAAAACGTATAGATTCAGGGCTTATACAGTGGATTGAATTAAGAGATTTTTATACCTCTTCATTACAACAATTATTAGATTTAATGCTCCTTCAAGTGATTCCACTGAATTATGCTAATGATATTTCACACGATCTGCAGCTGCTCACTGCTATCACCATTACACATGAAAACATAGGCTTGATTCGAGCAACCCTCAACCGAGGCTATCAACAGGGTCAACTTTCCAAAAATGAACTCATCTATCTCAGTCATCAATATAGTAATTTTATAGCTAACCTTAGGACCTTCGACGTCATAGCCAATGCTCATTTTAATAAAACGGCCAATTCAAAAGAGTTCATCGAAATTAAGACTCAGGCATTTCATTCAGTTGTCACTCAGGTTGTCAAAGTGCTGAATGCAAGGCAGGGAGCTATCCTCGGCTCTCCTGTCTTATGGTGGCGAGAGGCAACACGTGTTTTAGATACCATGACAAAAGTAGAAGACGCTATCCTCGAGCGTATTGAACATGATTTGCTCGAAGACAAGGCCTATTATAAAGATTATCTTTATTGGTATGGTGTGTTTGCTTTTCTTGTGCTGACAGCCGTTATACTGCTGACTATTTTTACGGCCCTTCGCATACTCAAGGCACTATCGATTTTGTTACTTTCACTTGATGCTGTCGAACAAACCCAGAATTATGGGCTTCGAATTTTCACTCCCTTGAAGGATGAATTCAGCCAGGTATCTTCTTCGATCAATAGTTTACTGAGTTATACCGAAAAATTGATTAAAGATCTGACTCAAACACTGAGTGAACTGACCCGTAAACAAGAAATTATAAAACAAGAAGAGCAGATAGCCAGGCATGTATTTGAGAGTATTACAGCGTCTAACAATACAAATATCTCGACCGTTCAATTCTGGTGCCAGCCAATGAAAACATTTAGTGGGGATTTAATTTTATCAGCTAAGTTACCTTGTAATGGAACACGAGTATTATTGTGTGACTTTACAGGTCACGGCTTACCTGCTGCACTAGGTGCTATTCCTATCTCATTCATTTTTTCAGCTTTGAGCCAAAAAAAAATTTCACTAGAAATTTTAATTTCTGAAATAAACAAAAAATTATGTGATTTATTACCTACCAATATGTTTTGCTGTATGAGCGGTATCGACATAGATGCAGACAATACAAATTTCAGATTATGGAACTCAGGGCTACCGGATGTGCTGCTACTCAATGATCAGGGACAAATAAAACAACGATTCTCTTCGCTTCATCTTCCCCTAGGTATCATGATGATTGAAGAGGATGAGCTTCACTGTATATCGGGAACACTATCATCAAATGACTCATTATACATCTACAGTGATGGCCTTATTGAAGCAGAGAATAGTGTAGGAAAATTTCTTGGACAAGCCGGGTTTGAACAACTTTTAGAATTATCAATCATGAAAAAACAGGATAGTCTGCCCGCTATCAAAATCGGTTTGACAAACTATGTAGGCTCAACACCGCCAACGGACGACATTTCTCTCGTACAAATTCAAGGTTCAGCAAGCTTATAACACTCATCAAAATCAATGTATCGACGACAACTTAATAATGCCACGTCGATTTTTTCCCGATCGAAAATTGTTGATACCATCACTTTCACCGCTATAGATCCCCCTAATTTTTCCTATAAACGGAAGATAAACTGTATAACTATCAGCCTGACCGACAATTTTGAGCAATACCTGCCGTTTGTATTAGACAATTCCATTCTGCATCCCGCATAATTTCGTTATGAGAGAAAGCCTTGCCACCAGCACCTTGACCCTGAACATTGTTCAGCGATAAATCTTTGCCACTTTCGATAAAGAAGTTTCAGTAGCTGTTGCGCTTTATATTTAAGCCTGGACAATCTCGACATCTGAAATGCCAATGAAGCCTAGAAAATGACGTAACCATGGGGTTAAAAAATCGATTTCACTACCGACTTGAGTGCCGCCAGATGCAAGGGCAACATAAGCGTTTTTACCTTCCAATAAACCCACTGGACCATTTTCGGTGTAGGAGAATGTTTCTCCAACGCGTGCAGCAAGATCAGACCATGCTTTGAATCCTGCTGGCATGGAAAAGTTATAAATTGGCATGCCGATGACAATGGTATCGGCGGCGATCAGTTCCTCAACAATCGTATCTGAAACAACAATCGCTTGATGCTGCTCTTCGCTACGTTCCTCTTTTGGGGTGTAGTAAGCACCGATCATCTGTTCATTTAAGAAAGGTAGGCCGTCACTAACATCACGATACGTTACCTCGGTTTGCTCGCTTCTGATTTTCTGTACAATTTTGCTACTCAACTGCCTAGTGACTGATCCTTCTCCCCGCCCACTAGCATCAATATGTAATATGTTATTCATTGAAACTCTCCTGGATTATTAGCAAAAATTACTGCGTTTTGTTTTGCGGCACATCAATCACTAATACATTAGTATCATTCAGTGCCTTCATGTGTATAGATGTTAGCTCTGTAACTTCCAGACCATCTCCCTTGTTAAGTAAACGGCCCTCTAATTCAATAGCCCCTTCAGATACTAGAACATAGGCCTGGTGCTTTATTGGATGAGTCAGTTGGGTGCCTTGGCGAAGATGTCCCACATAAATAAAGGCATCTTGATGGATAGATAATGGTGCACAACCATCTCCGGACACGAGTAACATCAGTGCATCTGTAATCAACTCTTTTGGAAATTGATAACTATCCCATCGAGGTTTAACATTCAACCGGTTTGGCTCAATCCATATCTGGAAGATGTGGGTGTCTTCGCTTTCCAGATTGAATTCAGAGTGAAATACACCGGTGCCTGCACTCATTACTTGCACGTCACCTGCCACGGTGCGACCAACATTACCATTACTATCTCGATGCGTTATCGCACCAGACCTAACGTAGGTAATGATCTCCATGTTCTTGTGTGGATGGGTATCAAAACCTGCTCCTGCTTTTATGACATCATCGTTGATGACGCGTAATACACCAAACTGCTGTCGTTCCGTATCATGATAGTTGGCAAAGCTGAAATGATGCCTTGCATCAAGCCAACCATGATTGGCGTGACCAAGCTTTGCATAGGGATAATGGTCAATCATTGTTTGTCTCCTGCTATTAGTAATTTAGCTTATACTTTCAGTGCCGCAGGGATCAGTCTGTCTAAACCAGGTATCTGCTTGATGGAAAAACTACTGCTGCCCTGAATCGCGACAACTATCGCCAAAATGATGAGTAGCACAGGAAATTCCCATCCGCCGCCTACATTACTGAACAGCCAGCCATTACTCATATGAACCCAGCTTGCACCGACTAGAATCGGTAAGCTAAGTAAAGCGACAATACGTGGGTAAATCCCCAGAATAAGAACGCCACCACCACAGATTTCGCCGAAGATGGTGAGGTAAGCAAATATCGCCGGTAGCCCTAGACTTTCAAAAAATCCAACCGTGCCAGGAATCGTGAAAACAAATATTTTAAGTGCTCCGTGAGCCAGTAATATACTGCCCAGCGTGATACGTGTCAGAAAAGCGCCGTGATTTGTAGTAGAAGTGTTCATTGTTAAATTCTCGTATTGATTAAGGGAGATCACATAATATCAGTTCCATTTAAAATGATAATATGCAATATTGTTATATGATTAATTCCTTTTGGTACTTAATATGGATCATATCTCTCGCGTTGGTATTTTTATTGAAGTAGTCAAACACGAAAGTTTTGCTGGGGCTGCACGGGCTCTGGGGCTGACAGGACCTGCTATCAGTAAACAGGTACAGTCTCTTGAACAAAAACTGGGGATCAAGTTATTGAACCGTACAACAAGGCACGTTGGGCTGACTGAGGAAGGCGCGATTTATTTCGAAAAAGCTCGGCAAGCATTAGAAGACTTGGATGAAGCCGAGCAACAAATTCAGGAACTGAAGGCTTGCCCTACCGGTAAACTCAAAGTGAATGCCCCGATGTCATTTGGAACTCAGTTTCTGACTCGCCCGATTGCTTCTTTTGCAGAGCAGTATCCTGAAGTCGAGCTTGAGATAGAATTCAATGATCGTTGGAGCGATGTGGTGGCAGAGGGATTTGATGTGGTGATTAGAATTGGGGTACTAGAAGACTCAACTCTCATTGCTCGAAAGTTGGCACCTTGCCCTATTATTTTATGTGCTGGGAAAAAACTGATCGAGAAATACGGGGTACCAGAATCTGTTGAACAGCTTTCTGATTATCCTGGAATTATCTACAATATGCACCAGCAAAAAGGAGAATGGCGTTATCGTGATGACAATGGCGTGATAGCAACACAAACCCTCAATCGAAACTTCGCTGCAAACACAGCAGAGATGCAAGTAGAAGCATGTTTACATGGTATTGGGATTGCTTTGCTTCCAGCTTTCAGTGCTGAAGCCTATTTGAAATCCGGTGAATTAATCGCACTGTTTCCCGAATACCCAACTTTTCCAGAACTTGGTATCTACGCAATGTATCCGCAAAATCGTTACCTCTCAACCCGAACACGATTATTTATTGATTGGCTAAGTCAAGCTAGTAAAGACTTTTCTTGGAGATAGATAAAAATAATAGTGGTCAGTGAAAACACCAAACTAAGGCCAACAAGTGGTCAGCCGCTATTGATAATTGAATCTAAGTTTTAAAGTCCAAAGTGTTAATGTTGCTCTAAGCAACTACTCTCAACAACATAAATAACATGAGCTAGATAGTTAATGAAAGTAGATGCTACAATTTAGAAAAGCACTGAGAAAGCAAAGTAATATGTAGCTTGGCTTTAAATGTAAATAATTGATCGCTATAGTTGTCTGAATTTAAAATAATAAATCAAAGGGTTTTATTTTCACACTAAGGCAAGCCTGCTGTACTTAAGCCTTCTAAAAACAACCTATAAATTAAACTTTATATATCAAAGAACACAATGGACGGATCTTTGAGTGTCTAATGGGTACCTTATGTTTAATGGAAGACCACTGCTGTATACCATCTCGATAATAATAGGATTAACACTCGCCTATTATTTGGCAGCTAAATTAAGTTTTTCAGTTATTCTGCCTTCCAGTAATGCCAGTGTATTTTGGCCTGCTGCTGGTATTGCCTTGGCTTTAGTATTGAAGTTTGGCCCTAAAATATTATTAGGGGTATTTGTTGGCAGTTTAATTACAAGTATAGATCTTTACGGTATAGATGCATTGTCATCAACCGGCGCATCATTACTCGTATTTACTCTCATTGCTTTAAGTAATACCTTGTTAGCCTATTTAGGATTTAAGTTAATTCATAAATATGCTCGTTATCCTGACCCCCTTATTTCCCAGTCTCGCACCTTAAAACTACTTATTTTAGGTGGTCCTATTGCTGCAATATTACCCACCATAATAAGTGCCAGCGTATTAACTATTTCTGGCATCACCGCGGCTGATCAAGTTATATCTAATGCCGTCATGTGCTGGTTAGGTGATAGTGTCGGCATTTTTATCATCACACCATTAATATTACTTTTTATTGATGCGCAAGGAAAAACTGATAAAAATCGAAAGTGGATTGTCACCATTCCCGTCATGGTCGTTCTGCTAATCACTGTTACTCTATTTTGGAATAGTAATAGTCAAAAGGGGCGGATTAAAAACCACTTCACTATTGTTGATGTAACCCAACAGCAGAAGCCCATTAAGCTTTATTCATCTACCGCTAACAGTATCCCAGACACTCAATTCACCTCTAATTACACTGCTCAGATCGCCAGTCGAATATGGCAAGTTAAAATAACACCCTCAGCCAATTATCTGGCTAATCACTATTCTGACAACATATGGCTAATGCTTTTTATCGGCGTATTATTTATGGCATCACTGAGCTTCGCCTTGCTTATTTCAACTGGCCAGCGGACTCGAATTGAAGAAATCGTCACCAAAAGGACGGCCAGCTTATACAAAGCTAAAGAAGATTTACGTTTACTTGCCATCACGTTTGAATCGCATGAAGCGATTATGATCACTGATTCAAATAACAAAATAATGCGTGTTAACTTAGCTTTTACTAAAGTGACGGGGTATACCCAACAAGAAGTTTTAGGAAAAACCCCTGATATTTTGGCTTCTGGAAAGCATAGCCCTTCTTTTTATGAAAATATGAGGCAAGACCTACAAGAAAAAGGAAGCTATGAAAGTGAAATGTGGAATCGCCGCAAAAATGGTGAAGTTTATCCAGAACGTCATACAATCAAGACCATCCGCGATGGCTCAGCAAAAATAGTAAACTATGTTTCTGTCTTCTCAGACATAACCATCCAAAAAGCACATGAAGATCACATTCAATACCTTGGCTTTTATGATCAACTAACCACATTACCTAATCGCCGCTTATTACTCGATCGTTTACAGTACAATTTATCACTGTCCCAGCGTAATAAAAGACAGGGCGTGTTGATGTTTCTTGATCTTGATGACTTCAAGAAAATTAATGATTCTCTAGGCCATGAAATAGGCGATGAGCTTCTACAACAAGCCGCTACACGTATACAAAAAACATTGCGTAGAGCTGATACTGTCGCTCGTTTAGGAGGTGATGAGTTTGTCATATTAATAGCCAATCAAACACTAGAAGGCGAAGCCTTAATCGAATTTTCATCCAGCTTAGCTGAAAAAATAATCGCTGCATTCCAACAACCATTTCATGTGAAAGACTATCAGCATCATATCTCTACGAGTATAGGCATCAATATTTTTCCTCCAACGGGTCAAACGGCAGTATCAATATTAGGCCAAGCCGATACTGCCATGTATAAAGCAAAAAAGACTGGCAAAAACACCTTCTGCTTTTATGAACAAACAATGCAAGCTATTGCTGAAGCCACTTTGGCACTAGAACATGATCTAAGGCAGGCTATTGAACAACAGCAATTTATCCTAAACTTCCAACCACAAGTTGATAATTCAGGGAAAACATTATCGATTGAGGCATTATTACGCTGGCAACACCCAGAACGTAACTGGGTTTCACCTGCCGACTTTATTCCGCTTGCTGAAGATTCTGGACTCATTATTCCCATCGGTCAGTGGGTTTTAATTCAAGCTTGTATGCAATTTCAGTCTTGGCTAAAGCAGGGTATAGAAATCCAGCATATTTCCGTCAATGTCAGTCCTAAACAGTTTCGTCAGACTGAGTTCATTGATAATATTAAGTCAGCACTTAGTCAATCAGGCTTGCCCGCTACAAGACTAATGCTGGAGATAACCGAGGGTATAGTTCTCGATAATGTTGATGATACTATCCAAAAAATGGACACCTTAAAACAAATCGGCATACAATTTTCTATTGATGATTTTGGTACGGGTTATTCATCCTTATCTTATCTCAAACGTTTACCCATTGATGAGTTGAAGATTGACCAAAGTTTTGTTCGTGATATTGCGACTGATAAAGATGATGCTGCAATAGTGGCCACCATTATTGCAATGGCCACCCATCTAAATTTAACGGTAGTCGCAGAGGGCGTAGAGAATTTTCAGCAACTTGATTTTTTAAATGACAATGGCTGTGCTTTATTCCAAGGTTACTATTTCAGCCGCCCATTATCTGCAGATGATTTAAAATCTTTTTTACAAAATAGTCATCCATAAAAAGCCCGGTCCTACATTCAATATCAGGCATTTTAGTGGCTAGACCATAAATTTATCAGCGCTTTAACGGTTCTAAATAAGTCACAGCTTAGACTCAACTTGCAAATGCAACACTCGTGAGGTGAATCAGTCTAAAGAATATTTATTATAATTTCAGTCCTGAAGAACAAGCAGTCATTATGTTATTGCTCAAAACTAATACCTCTCTAAGAGGAATAGCTAAGGAAATAAATCGTCATCCCTCTAGCGTTTCAAGGGAAGTTAAACCTAACAAAAAGAGTCGATATATTTATTGTGCAACGTGCGCAGCTAAAACCTATCAAAAGCCTCGAAAAAAGTCAGAAAGACCGTTTGAAATTCAAGTAGGTTCACGGCGGTATTAGTAGCTACAGTCTTGGTTAACCCTTAATAAATGCTCGCCGGAACAATGTCTGTCATGCTAAAAATAACTTACCCTTCTAAGCCGTTATCCATGTTGATCCTGAAACGACTTATGAACATATTTACGCTCAACCCAAAGGTCAGTTGAAAAAACTGATGGTGCAGTTTTTAGCTAGGCATAAGTCAAAACCTGAACCTAGAGGCTCTAAGAATAGTAATTATAATAGTATCAAAATCTCGTTAGAACAGCTCATTATAAATAGGCCGGAAGAAATCAACGGCCGTAAAGTTGCTGTCCTTTGGGAAGGTGATTTAATTGTGGGCGCTATGAATCAATCTTGTGTCGGAACCTTAGTTGAACGTAAGACAGGCTTTCTTATTCATTAATAAAATGAGGAGTAAGTCAGCCAAAGATGTACAAGAGAGCTTTACTCAAAACATAAAGCATCTTCCTCGGTTTTTAAGGGCATCAATGAACTATGCTCATTGTTCAGAAATGGCTGGGCATCCTAGAATGTCTAAAGCGTTGAAAATAGCGGCCTATTCTGCTGCTACTCAAACGAGGAAGTAATTAAAATACGCATGGCTAGATCCGACAGTTTTTACCTAAAGAACATGATTTATCAACCTATTGCCAGGAGGACCTTTGTTACTCAATACGCGACTAAGAAAACGATTTAATTTCAAAACTCCGCACACAATGATGGAGAATGAGCTAGATGGGGGGATTCTATATGTTGTACTTGACTCTTGAGTTCAAGCAGCACCCTTTTATGCTGAAATCGTTAATACGTCATAGGCCTGTAAGGCCAGACTCAGTTTACCTAGACTGGGAGAAAAATGGCCATCCGTTAATAAGACACAGGCTTTATCGATTCCCTTTGTTTTTAAGTAAGTCGTTGTATACACCACTGACCTTTGAGACACTAAATCCGTCACAATAATCCTTACAAAAGTTTCTTGTGATTCAAAAGTCAGCGCTTGACCAATGAAGCTTAAATTAGAAGTATCTAAGCCTTCCGCTTTAACAAAAAAGTTACCTTGAGCAATATTAGTCAGCAACACGCTAAATTATCGCAATGCCATCATCAACAGTCATCGTATTAAATTCTTTCGCAACACCACCCGCATACTCAATTTCACGCGCAGCTAACTGTCCCATATATTTTAAATCCATAGGATGCGCAATAAACGGTGTAAACGAGTTGATAATAACAATAGTCGGTTTACTGAAGTCTTCGATCTTGGCACTTGCTGCTCGCCTCAGGGCAAGTGCACCCGCCATATTACGGTCGGTGCTAGATGTTCTTGATTTATATTAAACTCTTATTCTTTCAAACAAACACCATAGTATTAGCTGGCTGAGATAAAGATTATCTGTCCTTTATTTTGAAATATTTTACATGCAACTTTGCAACCTTGTTAAGACTAGGATAAAAATAGCGGTATGAAAACAAAAGTTCCTTCCCTTGTAACAAATAAATCTGCCACCACCACCAGTTGGTTTCGTAATGCAGCGCCCTATATTCATGCACATCGTGGTGCAACTTTTGTTATTGCTTTTGATGGTGAAACAATAGAGTCTCCTGGTTTTGATAGTCTCATTCACGATTTAGCCCTATTAAGTAGCCTAGGAATAAAACTAGTGCTTGTTTATGGTGCTCGACCACAAATTGAGCAGCAATGCCAGCATCGTAAAATTGAAATTCATTACCAGCAGGGGCTACGCATTACTGATGATGCTAGCCTTAAAATAGCTAAAGCGGTGATGGGCGAGTTACGCATTAATATTGAAGCTAAGCTCTCTTTTGGCCTACCACATACACCGATGGCACATGCTCAAATCCGTTGTATTAGCGGAAATTTAATCACCGCACGTCCAGTTGGCATTAGAGATGGTATCGATTTTGGCCACACAGGCGAAGTACGTCGTGTTGATGCTCAGGGTATTAATGCTCAATTAACCTTAGGTAATATGGTTTTGTTACCTCCTCTTGGCTATTCTCCAACCGGTGAAATATTTAACCTGGCTGCTGAAGATATTGCTACAGCTGTAGCTACCGAATTAAAGGCTGATAAGCTTGTTTTCATCAGTGAAAGTAATCATCAATTACCGCGAGAATTGACGCTTGAGCAGGCTGAACAGGTTTCCATGACATCGGCAGGCCATCACCCCTTCAATGCAGCCATTAGGGCTTGTAAATCAGGCGTGAAACGAGTTCATCTACTCGACCGTTCGCTAGATGGAGCATTGCTACAGGAACTATTTAGTCGTGATGGCGCTGGCACATTAATTACCGCTCAATCTTTTGAAACCATTCGTGGGGCAACGATTGATGATGTGGGCGGAATTTTGGACCTTATACAGCCATTAGAAGAAAATGGCAGCTTAGTAAAACGTTCACGCGACTTGTTAGAAGTGGAAATAGGCCACTTTACCGTTATGGAACGAGATGGTTCTGTCATTGCTTGTGCGGCACTGTATTCTTATCCGCACAGTGATGTTGCCGAACTTGCTTGCCTTGCCGTCTCCAAAACGTACCAAAACTTAGGCAGGGGTGACCAGCTGTTATCTGCCATTGAACAGCAAACTACTTCACTTGGTTTAAAAGCACTGTGTGTACTTACAACCCAAACAGATCATTGGTTTATCGAACATGGGTTTAATCGTGCTGAAATCAGCGATCTACCAATTGAAAAACAGGACTTATATAATTATCAGCGTAATGCCAAAGTATTTAAGAAAATACTTAATTAAGATTTTCGCTGATTATCAACCCGCTTTTTGTATTCTGGAAACAATAGCGGCGCTAATTCATGCAATGCTTTTTCATAAACGCGACGTTTGAAAAACACAATTTCTTTTGCCGGTCGCCAATAATTTTCCCAGCGCCAATCATCAAACTCAGGCTTATCATGGCGGGTCAAATTGACGTCGGACTCACTGCCGGTCAATCGTAATAAATACCAACGCTGTTTTTGACCAATGCAAAGTGGTTTATTACCATAGCGTAAATAACGTTTTGGCAATCTGTAACGCAACCAACCGCTAGTCATACCTAGTAATTCAACATGTTCAGGTGCTAATCCAACTTCTTCCATTAGCTCACGATAAACAGCTTGTTCTGGCGTTTCATCCACTTTGATGCCGCCTTGCGGAAACTGCCATGAGTCATGTTGCGCACGTTGCGCCCACAATACCTCATTATTATTGTTGCAAAGAATTATCCCTACATTAGGCCTAAAGCCATCTTTATCAATCACAATCCTATATCTCTCGTTAAAGGAATTCACTGTCCGATAACGTCATAATTTTTCAATACCTCATAGGTTATCACGGTATTCAATCCATTTTGGCTTACAATAGGTACTATTTTTAAATTAGTGGCTTTAATTGTAATGGCATTAGTAATCTTTGACTTGGACAATACATTACTTGGTGGTGATAGTGATTATTTGTGGGCTGAATTTTTAGTGGAAAATAAACTCGTAGATGGTGAGGGTTATCAGCGCGCTAACCAACACTTTTATGACCAATACTTAGCTGGCACCATGGATATTTTTGAGTTTTTGGCTTTTCAGCTAAAACCACTTGCCGATAATAGTCCTGCTGATTTAGATCGTTGGCGCACTCAATTTTTGGCAGAAAAAATTGATCCCATTATCTTACCTGCCGCGCAAAAACTGATTGCGCATCACCGCCAATGCGGCGACACCTTAATGATTATCACCGCAACCAACAGCTTTATTACAGCACCGATTGCCCAAAAATTAGATATTCCACATTTAATTGCGACAGAAGCAGAGATGGTTGATGGCCTTTACACTGGAAATGTCGCCGGTACTCCTTCGTATCAGCAGGGCAAAGTTGAGCGTCTACAGGACTGGTTAAACACACAAAACCAAACACTTGCCGGTAGTTATTTTTATAGTGATTCTCACAACGACTTACCCCTACTAAATATGGTCGAACATCCAGTGGCCGTCGATTCTGATCCGAAATTATCAGCAGTTGCGAAACAACAGGGTTGGAAAAAAATCAGTTTGCGGTCAAAGGAATACGGCTGAGTCCCCTACCCGCTAGGTAAAGCTAACTAATAGTTGGTACAATCCTCTTTTTATATTAAGAATCAGGCCGTACATCATGGAATGGGAAGTTGTTATTGGGTTAGAAATTCACGCCCAACTCGCCACCAAAACTAAGATATTTTCTGGTGCTCCCACCGAGTATGGTGCGGCAGCCAATACACAAGCATGTGCCGTTGACCTCGGTTTTCCTGGAGTATTACCTGTACTAAACCAAGAAGCGGTGACCATGGCCATCAAATTTGGCTTAGCCGTTGATGCCGAACTCACGGATCGTTCTGTCTTTGCTCGTAAAAACTACTTCTACCCTGACTTGCCAAAGGGTTACCAAATCAGCCAGCTTGATTTGCCCATAGTTGGCAAAGGCCAGCTTTCTATTGAACTTGAGGATGGCTCAGAAAAACTAATCGGCATTACCCGTGCTCACTTAGAAGAAGATGCCGGTAAATCATCGCATGAGAATTATCCAGGTCAAACCAGCGTCGATCTTAATCGTGCAGGCACACCATTGTTAGAAATCGTTTCCGATCCTGATATGAGCAATGCCAAAGAAGCCGTTGCCTATATGAAAAAAATTCACTCTTTAGTGCAGTACATTGAGATTTGTGACGGTAATATGCAAGAAGGTTCTTTCCGTTGTGACTCTAATGTTTCTGTTCGTCCAAAAGGGCAAAAAGAATTAGGCACACGTGCCGAACTAAAAAACATTAATTCATTCCGTAATGTTGAGCGCGCTATAAATATTGAAATAGAACGTCAAATTGAATTAATCGAAGATGGTGGTACGGTAGTTCAAGAAACCCGCTTATACGATGCCGATAAAAATGAAACGCGATCAATGCGCAGCAAAGAAGAAGCCAATGATTATCGTTATTTCCCCGATCCTGACTTATTACCCATTTTATTAGATCCTGAATTAGTTGAGAAAATTCGCGCGACCCTACCCGAACTACCCCATACTAAGCGCGACCGATTTATGAAAGATATGAACTTATCTAGTTATGATGCCTCAGTACTTACAAGTAGTCGGCCTCTTGCTAATTATTTTGAAGCTGTTTTAGAAGCTTCGAACAATCAAGATCCAAAACTTTGCGCCAACTGGATCATTACACAACTATTAGGTGCCTTGAATAAAGCAGGATTAGAACTTAGCCATTCGCCTATTAATGCACAACAATTAGGCGGATTATTAATCCGCATTAGTGACAATACAATCTCAGGAAAAATAGCTAAACAGATATTTGATAGTTTATGGAATGCTGAAGGTAATAATGCGGATAGCATTATTGAAGAAAAAGGCTTAAAACAAGTTACTGATTCTGGCGCTATTGAAGCTATCATCAATCAAGTAATGGCTAATAATCAAAGCCAACTCGAGCAGTATCGCAGCGGTAAAGAACAGTTATTTGGTTTTTTTGTTGGCCAAGTAATGAAAGCATCAAAAGGCCAAGCTAACCCTGCCCAAGTAAATGAGCTATTAAAAACTAAACTCGCGGGATAATACCAACCCATTTAGTAAAATAAAAAGGCTGTATTTGTTAACAAATACAGCCTTTTTATTATTCATGATTTATAAAAAATTAACTGCCAGAAATCATTGCTGCTAATTTAGCTGACACTAAACCAAATATGGCGCCAACAACTATAGATAATGAAACAACCAACACAGGATTTGTCATATCCATTGCTGAACTGCTACCACCGACGTGAATTGCATATGCCGCTGTAGCCGCATACCCATACACTGATGATGGAATAACGGATAGGGCTGGAATAGAAGCCCCCATAACCACAATAAATACTGTTACAGCAACCCAAACAGGAGCCGTCAGAACGTCACCCAATGGGATTAGACCCATTAAGATAAAGGCAACACCTGCTAGAATAGAACCAAAAATACTACACACAATGGTATTTTTTAATGCAGCACCATCGGCACCATTATGAAAATATTGAGCCCAACCAATAAAGATTGCCCAAATTGTAACCATCCCAGCTAGTGGTCCAAATGCCAGCCAGGTTGCTACACCACCTAAACCACCAATACTTAATGCTAATCCAAACATAAATTTCTCTCTCTTTATTATTACGTAGTTATTATTATTTTCAACATAGTCTCTTTTGCATCATGCTTATTATTGTTATCACTATGTAAAAAAGCTTATTTCGGATGACGTTAATATAAAATCATTCCTCAGATAATAAAACATACTTTCTTATATTATTCAATTGTATTGTGCAAGAGACAATCTTAAATAGTTGTTCCGTTACGTTATTAACTTTGCTATTAGTGTCTACTTCATCACACTTTTATCTAAGCTGGTTTTCTCAACTTAGACAGTTAAATAGCTCCATCCATAACTGATACACAATAAGCGCTCAATGTTCACTAACAATTAAGATCTTCTATTTTTTTATTCACCTTTCCCTAGACTAAGAAAGTGCGTTAGTATCAGTCATCAATTTCTACGAGACATAATACGATAATGTTTCAGGAATACTTCACTGACAAAGTAGGCAAAAGTAAATATGAAGTATCAGCAAGAGCATCTTTCATCAAAAATGCCGCTAAAGTCATTGCCATCAACATCGCCATTAGCTGAAGCAAACTGGGTGTTAGTATTTGGCTCCATCAACAGATTTAAAGACCGCAATTTTGCAGCGATCTTACAAAAGCGTTATCCCAATGCTCAAGTAATAGGCTGTACTACCTCAGGTGAAATTACCAAAGAAGGTGTTTATGATGATAGCGTTCACATTACAGCTATGCTTTGGGAACGTAGTCAGCTTAAATTTATCATCAAACCTATAAATAGTATGGCTCAGTCCTATACCTTAGGCACACAACTAGCCAATGAACTTATTCAACATGATCTTAAAGGTGTGTTTATATTAAGTGACGGTTTAAATGTCAATGGTTCTGAATTAGTTGAAGGCTTGCAGCAAGTTTTACCAGATATCCCCATTACCGGTGGACTTGCTGGTGACAATGCTGAATTCACCCAAACCTTGTTACTTAACAATCATAAAACGCATGATAAAGTCGTTATTGCCGTAGGTATCTATGGTAAAGATGCGGTGGTCACAAGCGGTGCATTAGGTGGTTGGAGTCCTTATGGCCCCCCTCGTAAGATCACCCGCTCATCAAAAAACATTGTGTTTGAATTAGATAACAAACCTGCACTTCCACTTTATAAAATGTACATTGGTTATTATGCAAACACCCTGCCTGCATCAGGGCTTAACTTCCCGTTTGCCATCATGTCAGAAGATAAAAAAATCACCGTTATCAGAACACTGTTAGCCATTAATGAAAAAGAGAATAGTCTCACTTTTGCAGGTAATGTTGCTGAAGGTTCTACGGTGCGTTTCTTAAAATCGGATCATGATCAACTGGTTAATGGAGCCAGTGATGCTGCTCATCAAATTCTAAATAAAGACGTCAATACCAACGAAAAAGCACTCGCAATTTGTGTCAGTTGTGTGGGTCGTAAACTGGTCATGAAAGAACACGTTTCAGATGAAGTATTTGCCGTACAACGTTTGCTTGGTGTGCAAACTGGAATTACCGGATTTTACTCAAATGGTGAGATTTGCTCGGGCGAGCGTGATGGTGAAAGCATGCTGCATAATCAAACCATGACTATTGCTTATTTAAGTGAACACATGGGTTAGCCAAAGAATATCAAGCCGTTCACTTTGAAAAAAAGTGAACGGCTTATCTATTATTAAGCCAGTTCTCTGGCTGCAGCTAACAGGGCCAAACGGGCAATAACGCCATAGGCATAAAATCGGTTTGGTTCTGCATCTGGCTGCTCTAGCTTGTCGGGTGCATTACAGGGTTGAGCAAAGGCTAATGGTTCAAAATGCATGCCAGGAGCATTCAAGTTCTCATTAACGCCACGTCCAGTATGTACACGATAAAACCCGCCCACTACAAAATGATCAATCATATAAATCACCGGTTCAGCTATGGCTTTTTCGTCACCAAAGGTTTCAAAGGTATAAACGCCTTCTTGTATTAATACCTCTTCAACTGCCTTACCTTCCTTCGCTGATGACATTTTAGTGCGTTGCTTGCGGTTCAAGTTCACTATTTCATCAGCACTTTTCACCATCATGATCCCCATTCCATATGTACCCGAATCAGATTTAACTACCACAAAAGGGTCTTTATCAATGCCATATTCATCATATTTCTGCTGAATGGCTGCCAACATATTATCAACATTTTTAGCTAAACAATCACTGCCAATCCGTTCCATAAAATTAACCTCGCCACATTGCAATGACATCGGTGAAATCAACCAAGGATCAATATCTATTTGTTCAGCAAATTGTTGTGAAACATCTTGATAATGTGAAAAATGATCAGATTTTTTACGATGAGACCAGCCGGCAGATAATGGTGGGGTAAGTGTTTGTTCTAATCCCTCCAAAATGGCTGGTCGTCCTGCAGAAAGGTCATTATTTAACACGACTAAACATGGAGAAAAGTCGCCCACGGCAATACGATTTTCAATCCGTAATAAAGGCTCAATTAGACAGGTACTCCCTGAAGGAAGCTCAATCGAAGTTGCTTCAATTAAATCATCACGCAAACTGCCTATTCTCGCTTCAAGACCTGCCTTTTCAAAAATAAGGCGTAAGGTTTCAAGACTTTCAAGATAAAATAAATTTCGTGTATGATTTTCAGCTACAATTAACACTTTCCTAGCATGTGGACATGCCCTTTCAACCGCGGACTGTACCGCTTGAATACATAAAGGCATAAAGGCTGGATTAAGATTATTAAACCCTGCTGAAAATAAATTAGTATCAACAGGCGCCAACTTAAATCCTGCATTGCGCAGGTCAACCGAAGCATAGAAGGGTGCAGGTGTTAATAACCATTGCTCACGCAACCAAGTCTCAACCTCGACTTGATGAGCTAATAAATGGGCCTCAAGCTTTAATAAAGGTCCTTTCAATGCTGTTGTTAAATGTGGAACACCTGAAATCATAATAATCCTTTCCTCTAGTAAACTGCCAACGTTTGATGAGAGACATACTATCGCCGCTGGTCATCAAAGCAACATTTTACCTTTAATATATAGTTGAACATTCATTTTCTTATGTAAACCCACTGTCACGCAAGGATTAAGTTTTATCGAGATTCGACTAGCTTGATCATAAAAAATGGGTTATCGTCATCTTATGACCATTTTGTCATGCATTTAATTAAGGGGTATGTTTTAGTGTGAATGATGTACAAAGTGAATTTTCAGGATTAAAAGTCATGGTAATCGATGATAGTAAAACTATTCGTCGAACAGCCGAAACCCTGCTCAAAAAAGCAGGATGTGATGTGCTTACCGCTGAAAATGGCTTTGAAGCTCTGCCTATAATAAGCACTGAACATCCAGACATAGTATTTATTGATATTATGATGCCCCGTCTCGATGGCTATCAAACCTGTTCATTGATAAAAAATAACGCCAAATTTAAAAATACCCCTGTCATTATGCTTTCGAGCAAAGATGGTCTATTTGATCGAGCAAAAGGTCGTGTAGTTGGTGCACAACAATACCTAACTAAACCCTTTACTCGTGAAGATCTTCTTAGTGCTATTCGTACACACCTTATTAACAAAAAGGAAGCATAACACTTATGGCTCTAATCCTTATTGCAGATGACTCTCCAACAGAAATTTTTGTCGTCAAAAAAATGTTGGAGAAACATAATCATCAAGTCATTACAGCTGAAGATGGTCTTCAAGCCGTTGACTTAACATTAAGTAAAAAGCCTGCTTTGATTATCATGGATGTAGTCATGCCCAACTTAAATGGTTTTCAAGCAACTCGTCGGCTTAGCAAAGATCCTGCTACACAAAACATTCCCATTATTATTGTGTCGTCTAAAAACCAAGAAACAGATAAGTTGTGGGGATTCAGGCAGGGTGCAAGAGGCTATTTATGTAAACCCGTTAATGAAGACCAATTACTTGCTGAAATAGGCAACCTTCTGGCTGCAGTACAGCCCAATGAATAATACGACGTCCTCTGCTGCTGATATAATTTCATTATTACGTGATATCCAGCAACGTAGTCTTCAAAGTGCTGCTAATGCATCCCAACTAGACTCACTTCATGGCACATGGACGGCTATTGGGTTTAGAATCGCACAACAGAATCTACTGATCCCCCTAAGTGAAGCACGAGAAGTCTTCACCGTACCGTCACAAATCAGCCCTGTACCTCGAGCTCAAGCTTGGGTTTTTGGTATCGCAAATCTACGTGGGGAATTATTACCTTTGTTTGATCTTAAATACTTTCTCTATGGGCAGCCTACAAAAGTAAATAAGCGCAGTCGTATTGTAGTCACCAATAATAAGGCACTTTATTCTGGCTTATTACTTGATGAGGTTTTTGGCTTAAAACATTTTCAACAAGAGCCTGAAACAAAGATTATCAGCACAGAGACGCCTATATCCCCATACATTACCGGTAGCATTAGTCAGCAAGATATGCACTGGGACATCTTTAGTTTTAATAAACTCGCCGCTGATCAACGCTTTTTAAATGCTGCCGCATAACACCCTGGTTTAGGACAATCATAATGAATTCAACAAGTAAGCTTTTTCTTTCCGCTTTAGTGGCGCAAAAAAACTTAGGCAATCTACTGTTCACAATTATATTTGCCAGTGTAACCCTTGCTGGTATCTGGCTACTTGCTACCAACCAGTATCAACAGCTTCATCAGAATAGCTTAATATTTTCTGCAGGCATCGCTGTGGCCTTGATTCTAATGATCATTATGTTATTACGTCTGAGTTATTTACCCGTCAAGATGGCTGGCATAGCTTTAGAAGCAATGGAGTTTCAAAACCGTCATAATCAGGATGCAATTTTACAATTACTTGATGAAATGGGTGACCTCGCTGATGGCGATCTTACCGCCTCAGCAACTGTAACAGAGGATATTACCGGTGCTATTGCTGACTCAGTCAATTACACCATCGACGCCTTGCGTGATCTGGTGGAAAATATTAATACCACCACATTACAAGTAGCCTCTGCCGCCCAAGAAACGCAGGCAACTTCTATGCATCTGACCGATGCCAGTGAACACCAAGCTCAACAAATTACAGAAGTCAGTACTGCCATTAATGAGATGGCCGGTTCTATTGAAGAAGTATCCCAAAATGCGGGGCAATCATCAGACGTTGCCAAACAATCAGTACAACTAGCTGCTGAAGGTAATGTTGCTGTGAAAAAAGCGATCACCGGTATGGATTCTATTCGTGAACATATTCAAGAAACCTCTAAACGTATTAAACGTTTGGGCGAAAGCTCACAAGAAATCGGCGATATCGTTGAACTAATCAACGATATTGCGGAACAAACTAACATTTTATCACTCAATGCCGCTATCCAAGCAACCATGGCTGGTGAAGCCGGCCGAGGTTTTGCGGTTGTTGCTGATGAAGTTCAACGCTTAGCCGAGCGGTCCAGTAAAGCAACCAAACAAATTGAAGCCATCGTAAGAACAATTCAAAGTGATACTAACGAAGCGATAAGCTCAATGGAAAAGAGTACGACCGGGGTAGTATTAGGCGCCAAGTTATCTCAAGATGCAGGTACCTCACTTGAGCAAATTGAAACAGTATCCAACCAATTAGCAGCGTTGATTGACAACATCTCTAATGCAGCGAAGCAGCAAGCTAAGGCTGCAATCAGTACATCAGATAGCATGAATGTTATTCAAGAGATAACCATGCAAACCTCTACGGGTACTAATGAAAGTGCAGCCTCTATCGGCCGGCTTTTAGAGCTGACGAATGATTTGCGCAAATCTGTTTCCGGCTTTAAATTGCCATAATATCAAGAATCAATATGATGATATTTTTGTTCATTACAGCTATTTCCCTCATCACGGTTACGGAGTAAAAAATGGCACGGATTACTAGTGGCAATTATGATGCTCTTGCTTGGGTGCAGGATGAAATTCAAAAATCTTTAGCTGACGCACTTCAGGCTCTCACACGCTACATCGATTTGCCAGATGATCATGCTGCGTTAGCAGATTGTATTAGCCAAACACACCAAATCAATGGCACCCTTGAAATGTTAGGTTTTCAAGGCGCTCAACTGTTAGCGTCTGAAATGCTTTCATCTGCGATTGCAATTCGCGATCTAAAAACACTTGAAGTTTCTCAAGCACAAGATAATTTATTAAAAGGCCATTTCATTCTAGCCAATTATCTAAAATTAATTGGCAGTAAGTTGCAAGATCATCCACTTCGGTTGATAAATATTGTTAATGAGTTACGTGAGACACGGGGGGAACCGGAACTTAATGAGCTCGATTTATTTAAACCCTCTCTTTTGGTTAAATTACCCGATGAGATAAGCCCTAACCCTGCTAATGGTAAGCCATCTCTTGGCATTTCCACAACAAAACTCAGTCATGTCTTTCAGATTTCATTATTAAACTGGTTGAAACAAGATGATATGGCTAGCCTAGTAAGAATGGCCAGCATTTTGCGTTATTTACGTCTTAGTAGCATTCAAGAGCGTTCGATCATTTTATGGTGGACTGCTGAAGGTGTTATTGAAGCGATTTTGAATGATGACATGCCTGCCACGCCAGAAATGAAGATTAGAATAGGTAAAGTAAATCAGACCATTAAGTTATTTACCAATCAAGATGAAGCGCAATTTCTGTCTGTATTTCCAACAGAGTTAGTTCATAGCTTGTTACTATTAGTTGCTCGCTCCACCACTAATGGTAATCATGTTAATTCATTAAAAAAGGCATTTTACTTAGATTTTTTTAACGCGCAACAACAGCAACAAATTTATAGTTTTACCGACAACGCAGAATCTGAAGTCAACACACTGCTGTTGCAACAACTTCAGGAGATAAAAGAACACTCCGATAGAGTGGCACTTAGTGACCATTATTCGCCTGAAATAATGCAAACTCTGATTGAACAATTATCGAGCATATCTAGTACATTCCAGTTGTTAGATAAAGCGGACTTAAGCACATTACTGCAGCAACAAGCACAACAAATTCAACAGCTAGCCGATCAACAAAAATCACCCAATAATGAACAAATGATGGTGTTAGCAAATGACTTATTACATATCGAAAATTTACTACAATCGAACAACAACAGTCCCGATGACTCGAGTAGCCAACTTCAGCAAACAGTCATCACCGAATGTCTACATGACCTGATCAATGTTAAAGAAACACTATCTTCATTACTTGACGACCCAGAACGCTCATCGGAATCATTATCAACAGTTGCGAGTCAATTAGAGCTGATTGCCGGTAGTTTATCTATGTTAAATCTGGATAGAGCAACCGCTTTACTTGAAAGTACCGCACATAAAATAGTCCTAGAAAAACAAGTCACCAGTAAAGAGTTAAACCTGTTTGCCGAAATAATTGCAGCCTTTGAGTTCTACATGGACAACCTACTGCAACGGGGTTTAGAACAATCACAACTACTAGAAGACGCTCAAAACATCCTTGATAGGATATGGCCCATTAAATCTGACAACCATGGGACCAGTGATTCAAGATTAACAATCGAAAAAAGTATGCTGTCCTTAGTAACTGAAACAGCTGTTCAATCTTATATCAATCAACACATCACCTTAGAAAATAAGGCCGCTAGCACAACTGAAAATAGTGTTTCTTCATTAGAAACAACTGTCCAACGTTATATCAACCAACACATCACATTAGAAAATAAGACCGCCAGCTCAACTGAAAACGTGATTTATCCATTAGAAACAACTGTTCAACGTTATATCAACCAACACATCACATTAGAAAATAAGACCGCCAGCTCAACTGAAAACGTGATTTATCCATTAGAAACAACTGTTCAACG
>JAWUYH010000016.1:0-23538 GCA_034110895.1 Gammaproteobacteria bacterium | reverse complement strand
TCATAGTTGCCTACCGCAGTTCCATCTTGTGATATTGAATCCGACAATAAGGCGGTAACCGTCGCTGCTCCATTTAATACAGATGTGGTGGTTGCATCATATATTTTATTATCAGCACTGCTTAAACCGGTGACGGTTAAGTCTTTTTGTGTAATGTCTGCACTCAGATCGGCATGTTGAATTAGATTATAGTTTGCTGCATCCGTTCCACTGAGTGTATTGCCTGATAGTGTTACTGCTTTTGCTGAGCCTATATTTTTATCATCAAAGGTGCCTACCGCAGTTCCATCGAGTGATATTGAATCCGACAATAAGGCAGTAACCGTCACTGCTCCATTTAATACGGATGTGGTAGTTGCATCATATATTTTATTATCAACACTGCTTAAACCGATGACGGTTAAGTCTTTTTGTGTAATGTCTGCATTTGCAGTCGCTGTGCTAGAGGTCAGACTATAGTTTGCAGCATCTGATCCTGCTAAAGCGATAGCGCTTATATTGACCAGTTTATTTGCTGATGCATTTTTATCACTAAAGACTGACGTTTCAGTGATAGTTACCGTGTCACCCGAGATAATATCTGTCGTAGCTTCGGCCACAACTACCGTGGTGGTGGCATCATAAACTTTATTGCTTGCAGTATAAGTTGCCGTTAAGTCTTTTTGCGTAACCGTTATGGTACCCGAGTCATAAGCTAGAGCGTAACCTAATTTATCTACGGCAGTGCCTGAAGTATTTAGAGTATGGTCTCCTACTATATAGTTACCAGAACTAGAACTAGCACCACCTACAGTGAGTGTCACTGCATTTACATCTTCTAAGGCTTGTGCTGCAGTATCTCCGTGTAGCAAGCCAGATATAGCCGCTGCATTACCAGCTGTCTCACCATAACTTAGTGTTTTAGTTGCACCAAATGTCAGCGTGGGTTGTTCTCTGTAGATTGCATAATTACCTGTAGCACCAAGTGCTAAAGAAAAATTGCTGGTAGTTTCATCTGAGTTATAGCGGAAATTTCCACTCCCCGAAACGATGAGTGCTTCTAAACCTGTGCTTCCAGTAATTGAACCTGTATATAGTTTAGTATTGCCAACACTTGATGTGATAGTCGGCATACCACTTAGCAGTATGTTACCGCCTGAAGAAGTACCTGCAACGGTATTGTCTCCGGCATTTAAACTGACAGAAGTACCCGATATATTTTGACTGATTGTTAAATCAGCTGTTTTTGTAGCAACAGAAATAGCACCTGTAGATGTTAAGCCATTGGTGGAACCTATGGTGCCAATGCTTAATGCATTCAAGTCACTATAAGAGAAAAAACCCACAGAATCTGCTGCTATCGTTGCAACATTATTACTGGCGTGGTCTAAGGTCACTGACGTAGCGCCCAAAATCGCGAGTGTATCAGCTGAAATATATCCTGCACCATCAGTAATGGCACCGCTAGAGGTCAATGAAACCATATTCCCTGTTGCTGTTATTGCCTGATCAATTGAGATGCCACCTGCAAGAAGCGAAACCTCACCATTTGATGTTATGCCATTTACAGAACCCACCGTGCCCACTGAAAGGGAATTAATGTCCTGGTAGAGCACATTACCGACACCTGTTGCTGCCAGTGTGACAACATTATTGCCGAGCGCTGTTAAGGTAACAGTATTCGATGAATGAAGTTCGAGACCAGCTCCTTCAATATAAGCAGTACTATTTTGTGTCACATCACCTGTACTGTTTAATATTAAGTTGTTGGTACCTAAATCTACTGCACCAGTGAAATTGATATCATTATTGTTGTGTATGCTTATATCACTATCTCGGCTGACGGCTCCGATATCTATTCTTCCCGTTGAAGCATCACCGATATAAATAGAAGGCACACTAGCACCAGCTGAGTAAGTAATATCTGCTATGTGTGAAGTGGTTAAAGAGAGGCCAGATGCACCACCAAAGGTAGAGTTTATTGCAATCGAATAACCCGGGCTGAAGGGTATAATGGTGACTGTTTGATCAGTGTAAATATTCCCCTCAGTATTGATAGCTTTAGTATAGTTATTTGTTTGAATGCTAACTGCACCTGCATTACCCGAGCTTGCCCCCTGAATATATTTAAAGTTAATGCTAGCCGCTTTTAAGCTAACATTACCATTAGTTTCGAATCGAGCTTGACCATCAACAAAAGAAGATCCTCCAGAACCATTTATATTAATATTACCCGTGTTAGCGCTCAGGGTAGACCCAGAAAAAGTCGTTACATCAAGATTACCATTTATGGTGATATCTCCACTATTGGGTGTTGATAAAGCCGCGTTGTAAGAGGTAGTAAAATCTCCATTTATTATAATAGCGTCTGCTGCTGAGCTATTTGCTGTTAGATTAACAGTCTCTGTGCTGCTGTTCTGAAAAGAGGCACTTCCGTCAATTAAAATAGTACCTGCAGCAATAATAGCTATATCTTTAGCATCACTTGTAGAAGAAATACTACTCGAAATGCCGATATTATTACCTTCGATAGACATATTAGCGCTAGAGTTATCTATCTGCACTTGTGCAGATGCCTCAAGACTTACATCACCTTCCGTGGTGATTTTGTTTTTTATTATAATGTTGTTATCTGCTATTAGTCTCAGCGTAGTCGCACTCGAGCCAGATGTAGCTAAAATATCACCGTTTACCGTTATATCTCCTGCATCAGATCCTGGACTACCTGCACCTCCTGTTGAAATAGTGACACTTGTACCGCTGTTTAACTGGTCACGAACAAATAAGGAATTAACGACAGAAGTATTACTAGCGTTTGCTGTCCATAAATCTGGATCTCCATTATTCCAACTACCGCCCTGCTCAGATGCACCTTGGTTAATTATGATGTTATATGGGTCAAACAGCCACTCTCCAGAATTTCCATTTGCAGCACTTGCACTTCCAGTAACGCTATTTGTACCTAAGTAATACCCTGACGTTTCAATGCGACCACCATCACCGCCATAAGTACCACCACGCGCTAATATATGGCCATCAACTTGTGTCACTGAATCAGCATTAGTAATGTCTGACCAAAGTACAACTTCGCCACCGTCACCGTTGTCTGTGGCAGAGGCATCTATAGTCGCTCCTGCCTCCATCGTTACTTTGGTAGCTTGTGCGATCGTCGTATCTGAGTTCTGCCAGCTGCCGCCCACCTCTACTTTACCACCACCGGTAGCACCTGATGCATCAAGCATGGAGCTTGAAGTAAGGGTGATTTCCTCGGCTTCAAAAAGGATCCTGCCACCTTTGGCCACTAATGAGTTCGCTTCAATGGTGCCACTATTTTGGATAACAGAACTGGTCACTGTATCGACTGCTTTTGCAGTTAAAATAGCGATGCCTTGATTGACTTTTATAAGACCGTTGTTTTGGATAAGCCCGTCTACGGTGTTTTTATCAATGGTGAATTTTGTCAGTCCATCTTGATCAAAACTAAATGTGACTTCATCAGCGGCTGCTAAAAGGACTGAGCCATTTTCAGCTCTAACAGTGCCTTCATTGACTATAGTAGGCGAGATAAAGGCAACATAAGAACCATCTTTTGAGGTGATGTCACCTAGATTATGAATAGTACCTAGTGATGTAGTATCTTTGATGAATTTATAATTATCATTTAAAAAATCAGCATCCGATAAGTTTAATGTAGAAGCTACAAGGCCACCAGTATCAACCCTCGAACTTGGTGCAAAATAAACACCGGCTGAGTTAATTAAAAACACTTGCCCGTTGGCATTTAAGTTACCGAAGATCTTGCTCGGTGTACTGGTCGTAATTCGATTTAATGCACTACTTGAAGAACTCGGCTGGATGAAGTTAACCGTTGCCGATGAACCAATGTTAAACGTGTCCCAGTTTGTTATCAGTTTCTGGGTATTTTGGCTAATGTTTAACGTGCTTCCACTTTGGTTAAAGTTGGCACTACCACTAGTAACCTCAGCACCTTGAGGTAATTCAGCCATTGGAGAGACCGCAGCTACAGGATAAGCAGCGGATAATATTGCTGTCATCAAGGTCGCAAGTATTATTTTAAAGATACTCTTTGAAGAAAATCCTTTGTTAGCTGAAATGTATCTGCCTGCCCTATTTTTGGGTATACTATTATAAGCAGTGACTGTATTTTTCATCGCAGACACCCTAAAAAGTTCTTCTTAAACTAAACCAAAATCTGCTACTAGGATCTCTACCGTCCGCATCATATCCTGTAGCTGCATCTTCACCTTTGTTTGAACCAATTTTAGTAACTATATTGATAGAACCGTCAAACTCATTTGGCTTACCAAAACTGACTCCTACACCGACACCGGATAAGCTATATGAATTAGGTGTGATTAAAGGAATAGTGCCTTTATCTCTGAACTGATGAATCATTCCATAGTCATAGAAACCTATTAATCTTACTTCCCCTACGGGTGTTGAGTTAGCGAGCACATACCTACCTTCTATGGTTGCTTTTACTCCATGGTCACCATTGCCCTCACCAGTGGGGTAGGCTCTGACCCCATAAGCGCCACCTAGCTGAAACTTTTCGGCGGAGTTAAGATTTGAGTATGCATACTGCCCAGAAGCGGATAAAACTAACGATAATTTATCGCTAGCCCTTTGGATCCTAGTCACACCAAAAGATACCTTATTGAAATTTCCAGCAGTCTGAGCACCGTTAGGGCCTTGATCATCGGCCAGATCAAATACAGCAGGTTTAATAATATTGTCACCGTGAGAATGTGTAATATTAATATAAGTGTAACCGCCACCTAAAAGGTTGTCAGAATGATTAGCTATCAGCATTGTTCTGAATATTTCAAGCTTGTTGTTTGAAATTGTGATTCCAGAGGCTGTATCTTCAAGGTTTGTAGCACTGTATGAAGCTTGAACGATAAGATTAGTTAGTCTTTTTCTGAGAATGGGATAGGAAAGATACAAAGAGTAGCTATTAGATTCACCCTTGATGTCTGCGTCTTTTAACTCTTCTCCTAACTCGTATCTTAAAAAATCACTTTTTATACCGGCTCTTAGTCCGGAATATAAAATGGAACTGGAATAACCTATCGATAAAAGATTTAAATCTCCACCACCTAATGAGTTTGTATAATTAACACTCAGCTGATCGCCATAGCCGCTAAGGCCATTTACATTAACTCCTGCCATGGTCATATATCTACCGGTATATCTATTACCAGTGTTATCAGTTGACGCGTAAGTCTTATATCTATCGGCTTCATTTAGATCAAAAAAGACTTTAGTACTGTTTTCCTTTGAGCCCTTTTTTAAACTACTTGAAGCGTTGACCCCAGGCATATCATTGAGAATAAGCGTTGCTCGTTCTAAGTCATTTTGATTAATAATACTGCCTGGCTTAAGCACTTGTTTTACAATGTGTAATACATACTCTTTATTAACTCGTAATTCTTGCTCAATGATAGAGACGCCCTCTTCACTATCATCAATACTCGCTTCAATTATTTTTATTGTAATGGCACCTTCTGTCACATCTTGTTTGGGAAAAAAGACCTTAACAATAAGATAGCCCTTTTTTTTATACTCATCGTAGATTAGCTCTAGAGCTTCGTTAAGTTCATCAACATTTAGGCTCTTACCAATAAACTTTCCAATGACAGCCTGTAACTGCTTTTGACTAAAAATGGTTATATCACCAGTGAGCACAAACTCTTTTACCGTTATTTTAATATCTGAGTCTTTTATTTTAACCGCTTGTATTTGTTTTTCAGACGGTTGTATGTCTTTTTCACTAACCGCTGGTAATGTTTGAAATTGTCTTTGTTGTTGGAGTATTGAGCCTGCTGAAGGAATATCTATAGCGTAGGCCTGAGTGCTAATTATTAGAAAGAAAATCGGTACTATTTTCTTAAAATCACTTTTTCCAAGCTGATATAAGTAGTCAATCACTGCCAGTAGTAAGTATTGTTCAACCAGATTGTATCTAACTGTTAGCCACCTGCATTTTGTTCGAATTTGTCGATCGCTAGTCATTCTTTTCCAACGCCTAGTATTTTTAAACACAGTGACAACGAGGCCTTTAAAGCGCGTTCAATATCAACCGTAAGATCATTTTGCTGTAGTGAAAGTGCTGAGTCAGTTTGAGTTTGAAACAAAGTGGTAGCAGTTCCAATACAATCGGCATGGGAAGGATTTATTTCACAGTCCCCAACACTAACGTCATAGACTTCTAAATAGATGACAGAAAAAGCATTAGAGCTAGTCAGTAAAGGTAGTGATAAGGGAAGTTTAAGTTTTTTCACGATAATCGTACCTAGGTTACTTATGCAGTGCATAAACTTGAATGAAGCCCTAGGTAATTCCGTGTAAATAGAGTGTGTTTTGCAGTGAATCTTAAAGCAGTTGCCGTCAATTATCAATGATAGACAAGAAACCGCTTGTGATTGGTCAGTATTTAGCTTTATATATTGTGAGCAGGTTTAGTTAATTTTTTGCTTTTTAAAAACCTAGGTCTGATTCAAGGTAATATGTGACAGACCCCCGTTTAATCCTCAGCCTTGTTACCTGGCTAGCCAGGTTTTCCTGATGTTACTCTAAACCGTGGCCTGTCCTCTATTGTTTGGAGGCTATGAAATGTTTAATCATATAATCATGTCCCAAAACTTAGACATGAAAATACACTTTACCAATCCTCACTTCCCCTGACAGCCCGCCTCAAATGAAAAAACCAATGGCTTACTACGACAATACTTACAAAAAGGTAAAGAGCGATCTAGCTAAGGCAATATAAAGATAAAGTGGCATGCTAGCTTTAATTCATAAAAAATAATCAAGCGACACTGATCCAAAGAAAAATAAGGTCAGATCTTGTAATCACGCATTTTTAGATTCATTCTATTTTTATCACTAGACCATTTAAGAATTGAATATGCTGGAGCACTTTATCACCTAACTTTACAGGGTGGTCGACGAGAAGATATCTTTCTAAATGACAACGATCGCTGGCTCTAGCTAACGCTGTTTTATCAGCATGTATTTACGTTTCAACTGGCGATGTCACGCGTAGTGTTTGAGGGATAATCATTACCATATCGTTGTTGAATCGATAGAGGGAAACTTATCACAAGCATGCATCAACTCACTGGTATTTTTACCCAAAAATCAAATCAAAAGCATCAACTTCTCGGAGATTTATTTCAAGGCCAGTATCAAACTATTTTAGTACAAAAAGAGAGTTACTTACTCGAACTCAGTCCTTATGTTTTACTTATTACTATTCATGCACAGATGATTTCAGACATGTCAGATTTGCTATGGAGTAATTATGCAACGATGATTGGTGAAGTGAGGGCACCGCAGTGGTTGAAGACAGGTTAGTTGTTAGATCTTTTTAGTGAACCACATGATACAGCGATGATAATCTATATCAATCTTGTTCGAGACAGGATTGGCTTACCAATCATCTGGCATAGTTTGGAATCACAAGATTATCTTGGTGATGATACCTTTATAGTTGATGTTAAAAAGAATATAAGCAATGACAATGCCGCAGGTGAGTTGAAAAAGTTTCACGTATCTAGCAGAGGCCTATAAGACAAGCAATAGCATGGTATGAAACATTATCACTAACTCGTTATGAGGTCATGTTTAACGCGTTTCGCAAGGGTGCTCACAGTAAGAAAGAAATAGCTGACTATTTTGGCGTACACTACTCATCCGTGGGTCGGGCAATAAAAAAGCTGGAAATGTGTAATTACAAGACCTACTCCTCCTCACCCCATTTACCAGGGAAATGACAATGAATAAAACTTGTGTCTTATACTTTTTGATGTGTTTTTGTATGTTAGCAGTCGGTCTTGCCAATATCTTCTTGGATAACTCTAAAAACGCGTTCATTATAGGAATAGTGTTCATTGCTCTCAGCGTGATGTACTTCTTCAAAGGGATGAAAGTATATACACCAAAATAATCGAGATGTTAATTCAGAAAAATAGCTTAGGTCTTGTAATAACAATAGAAGCTATGGTGCCCACCGATTACTAATGGAACTCAATAGTAGAACTTTGTTTTTGTGTTAATTTTAATTTCTGAATAGGTGTGATACCACCCATTCGCATGTTAGGTCATTCGTTATTGTAAGTCCACAACCAGTGTGTCGCTCTGTTTTGTAATTCTTCAATATCTTGATAAATATACTGGCTTAGCCAGTCATACCTTACCATTCGATTAAACCGCTCAATATAGGTATTTTGTTGTGATTTACCTGGCTGAATAAAACATAATTCAATGTCGTTCTTTTTGCCCAAGCCGCGAGTTTATGGCTAATATTTGGCTGTCGCTAAAATGTGCTTCTTTCATGAATATTCTCCTGCTGTTAGGCATAAGAGAATATTCCACTTTTAACTTCAATTATTTTTCGGAGGGATTACCGGATCTCATAGATGTAATTACAATAGCTGAACATGATTTTACTTTTGTTTGATCACATCAGGTTTAGTCTTATTCATACTCTCAAGCTGCCAACTTTTATCAGACCCCATAAAACCAGCCACTATTCTTGCATAGGTCCCTTCCTGTTGAATTTTTGCTAATTTAATGTTGAATTCATCTCGTAATTTTTCGTTTTGAAACGCAATAGCAAACACCGTTTTTTCTGACTTAAATATATTATGAATAGTCACTTCAGTGTCAGTGTTCAGTTGTAGCTCTTTAGCTAGTGTTTCACGGTAGTATTCAAATATAAATTTATCGATGATAATGACCTCTAGACGGTCACGCCAGAATATTATGTTTTGACTATATTGGTTAGGTGCTTCTTTGTAGTTTGGCATAAATTCACCAGATTCATTAGGCTTATAAGTATCATAAAACTCTTTACCTAATTCAGCCCATCCATTTTTCCAAATAATAAAATTGTACTTTTCAAGATCAGCAATGTTTTTAATTTCCAATTTTAATTTTTTTTTACTTATAGCAACATTGGAATACTTAATAAAATCGTCTGAATAATATAGGCCATCGCTTGAATCGGCTTGAACTGAAGCAGACGCCTGAGACAATCCATTTTGAACGGACCATTTGAGACGTCGCGCAGGCATTATGACGATTTCTAAGCTATGTCCCATTTCTGCAAGCACTGCACGTACTAATTCCACCTCAATACCTATATCCATCTTCATCTTACTTTTAAACGAATAAGGCGGTTTTTTACTCGAAAAGGCAACCGTAATTACATCAGCAATTACGTTATTGACTGTACCTAACAAAATTACAAAACATATAACGAGACTTTTAGTCACAACAAACTCCGAAAAAAATAGACTGTAGTTATTTAAATTTATCTTACTTTGAAGCATAGATCTTAAAATAAAACTGACTTGCTAAATTTTGTACAAACTATTTCATATAATTGATAACACATGCTTAAATTTCCAGATTATGCACGGTAGTATTTTAGTTTTAACAAAGTCTCAGTTTATGTGCGGCTCTTTCAGGCCACCTCCACAATTATTCTCAGCACTTATTCTTATAGTTCAATCACGATATGATATAGCAACAACCCGCTGACTTAAATAGCTAGATATGCACTCCACAAAATCTATGGGGCTAGACTCGATTGATTAGTTCTTAAGCGGTGCTGGTCTTTCGCCAGACAGGATTTAAAAGGGTCAGCTTAGACTCAACTTGAAAGTCAATACTCGTGAGATAAACCAGCCTAACGAGGAAGTAATTAAAATACGAATGGCTTGATCCGACCGTTTTTACCTAAAGAACATGATTTATCGATTCTATAGCCAAGAGGAGTTTGGTTACTCAATACGCGACCAAGAAAACGATTTAATTTCAAAACTCCGCAGAGAATGAGCTAGATGCGTGAATTCTATGTGTTGCACTTGATTATTGAGTTCAAGCTGACCTCTTTAAATTTTAAATTGCTTAACAAACAAGCTGTCTCCAACCGCTGCGATGCCTCACTTCACCAATCATCGCAGCATAACTACTCCATAGCTAATCTAACATGTCTAAAATCATCTGTGTTCGAACAGGAATAAGTACAACATAACGGCTGAGTTCGAGTAAGTAACTCTCTTTTTGTACCAAAATAGCTTGATACAGGCCTTGAAATAAATATCCGACACGTTGATGCTTTTGTATTTGATTTTTAGGTAAAACACCACGCGTGACAATGCCAATTAAAACGTAAACACACTTGATAAAACAGCGTTAGTCAGAGTAACTGATCGTTGTCATCTAGAAAGATATCTTCTCATCGATATCCCCATGAAATCACATGAAAAAATACTCCAAAATATTCAATCATTAGTGGTCTAGCGGTAAATCTAAAAATACGTGATTACAAGACCTGCTCCCACTATTTTGTTGACCCCACTACCTTGCTATCCGAGTCATGTGGAAGCCCCGCAAGTTCTTCAAACCATATAATCACTTAAGTATTCAATAATGTCTGAACTCGTCATAGATATACCCAATGCTAAAACTGACAAAACATACAGATAATGTGCCTGTATATCGCGATAAATATAAGCGCCCGCCTCCTTTAGGTTAAGCGTGCTCTTATAGGGTGTTGTTATATGCTGACTAGGAAGGGTAGCTATTAATACCTTGATAAAGGGTGACACCTCTTTTATAAACTGAATAAGTTCATAGGGGCCAGTGCCACAATGGTAGCCCTGAATAACAAGGATATCCAAATCTTTTGAAGCTGCTTTAAGGAAAGCCTTATCCACCCCGGGATAAAGCATTATCATCCCAACACGTTTACTTGCTTGCTGAGCATTATCAACCGACGGTATGGCGAACAGTTTAGGCAAAGTAGTACTTGCTAGTGACAGTCGCGATAAACCCGAACCTAGGCTGTAAGTACCAGCAATTTCGTTAAATGCTGAGCTTAAAAACAGATCGTCAAAGGCCATTGGCTTCAGATGATGCCCATGCAGAATGCTGGCTTCACTATTTTCAATATTTGAGCTAAAAGCGGCAAATAAACCTAAGGTTTTATCTTCGGATACAAGTGAAAGCGAGGCAAGTAGATTAATTGATGCGTCAGAATCAGGATGCTCAGGTGCGTAATACGAGCCAGTAAAGCACACCGGTTTCTCCTGCTTGCATAGTATGCTTGCTGCAGCAACAGCATAAGCTATCGTGTCTGAACCGTGAGTTACAACAATACCATCACAGGACTCATCACTTCCTGCCCTGTTAATGGCATCAATAATAGTCACCCAGTCTCCAGGATGCATATTTTCTGAATGTTTATTAATCGGGGCGCTGATTTTAACTGTTATGCCAAGCTTGTCTTTTGCTAGATTAATTTCTGATGAAAGCATTTCTTGAGTAGAATCGATGCTCACTGATTCAGCGCTAAATACGGAACCTATAGTGCCGCCTGTTGTGATAACTGTGATATTTTTCATTAGCAGATTATCGCATAAATAATAGTGAAAGAACGTGGGGCGCTGATTGATGATATTCAGAGCACCTCCATATTAAGCCGAGAAAGTAGGCTCAGTTTTTTTAATCATGCTTAATGTTTGTGTTGGTAGGTATTATTCATGGCGTGGCTGGTAGTGGCTCATTATTGGCATTTTTACCTTCCCAATTAAGTAAAACGCCATCCATAGGGATTTTATATGTAACTGTATTTTCTTTAGGTGTTTTATTAAATATGCTGATATTTGGTTTATTAATGGGCCAAATTCAGCAAAAGTTATTTTGAGACATCTGTGAGGAATTCTGGAGTGTCTCTCAAGTAAATAACAAAGACTTACACCCCCATAATCACTTAAAGTACAAATAAACATATAAGGCGGGAGGAACGGCTTTGGCACATTAAATAACTGATGTGTATGGGAAAATAATATTTCAGTACGCCACTGAACTAGCATTAGTACTACTAAAAAATTTATCTTAGCGCTAATTAAGGTTAGTATTTACATTGTCTATACTTTGATTTCCAAACGTGAATCGAGTTGTATCGTGATTTTCTAATAATCATTGTTTGGTTAAACTTCCATTGTTCAAATTCTGACTTTCCGTCACTCCAACACAAATTAACCTAGTCCAAACCAGTAGCAACAAATCTTCAATCTAATTATTAGATAAAACAACAGGTCATCTATTGATGAGATGATTAAGGACTTTGGCAGGACTAGAAATATACTTTGGTTTTGCGCCTAAGTATAAGCTCGGCAGGACAAAATCATCATCATTAAGGAAAAGCTGTCTTTAATAGCTGTAGTTTTTTTAGATTGTGGTGTCAAAAGCCACAAAAGCAAACGGTTAAAATTTTACATATTTGAATAGATAGGGCCGCTGCCACCTTCTGGCGGCACCCAATTAATGTTTTGGGTTGGATCTTTGATATCACACGTTTTACATTGTATGCAATTTTGTGCATTTATTTGTAGTTTTTCACCCTCAGTGTCTGACAAAATCTCATAAACTCCTGCTGGACAATACCTTTGTTCTGGTGCGTCATACAGCTCTAAATTTATTGCAATAGGGGTTAATGAATTTTTCAGTTGTAAGTGGCAAGGCTGATCTGCTTTATGGCTAATATTGCTCAAATTAATGGAACTAGCAATATCAAAGCTATAGATGCCATCTGGCTTTGGATATTCAATTTTTGACGCTTCATTAGCATTACGCAAGGTTTCATGATCAGCCAACCGATGCTTCAGTGTCCATGGCAAATAGATATTGTAAGAGGCTAGCCACATTTCTGGTCCAGCTAGTAACATGCCTATCCCGCTACCAAAATAAGAAAGTAATGGCTTGATGTTACGAACAGCGTTTAAGTCACGCCATAACCAAGAATTTTTAATAACCTCAGGGTAAGCATGTAATAGAATGTCATCAGAATTATTTTTTAATTTAAAAAGAGCGTCAAATGTTGTTTCTGCAGCGAGCATTCCAGATTTCATCGCGTTATGAATGCCTTTAATTCGTGGCACATTGACCATACCGGCGCTACATCCAATAAAAACACCACCTGCAAATATCAATTCTGGCCAAGACTGTATGCCTCCTTCGCTAATTGCACGAGCACCATAGCTAATGCGCTCACCATCTTTAAGTAGCGCCTTCATTTTTGGGTGGGTTTTAAAACGTTGGAACTCATCAAAAAGTGAAAGATGCGGATTTTTATAATCCAGGTGCACTACAAAACCAACAGAAAGTAACTGTTCTCCGTAGTGATAAATAAACGATCCACCGCCAGTGTCAGTATTAAGTGGCCAGCCCATGCTATGTTGCACCAAGCCTGGTTGATGCTGATTTTCTGGGATCCGCCAAATTTCTTTAAATCCTAAGCCATATTTTTGCGGTTGACTTTGTTTGCGTAAATTAAGCTTATCTTCAATTACCTTGGTCAATGAGCCCCGTGTACCTTCGGCAATTAACGTGTATTTTGCATGGATCTCAATGCCTGCAGCAAATTGTGATGTTTCTTTACCTTCTACATTGCGGCCCATATCGCCCGTAATAATGCCAATAAGTTGCTGCTGCTCATTGAATAAAGGCTCTTGACCGCTAAAGCCAGCATATATTTCTACACCCAGACTTTCAGCCTGAAGGGCAAGCCAACGGCATAACTCGCCCAAGCTAATAATATAATTGCTTTGGTTGTTCATAAGTGGCGGCATCAGCCAGTGCGGTATATCAACGCTCTTTTTCTCACTCATTATACTAAAAGTATCTTGTGTTACTTTGCTATGAAGCGGTGCCCCTTTTTCAAGCCAGTCAGGTATAAGTTCGTTTAATGCTCTTGGGTCGAATACTGCGCCAGACATAATATTCGCACCAACTTCAGCACCTTTTTCAATGACGCAAACACTAAGTTCTTTGCCATTTTTAATAGCTAACTGTTTTGCTTTAATAGCGGCAGAAAGCCCTGCTGGGCCAGCGCCAACGATTAGAATGTCGTACTTCATTATGTCGCGTTGTGTCATCGTATTTTCAGGCTATTTGGGGTAAGTTAATTTGATCGCTACGTTCAAGTCCAACGGTCAATTCTTTACAGAGATCTAAAAAATGCCGCATTCCAGCTGTTTGATATTTTTGCCTGTGCCATAAAAAGTAAAAATATCGGTTCAATTTCATATCAGGCGTATCTAGGGGCACTAAACTACCACGACGAAAAGCATCTTTTAGCGCAAGGCGTGAAATACAGCCAATCCCCAATCCAGATTCCACTGCACGTTTGATTGCCTCAGTATGCTCTAGCTCTAAACGAATATTAAGCTGCGCGTGATGGTTTTGAAAGGCACGATCGAATGTTTCACGTGTGCCAGAACCTTTTTCGCGCAATATCCAAGTCTCTTTTATTAAAGTGCTGATACTAATGTTTTTTAGTTTGGCTAGGGGATGATTCGGCGCGCTAAATATGACAAGCTCATCTGCTATCCATGGTTGCACTTCAAGATCTGGATGGTTACAGTCACCTTCTATTAATCCAAGATCGAGTTCATGCTTGGCAATTTGTTGGACGATAGTTTTAGTGTTGTGTACTTGTAAATGAATGCTACTTTCAGGGTGCTCGTGCAAAAACTTTGCTACCAAAAGAGTTACAAGGTAATTACCAACGGTGAGTGTCGCACCAATATGCATCTCACCAAACCCCTCGTGCCCAGATAGATGATCTTCAATCTCATTTGCCCGATCTAATAACTCTACAGCTCTGGGTAATAATTGCCGACCCGTTTCATTAATACTCAGCGACTTGCCGACGCGATCGAATAACTTCAAGTCAAATTGACGTTCTAACTCGCCCAATGACGTGCTGGTTGCAGATTGAGAGAGAAACAATTGTTCTGCTGCACGCGAAACGCTTTCAGTTCGACAAATGGCTACAAATATTTCAAGTTGTCTTAGTGTGTATTTCATTTTACATCAGCTTTTTGGTCAAACCACATATCTATTATGCAGATATATAATATGATTAATATCAATTTCACTAATATTATATCGAGCGCTATAATGTTTTGCAAATATCAAAGGAAGTACACATGAAAATATTAGTAGCCGTTAAACGTGTCGTAGATTACAACATTAAAGTCCATGTCAAAAAAGATGGTTCAGATGTAGATATCGCTGGCGTCAAAATGGGCGCCAATCCTTTTGACGAAAACGCTATCGAAGAAGCCTTGCGCTTAAAAGAAAAAGGACTGGTTTCAGAGATCGTTGCAGTGTCACTAGGGAGTTCAGCAAATCAGGATGTACTCAGGCATGCCCTCGCCATGGGGGTTGATCGTTCAATACTGATTCAAACCGACAGCGTATTACAACCACTTGGCGTAGCAAAGTTGCTTAAAGCGGTAGTTGAGCTTGAGAAACCAGCATTAATTTTACTGGGTAAACAGGCTATCGACAGTGATGCTGGTCAAACAGGACAAATACTTGCTGCATTATTAGGGTATGGTCAGGGTACGTTTGTATCAAACATCAATATTGAAAATGATGAGGCTATCGTTACCCGTGAAATAGATGGTGGAACTGAAGTCATAGCGGTAGGTTTACCAGCCGTACTCACCACTGATCTACGCTTAAACGAGCCCCGTTTTGTTAAATTACCAAACTTAATGATGGCACGTAAAAAATCGATTCAAACAATAACCGCTACAGAGTTAAACGTAGATATAACGCCACGCTTAAAACTGATTAATGTTTCAGAGCCATCAGCGCGAAAAGCCGGTATTAAGGTAAGCAACGTCCAAGAATTATTACAAAAATTAAAAGATCTAGAAGGAGTAACACTGTGACTGTTTTAGTTTTAGCTGAGCATGACAAACTGGATCTCAATCCTTCCGTTTATCAGGCTGTCAGCGCTGCACAAGCTTGGGCTACAAGTGTTGACTTATTAATTGTTGGTGAAGCGACTGAAGCTCTCGCCAAACAAGCTGCAAAAATTAATGGTTTACAGCGAATATTAACTGTTGAGTCTGCACATTTAAAACATTTACTTGCTGAAGATGTAGCAAACATTGTCGTTGGCATTGCTAACGATTACCAAGTAATTTTAGCTGCTCACTCTTCCTTTAGCCGAAATGTTCTGCCTCATGTCTCTGCATTATTAGATGTCGCGATGGTTACTGACGTACTGAAAATTAAAGGGGACAATACTTATACGCGCTCAATTTATGCAGGTAACTTACATACAACAGTACAAAGCACAGATAACATTCAGGTACTAACTGTGCATGCGAGTAACTTTGCAATCGCAGAGCAATCTGAGAATGCGACTGCTGAAATTTTCTCATTAGCAGCGCCCGTTGCAACAAATAAGGTCCGGTGGGTGTCTGAAGAACAGAGTCAGTCTGCAAGGCCAGCGCTTGGCTCAGCTAAAGTAGTCATTTCAGGAGGCCGATCGCTAGGTAGTGCTAATGATTTTGAAAAGACGTTGTCACCACTTGCCGACAAATTAGGTGCCGCACTTGGCGCTACGCGTTCAGCGGTGGATGCAGGATACGCACCTAACGAGATACAAGTAGGACAAACAGGTATAGTTGTGGCACCAGATTTATATTTTGCAATCGGTATTTCCGGAGCGATTCAGCATACATATGGCATGAAGGACAGCAAAGTTATTGTTGCCATCAATCAAGACCCTGACGCGCCCATATTTCAGGTGGCAGACTATGGACTTGTAGCTGATTTATTCGAAGCCGTACCAGAAATTATCGATTCAATTTCATCTAAATAAACATCTAATAAAGGATATTAATAGTGAGTAAATACACAACTGAGCGTGTTTTGAGCGTACATCACTGGAGCGACAATTTGTTCAGTTTTAAAACAACACGCGAATCTGGTTTACGTTTTGAAAATGGACAGTTTGTGACGATAGGCTTACAAAGTGATGGTCGTCCTTTAACGCGTGCTTACAGTATAGCCAGTCCAAATTATGAAGAACATTTAGAATTTTTTAGTATTATTGTTCCTAATGGCCCCTTAACGTCTAAACTACAACATATAAAAGTAGGTGATGAATTACTGGTCAGCAGTAAGCCAACCGGAACATTATTGATACATGATTTAAAGCCAGCAAAAAACTTATATTTTCTGTCAACTGGTACTGGCTTAGCCCCCTTCATGAGCTTGATACAAGACATTGCAGTCTACGACAATTTTGAAAAAGTGATACTTGTCCACGGCGTACGTACCGTAAAAGAACTTGCTTATGCTGATTTCATTAAAGACGAACTACCAAACAATGAGTTTTTGGGGGAAGAAATTCGCAGCAAGCTAATTTATTATCCAACCGTTACAAGAGAGCCATTTAGCAACCAAGGCAGGATAACGGACTTAATAACTTCTGGAAAACTATTTGAAGATATTGGCCTACCGCCAATGAATCCCAAAGATGATAAAGCAATGATTTGTGGAAGCTCTGAAATGTTAAAAGATTTATCAAAAATTTTAGACTCTTTAGACTTTGAAGTTTCTGCAAGAATCGGTGTTCCAGGTGATTATGTAATAGAACGTGCCTTTGTAGAAAAATGAGAGGCTATCTTTGATTGGTAATATGCCATTGGTCTTCAAGCGGGGCTCTGCATTTTTAGCTTTAAAACCTGTTAATTACAATAGGGAAACCCACCTCACTATAACCATTAAACCCTGCATTTATGTGGGCTTTAATGGTCTACAGTAGACCGCGGTGGGATCAATCGAATTAACCAGTAAAACGACTATATAACTTAACATCAGTGATAACTTTATTTTAGTTGCCCCCCACTACACGATACTTAAAATATAAGCCCACCAGCAAATACCTCCCAATTAATCAATAGTTGGCGCGCACAAAAAAGCCCGACACTTTCGTATCAGGCTTTAGGTTTGAGCAGAATATGGTTTAGTCCCTTTCGTTAGTATCATCTCTTAGAATAGTTAACGTCTTGGGCACATTAATGCCTATTTTGCCCTGATTACCTTTTATTTTCAAAACCTCAATGGAAATCTGTTCATCAGCTTACTTGCCTTGCTATATAGTTATTAGCTTTATTAGATGATAATGTCTGCTTTGGGTCGAAAGCTGAAGCTGATTAGTGAAACATTCTAAACAAATATGTTCATTACTTTCATATATGGATACTAAACCACTCCTTCACTTTAGAAATTCACGTCAATACCAAGCGAAGCTATCAGTTCGTAGTATCCAATAAATACTACTATAAAAAACACAATCATGATCAACTCATATTTATAACCATGACGATGAAAAAAATTCCTATCCCGATGATGCAGTACATCCATAAGCTCATCAGCAAATCGAATAGAAAGAAATGTCCCTGCTAGGGAGAGTAAAATTACGCCCCAATAAGGATATGGCATTGTTAAAATTTCATGCAAAAGTCTTGTTAGTATGGTTGTTTCATAATATTCAGCGAAGTAGAGTAACGAAATAATGTTAATGATGATGGCTAATGCCCAAACAGCAATTTCTGAAATTAACATGCGAACACCAAACAGTAAGCGTAGCGGGAAGTCCAATAGAAATCCAGCATCTGCGACAGGTGTACATAGAACAAAGAAGGTCCAAGTTAGGATAGATGCCACCCCTCCTGTCATCATGTCGTATTGAACGCTAAGATATGAAAAATAACCTATTAGCACCATGCATAACAAAAGAAACTTGTAAAGCAACTGCTCCTTTGGGTGCCTACATTCTATTGTGGTGACTTTCTTCATTGACGTTTTCATCGAATATAGCTCTCTCATTCGTTAAATATTCTCTAGTGTTAACTGAAAACATAAGATTTACAATAAATACGTAGACTTAAAACATTCTAATGATCGCCTTGGGTCGAAACCGGTCTAATTAGACCTAGCTCATATTATGGCTGAACAACTACAATCTAAGGACAATTTCCAGCCTTACGATAGCCACTAGATTTAGTTAGTGCTTCGTTAATGAACAGCGCGCTATTCTTCTCTGACATTGCATAGTAACTCTGACAGTTAGATATGACGTAGATATGACTGTTCTTATTACCGATGATCATACCTTTAACAATTAAAGTATCGTGACCAACTGTGCGATTACGATTACCCTTACGCCATAACTAAGGCTCTATTGGCTTATCAGTAGCCCATAACCCACGTTTAGCTTTCTTAGCCTCTGCTTCAAGTTTGTTAGCTTCTGGTCGTTCGTATACTTCCTATACACCAATGCCATGCACTGACGGACTAGCTCAGCGTTGACATGGCGGTCGCCATCATTCTTTTTGGGGCATTACGTACTATAAAGTTTTCGTGTGATTGACCATATCTAGTATAGACCGTCCGTAATGTTTTTCTGTTCATCCGATAGCATGGGTAATTCCTGTGTTGTTGCCTTGTATTATCGATGTTTACAAGATCGCTCACATTTTGATTTAAATTCTCAATCACATTTATATTAGTATACAAAAATAACGCTAGTGTGAATATTAAATACCGGTTCAAATTATAAGCTATGAATTACTTCATTTTTATTAAACCATCACAAAATTTACTGGCCAAATTTGCTATATTTTCGTAGTAATAGTTTTTCTATCTCCACCAGAATTAGAACTGAAGATGTTACAGCAATGACACGCAGCCAGGCATTAAGATCCATGTCCGTGGTGGCAAATAGCATTTGCATTGGACCATAGTAGGTAAAACTCAGCTGGATCAGCAACAGCAGGCTGATAGCATAGAGAACGTAACGGTTGCCGAAAACCCCCTCATAGTTCAATGAAGGGGCTAGCAGATAACGGGCACTGAACAGGTAAAATATCTCGAACATAACCACCGTATTGACGGCTACGGTACGTGCCAGTTCGATTGAGGCACCGTGATCCCGTTCCCATAGAAACAGCCCAAAGGTACCGCTGACGATGATGAGTGAGACAAAGATGATACGCCACATGAGGAAGCGAGAGAGAATTGGTTCCTTGGATTTGCGTGGTGGCCGTTGCATAACATCAGCTTCAGCAGGTTCGAAAGCCAGGGTCAGCGCCAAGGTCACCGCCGTGATCATGTTGATCCATAAAATCTGTACTGGGGTGATGGGCAGCATGCGGCCCATGATGATGGCCGCGATTATGATCAGTGCCTCGCCACCGTTGGTTGGCAATATAAATAGGATAGATTTTTTCAGATTGTCGTAAACAGTACGGCCTTCTTCGACGGCATGGGCAATAGAGGAAAAATTGTCATCGGCAAGCACCATTTCCGCCGACTCCTTGGTTACCTCGGTACCCTTGAGTCCCATGGCGACGCCCACGTCGGCGCGTTTTAGTGCTGGCGCATCGTTGACCCCATCGCCGGTCATGGAAACTATTTCTCCATTAGCCTGTAATGCCGTCACTAGTTGCAGCTTTTGTTTAGGCGATACCCGGGCAAAAATATCACAACGCTGTACGGCTTCCTTTAACTGCGCTTCGTTATAAGTTTCCAGCTCGCTACCTTTGATCACCGTGGCACCATTACCTATGCCCATTAGTGTGCCGATGGCTAGGGCGGTGATGGCGTGGTCACCGGTGATCATCTTCACGCGGATGCCGGCTGTCTGGCAGGCAAGTACCGCTGCCGTTGCTTCCTTACGTGGCGGATCGATGATGCCGACCAGACCCAGTAGGGTAAGGCCGTATTCCACATCATTAAAGGCAAGACTTTGATGTTGGGCGGTCGCCGGCTTGAAGGCAATTGCCAGTAGCCGTTGGCCACGTGTAGCCATGGTGTTCATGCAGACTTCCCAGTAGGCATTATCTAATGGTATATCCTCACCTCGCATGCGCTGTTGGTGACACATTTCGAGCACTTGTTCCGGTGCACCTTTTAGGTAGATAAAGCCATGGCCAGCATGATCGTGGTGCAGACTGGCCATGAAGCGGTGCTGCGACTCAAAGGGAATGGTATCGATCCGTGGATACTGGGTCTGGCTATAATGGTGATCTAGCCCAGCTTTTAGCGCTAGAGTCACCAGTGCACCCTCGGTGGGATCGCCCTGTATATACCACTGGCCATTTTCTTCTGACAGGGACGCATCATTGCATAACAATGCTGCCTGAGCCAACTCCTGTAGAAGTGGAAAGCTTTCTGTTGTAATATCTTTACCATTGAGGTTGAAGGTACCGTGTGGGTCATAGCCGGCACCGCTGACCTCGCAGGTTCCAGCGGCAGTAGTCACGGTCTGCACCGTCATTTCATTGCGGGTGAGCGTGCCTGTCTTGTCCGAGCAAATGACCGTGACCGAACCTAGGGTTTCTACTGCGGGCAGGCGGCGAATGATGGCGTGTTTTTTTGCCATACGCTGTACACCCATGGCTAAGGTAATAGTCATGATGGCGGGCAACCCCTCCGGGATACTAGCTACCGCAAGACCCACAGCAGTAAGGAACATATCACCGGCCGTATAATTTTGTAGCAACACACCATAGGTAAAGGTCATTGCGGCGATGATGCCGATGGAGAGCGTAAGCCATCGAGCAAAGGTATCCATTTGTCGTAGAAGAGGAGTAGTGAGTACCTGCACTTGACTCAACATGTTGCTGATGCGGCCAATTTCAGTGCGATCGGCCGTAGCGATGACAACACCCTGTCCCTGTCCAAAGGTGACCAGAGTGCCCGAGTAAGCTAGGCACTTTCGATCACCGATAGCAGCGTGTTCCGTCACAGGTTGAGTAAATTTCTCTGTGGGTAATGATTCACCCGTCAGCATCGCCTCATCAATACGCAGTTCTCGGGTCTTGAAGAGACGTAGATCTGCGGGGACTTTGTCACCGGACTGGAGTAATACAACATCACCTGGTACCAGCTGTTCGGCGGCAAGGCTGATGAACGTACCGTCTCGTTTAACGATTGCTTGAAGAGAGAGCATGTTGCTAATCGCATCTAGCGCCTTTTCTGCCTTGCCTTCCTGAATGAAACCGATTATGGCGTTGAGGATGACAACACACATAATGACGCCGCTGTCTACCCCGTGACCTAACAGTGCGGTGATGCCGCCGGATGCCAGCAGCACATAGATCAACACGTTATGGAACTGGGCCAGCAAGCGCGTCAGCGGGCCTTTTTTTTTTGCTGGTGTCAGACGATTGGCTCCGTACTTCTTGAGGTGCTGTTCCGCATAATACTGTGACAGACCGTCTGCAGTCGAAGAGACTTGCTGGAATACGCTGGCGATGTTGCAGCTATGCCATACTGGTGACGTAGTGGAATCGTGAACAGTCATTCTCTATTTCTCCTTAATAGCCTCAGCGCCTGTCATTTCATAGCGGTCAGAGAATATTTTCACAATCACTATACTGGCACCGCTAATCCATCATCAAAACCCTACCAAGTAATCCATAAATAGCGTCCATAAAAAAAACCCGCCAAAACAGGTTTGTCTGGTATTAAGGTTATGAGCTTTAGAGGTTTTGACAACCTTTAGTGTTTCATTCCCTCAGCATTCATCATGATTCCCATGTGTTGGTTTGCAACATTAAGACCACCTTCATGTGCATGCCAGCTGATACTACCATCCCCATTCGCGTCAACACCATTAATAGCCGCTTGCGTCAGTTCTGCCATTTTGGTGGCATGTGGCGCAGCTTGACCAGCACTGGTTGCAATAAGCACTGCTTGTGCTTCATATAAAGCCATTCTGCTACGAGCGATGGCATTGTTTAATGATGTCACTACGTGTTCTGTGTGGACTTTAACTGCTCCGGATGCACTTTCACTTTTACTGGCGAGTGTGGCGTGTTCAATTCCCCCTTTGGCCGCCTTAATCAGCCCGTATCCTGTACCTGGTCCTGATGCTTCATATGATGTGTCTATCGCGTGGCGAACATGTCTTGCATGCAATTTCATTGTTGCTAGATCGTCTGGAGATTTAGCGGCAAGAGCAGCGTGAGCGGCTGCAATTCCTGCATCTTTCATTGCAACTGGCAGGAGGCCGTGCTGTGATGGTGTATCATTCCAACTAGTCATCACATGCTCGATATGAGCATGTGCTTCACTCATCGCTTGCCCTGCATAGGTACTGGTGGTAAAAACCACTCCTGTAATCATTACTGATGCTAACCCAGATATAATTTTTTTCATTTTAGTACTCCTAATAAAGTTTATTTTGACGGTGTAAATTATGTAAGGCTAATTATGTCTTTCTGACCAAGTAGCACTAAACTTGTTATGCCATTCTCGGGCTAGCTTCAAAGCTGTTCTGGTTGCTTCTCCACTTTCCTTAAGTCTGAAGGGTCCATTCCTTATGCTACTTAACAACTATGAATCTCTGCGATTTCTAGCTTCTTTGAGCATTATTTCAGGATAGCTACCTATGGAGAGTAATTTGTCCTTACCACCCAAGCGATATTTAAAACGCCACCGCTTACCGTTTTTGTTGGGTAACTTCAATATAAATCCCTTTTTCACCTGTAACCCCATAAGTCTTGAGGGTAGCAGCACCATCAGGCTTAAGGCCTTCCTTTAGCGATTGAACTCTAGTGTCTGATAAAGCCATTAGGGCTAACTCACTTTTTAAAGTAGCAGCCACATTATAAGTTACCCCCATTATTTGGAATATGTCAA